>PMXR01000114.1 GCA_003171035.1 Chloroflexota bacterium
AAGCCTTCGATGGCGACGACGTCACCGTCGTGGACGTTTACGGCGACGGCGTCGCGCATCGATGCGACTTTAGTCATCGACGCTCACCTCGCAATTATCCCGCGATAAACCGGCCCCGAACCACAAGGCCCGGCCGCGGCCATCAGGTCGAATGATGGCACCTGAGACGCCGCAGTCGAGCCTCCGGTGAGTTACGCCTTTGCCGCGACCTCGGCCACGGCCTCGCCGAAGATCCGGAGGCCGGTGGCGGCCTCGGCTTCGGTTAGGACGAGCGGCGGGGAGATTCGGACGACAGACTTACCGGCCGTCAGCGTGCACAGGCCGCGCTGGAAGGCCGCCCACTCGACCGCCTCGGCGGCCTCGTGGGTGCCGAAATCAACGCCGATCATGAGGCCGATCCCGCGCACGTCCTTGACGAGCTCCGGGTGCACGGCCTGGATCTTGCGCAGACCCGCCAGCAACTGATCTCCGCGGGCCTTCGCGTTCCCCATGAGCCCGCCTTCGAGCAGCTTGATCGTCTCGAGCGCGGCGACGCAGGCGAGCGGGTTGCCGCCGTACGTTGTGCCGTGGTGGCCGGCGCTCCACTTGGCCATGAGCGAGTCGCGGGCGATGAACGCGCCGAGCGGCATGCCGCTCGCGATGCCCTTGGCGGTCGCGACGATGTCCGGCTCGACGTCCCAATTCTGGATGGACCACATCTTGCCGGTCCGGCCGGCGCCGGCCTGAACCTCGTCGGCGATCATGACGATGCCGTACTTGTCGCAGATGGCCCGGATGCCCTGGAGGAACCCGTCCTCGGGGACGATGTATCCGCCCTCGCCCTGGATCGGCTCGAGGATGATTGCCGCGACTTCCTCCGGCGGGCAGAGGCGCTCGAAGAGGACCTCGTCGAACCACTTGAGGTCTTCGACCTTGCCGAACGGGGCGTGGTAGACGCCCGGAAGAAGCGGCCCGAAGCCGGCGTGGTACTTGGCCTTGGAGGCGGTCAGCGACGTCGAGCCCATCGTTCGGCCGTGGAAGGCTCCCAGGAACGCGACGATGTTCTGTCGGCCGGTGGCGTGGCGGGCGAGCTTGATCGCGCCTTCGACCGCCTCGGTGCCGGAGTTGCCGAGGAAGACCCGGCACTTCTCCTTCATCGGCGCGATGCGGGCAAGTTCGGCGCACATCTGCCCGTACTCGGGGACGTAGAAGTCGGCGCTGTAGTGGAGGATCTCGTCGGCCTGCTGCTTGATCGCGGCGACGACGTTCGGGTGGCAGTGGCCGGTCGAGGTGACCGCGATGCCGGCGTTGAAGTCGAGCAGGAGGTTACCGTCGACGTCTTCGATCGTGCAGCCGCGGGCTCGGGCGGGGACGACCGGATAGGCGCGCGGAACGCTCGGCGACGACCAGGTCTTGTCGAACTCGACCTGTGCGCGTGCCTTGGGACCGGGCAGCTCTGTGACGAGATGAGGAACGGCAGGAGCCGCTTCTAGCTTGACGGGAGCCTGAGTCACGGTGCACCTCGACTGGCTGGCGCCGCCACCAAACTGGCGCAGCAGGCCGCTGGAACGCATAGCCTTTATGCAGGCTGGATGGGGAGGTAAGTATAGCGGAGCGGCCGGAGCGGGATGGGGCTTGAACTGCCCCGGGCACCGGCCGCCGGCCCGCTGCGATCCTCAGTCGACGAGGGTTTGCGACTGCTCCCGCATGAACTGCTGGACGTAGTAGAGGCCGCCCGACGCCTTGCCGGTGGTNNATGCCCGGCCAGGCGCCGGTCGTGGCGCCCGCTCGGCGGTTGATGTAGATCACGCCGGCCTGGCTGACTTCCTTGAACCGCTCCACTTCCTCGTGGTCGTCGCTGAAGAAGCCCGCGGTCAGGCCGTAGATGGTGTCGTTGGCGCGCTCGAAGGCTTCGTCGAGTGAGTCGACCTTGGCCACGGCAACGAGCGGAACGAACAGCTCGTCGCGCCAGATGTGGTGGTCGGCGGGCAGGTCGGCCACGACCGTGGGGGCGACGTACAGGTCCGTACCCTGGCCCTCCAGCAGCTTGCCGCCTGTGACAATGCGGCCGTCACGCGTGACTTCGGCGATTGCGGCTTCGTACTTGGCTTTTGCCTTGGCGTTGACGAGCGGCCCAAGCCAGTTCTTCTTGTCGGTGGGGTCGCCCACGGCGATCGCCTGGGTCTTGGCGATGAGCGCCTCCAGGAACGCGTCGTAGACCGGCGCCTGGACGTAGACCCGGCTGCAGGCCGAGCACTTCTGGCCGCCGTAGCCGAAGGCCGATCGCATCACGCCTTCGGCCGCTTCTTCGAGATCGGCGCGGGCGCTGACGATGGCCGGGTTCTTGCCGCCCATCTCGACGATCACCGGCTTGGGGAAGACGCGGCTGAATTCCTTGAAGACGTGGTTGAAGCCGATCTCGTACGAGCCGGTGAAGAGCATGCCGTCGATGCCTTCGTTCTCCTGCAGCTCCTGGCCGACGGTGGCACCCGGGCCGCTGACCATGTTGAAGACGCCTCGCGGCAGACCGGCCAGGTCGGCGATCTCGGCGAGCTTGACGCCGCACATCGGAGCGTCGCTGGAGGGCTTGTAGACGACCGCGTTGCCGGCGACGAGAGCGCCGCCGGAAGGGCCGCCGGACAGGGCCATCGGGAAGTTGAACGGACTGATGATCGCCCATACGCCGTGCGGCTTGAGCACGGAGCGGGTGTGCACCGTGGGATCGCCCAGGTTGCCCATCGGCCGGTCGAAGCCGTCGTTGGCCACGACCTGGTCGCAGTAGTAGCGGATCAGGTCCGCCGACTCCTCGACGTCGCCGAGGGCCTCGAGTCGGTTCTTGCCAACCTCGATGGCCATCAGGGCGGCGAGTTCCATCTGCCGCTCGCTGATCAGATCGGCCATGCGGCGCATGATCGCGACTCGCTCAAGCCACGCGGTGCGGGCCCAGCCCGGGGACGCGGCGCGGGCGGCGGCCACGGCGTCCTGGACGTCCTTTTTGTTTCCCGATGCGAAGATGCCAACCAACGACCCGTCTATCGGCGAGCGCTTCTCAAAGGTCTTGGGCGCCGGGCGCCATTCGCCGTTGATGAATAGACCGTGGGTGCCGCCGAGTTCGGCCCGGGCCACAGCCAGGCCGGCGTCGTACTGGGCATGCAACTGCTCGTTGTCGTTGCGCAGGGTTGCGTAAGTGATCTTGAGCCGGGGCTCAGACGTCGCGGTCATCCGAACACCCTCCTGGGGACGTTCATCGGGGCCGCACCGCCTCGAGGCGCGCGCTCGCAGCAGGGCGCAGACTCCATTGTCGCTAGTCTACGCCGACCACCAGGATTGCCCCGATCCGGCCTTCCGCAACCCAGCGGCCGAACGGCCCTCGACAGCGCGCTCGTCGGCGTCTCGTCAGCCCACGAGCGCGGCCACGACCTCCGCGATCGACGGCGCCACGGCGTCGGGCGGTCCACCGCCGCGCTCCGACGCCACTCGCGCCAGCTCCGCGTCGCCGTGCTTGCCCGACCTGACGAAGACGCCGCGGAGTCCGGCGCGCTGGGCGCCGCGGACGTCGTTCCAGAGGTCGTCGCCGACCATCGCCACTTCCGCCGCGACGAGGCCGCCGGCCGAGGCCGGGCCGCGCGGCATCCGGCCGAGCAGCCGGACGCCCTCCCCGAAGAAGGCACGGGACGGCTTGCCCGTAACCAGTGCCCGCCGCCGAGTCCCGAACTCGAGCGCGGCGACGTAGGCGCCCGAGTCGAGCATCACACCGTCCGGCGTGATCCACCAGCGGTTCTTGTGCATCGCCACGAACTTCGCTCCGCCCCGCAGCCGAGTGAACGCCGTCTGCAGATTGCGTGGCGTGAACTCGGGCCCGGCATCGCCGATGACCACCGCCGCGACCCGCGCACCCGGCAGAGCTGCCTCATCGTGGCCGAGCAGCAGCTGTCCCGAGAACTCGGTCCGCGCGTCGGGGGCGACCAGGCCGTAGATCGGCTGCCCGGAGAACCGCCGCAGCGAATAGGCCGCGGCGGACGANNGTCGCGCGGCCGACCATCGAGACGTTGGTGGCGATCACGTACGGGAACCCGGCCTCGTCGAGGGCTGCCAGAGCCTCGATTGCACCGGGAATCGGGGCATTCCGCATGACGAGCACGCCGTCCATGTCCAGAAGCAGGCCGCGAACGCCGGCGAGGCGGCGGCGCAGATCGGAGTCGGGCGCGGGTAGTCTCATCACCAATATGGATGATCGCATGCTGAATCGGTGTTGCTATTCTGAACGAGCGCATGCCCTGAGAATGGACACCTTGTGCAGAAGAGCGGAGGGTTCGGCTAGATGGTCAACGCCCGGCGTACGTCGGCGGAGCTTCATGTCACGGCCAAAGGCTCGGCCGACCGCCTCACCAAGAAGGCCCCGCTCGCCTTCGAGCCGCTGTCGCAGCCGGACGAGCTCACGCCTTTCGTCCTGGTCGACTCGAAGAAGACCTTCCAGACGATGGAAGGCATCGGCGGGGCGCTGACCGACTCCTCGGCCGAGACGTACGCCAAAATGCCGGCGGCGACTCAGAAGGAGATCCTGACCGCCTACTTCGACGACGAGAAGGGCATCGGCTACTCCTTCTGCCGGACCAACATCCACAGCTGCGACTTCTCGAGCGACGTCTACTCCTATGACGATGTCGCCGGCGACACCGAGCTGCTGAACTTCTCGATCGAACACGACCGCAAGTTCCGGCTGCCGTTCATCAAGGCTGCGATGGCCACGGGCAAGACGCCGTTCACGCTCTTCGCCTCGCCCTGGAGCCCGCCGGCGTGGATGAAGACCAACGGCGATATGCTCCACGGCGGCCGGCTCAAGCAGGAATACCGCGACGCATGGGCGAGCTACTACGGTCGCTTCGTGAAGGCCTACGAGGCCGAGGGCGTTCCGATCTGGGGCCTGTCGGTCCAGAACGAGCCGATGGCCGTGCAGTCCTGGCAGTCGTGCATCTTCACCGGCGAGGAAGAGCGCGACTTTGTCCGCGACCACCTGGGCCCGGCCCTCGAGCGAGACAATCTGTGCCGACTCAAGCTGATGATCTGGGACCACAACCGTGGCCTGCTGTACGCCCGAGCCAAAGTCGTTTACGACGATCCCGAGGCCTCCAAGTACGTCTGGGGGACGTGCTTCCACTGGTATGTGGGCGACCACTTCGACCAGGTTCGACAGACCTACGAGGCCTGGCCCGACAAGAAGCTCGTCTTCAGCGAAGGCTGCCCCGAGCTGTACAACGCCAAGCGTGTAAACGAGTGGCTGTGGGGCGAGAAGTATGGCCTGGCGATGCTCATGGACATCAGCAACGGCACGTCGGCCTGGACGGACTGGAACATCCTCCTCGACGAGCAAGGCGGTCCGAACCACGTCGGCAACTTCTGCTACGCGCCGATCCACGCCGACCGGAAGACCGGCAAGCTCACGTACATGAACTCGTTCTATTACATCGGCCACTTCTCGAAGTTCGTCCGGCCCGGCGACAAGCGAGTCGCGACCGTGACAGATGACGATCGTCTGCAGGCCGTGGGCTTCGTGAAGCCCGACGGCAAGGTCGCGGTGGTAGTCCTCAACCTGAGTGAGGACACGGTTCCGTTCAGCTTCTGGATCGACGGCCAGACGGCCAAGACCACAAGCCCGGCCCACTCGATCATGACCCTCGTCTACTAAGCAGCTCTCACAGAAGCGCCGGGGCCGCAGGGCTCCGGCGCTTTTCCGTTTGCGAGCAGCCGGGCCACGGAGCCACCTCCCGGCAGGGTATCCTTCACCGGAACCTGACCGCGTTCCCGTCGGTTCCACGCCGTCCCGGAGGCAACCAAGACCCGGGGAAGCCATGACACCAATCCGCCGGGCCCATGCCGGGCGGTCTCCGGAGACTCGATGACCGATTCCCGACCGATAAACTGCGTGGTCCTGGTCAAGCAGGTTCCAGACACCCACAACGTCACCGGCGACGTGATGACCAAGGACGGCACCATGAACCGCGGTGCCCTGCCGGCCATCTTCAACCCGGAAGACCTCAACGCCCTGGAAATGGCGCTCGAGATCAAGGAGCGGACCGGCGGCACCGTCACCGTCATCACGATGGGCCCGCCCAAAGCCGCCAACATCCTGCGTGACTCACTGTTCCGCGGCGCCGACAAGGTCGTCCTTCTGACAGACCGCAAGTTCGCCGGCGCGGACACTCTTGCCACTTCGTACGTGCTCAAGTGCGCGGTCGAGAAGCTCGGCGACTACGACATCGTCCTCGCCGGCCGCCAGGCCATCGACGGCGACACCGCCCAGGTCGGTCCGCAGACCGCCGAGAAGCTCGGCATTCCGCAGATCACCTACGCCGAGCAGATCGTCGAGATCACCAAGGACAAGATCACGGTCCAGCGCGCGCTGGACCACGGTTCGGAGATCGTGCGCTGCACCTTCCCCGTCCTGCTGACCGTGGTCGGTTCGGCCAACACGCCGCGACCGGCCAACGTCCGCCGGCAGATGGAGCGCAAGCTCGCCGCCGTTCCCAGCGAGTACGCCGCGATCCGGACCCAGTGGCCCGAGTTCGAGTCCGACGAGGCGCTCGACGCCCACCTCGCCAAGCACAACCTGAAGATCCCCGTTTGGTCGGCCGAGGACATCGGCGCGACCGAAGGCAGCATCGGCCTGGCCGGCTCCCCGACCCAGGTTCACAAGATCAACTTCGTGGTCCTCGAGAGCACGGAGAGCAAGACCATCCCCGCCAACGCCGAAGGAATCGCGGCGATGATTGCGGAGCTGGTCCACGAATACATCGTCGGGTAGGGCCAGATATGTCAGATCACAAGAACGTCTGGGTATTCATCGAGCACACCGATGGCAAGATCGCCGAGGTCAGCCTCGAGCTGGTCGGCAAGGCTCGCGAGCTTGCGGACAAGCTCGGTGTCGAGGTGGTCGGATTCCTGTGCGGCCACAACGTCGACGCGCTGGCTCAGGAGGTCATCGCCCACGGCGCCGACCGCGTCATCCTGGCCGAGCACGAAGAGCTGGCCCTGTATCGAACCCTCCCCTACGCCCGCGTGGCGATCGAGGAAGCTCGAAAGCGCGAGCCGGAGATCTTCCTGATCGGCGGCACGCCCAACGGCCGTGACTTCGCCCCGCGAGTCGCCAGCGCGATGCGCTGCGGCCTGACGGCCGACTGCACGGATCTCCAGGTCGGCGACTACTACGTCAAGAAGGAAGACAAGACCTACAAGGACTTGCTCTTCCAGATCCGGCCGGCCTTCGGCGGCAACCTGATTGCCACGATCGTCAACCCGCACACGCGTCCGCAGATGGCCACGGTCCGGGAAGGCGTCATGCGCAAGCCGGTCGCCGATCCCAACCGCAAGGGCGTCGTCGAGAAGATCGCGCCCACGTTCTCGCCCGAGGATCTCGTCCTCGAGGTCCTGAGCCGCCAGGTCCGCCACACTACGATCAACCTTAAGGACGCTCCCGTCATCGTCGCCGGCGGCGCCGGTGTCACAACCGCCGACGAGTTCGCGCTCCTGCGTGAGCTCGCCAACCTGCTGGGTGGCGAGGTCGGCGCCTCGCGCGCGGCTGTGGACTCGGGCCTCATCGAACGAGTGCATCAGGTCGGCCAGACCGGCACCACGGTCCGGCCCCGCCTATACATCGCGGCCGGCATCTCGGGCGCGATCCAGCATCGGGCCGGCATGGACCAGAGCTCCAAGATCATCGCGATCAACACGGACCCGAACGCTCCAATGTTCCAGATCGCGCACTACCGGATCGTCGGCGACGTCGGCGAGGTGCTGCCGCTGATCATCAAGACTCTGCGCGAGCGCGCCATGGATCAGCGAGAAGCCGAATGAGCGAGAACTTCTACCTCGACAACCCCGACATCCAGTTCCGGCTCGCCCAGATCAATCTGAGCGAAGCTCTGGAACTCAAGGAAAAGGGCTACGGCCAGGCCGAGCAGTTCCCCGGCTCGCCGCGAAACTACGCCGACGCCAAGGACAACTACTCGATCATCCTCAGTGTCATGGGCGAGATCTGCGGCGAACGCGTCGCTCCCCGGGCCGCGGAAGCGGACGAGGAAGGCGCCCATTTCGAGGACGGCGAGGTTACCTACACCGCGCCGACGCTCGATGCCATCCAGGCCTTCCGCGAGGCCGGGCTCTTCGGGGCGATGCTGCCTCGCGAGTTCGGCGGTCTGAACCTGCCCGAGTCCATCTACTCGATGCTGGTCGAAATCGTGGCCCGTGCCGAAAGCGGTCTGATGACCGTCTACGGCCTCCAGGAAATAGCCTCGATGATCGACGAGTACGGCGACGACGAGACGAAGGCCCGCGTCCTGCCCCGCTTCTCACGCGGCGAGGTTTCCGGCGCGATGGTCCTGACCGAGGCCGATGCCGGCTCCGATCTGGGCGCCGTAGCCACCAAGGCGACGCTGGACGAAGCCACCGGGCAGTGGCACCTCAACGGCGTCAANNATGTTCCTGGTGGAGAAGGACGACACCGTCAAGATCCGCCGCATCGAACACAAGATGGGCATCAAGTCCTCGCCCACCTGCGAGATCCAGTACAACAACACGCCCTGCACCCTGATCGGCAAGCGCCGCTTCGGGCTCATGCGCTACTCCATGAACCTGATGAACGGAGCCCGGCTGGCGGTCGCGGCCCAGGCGCTCGGAATCGCCGAAGCCGCCTGGCGCGAGGCCGACCGCTACTCCAAGGAGCGGATCCAGTTCGGCAAGCCGATCCGCGTCCTGCCGGCAGTCGGCCGGCTGCTGCTGGGGATGCGAGTCGACCTCGAAGCCACTCGCGCGCTGCTCGCCGAGACGGCCAGCTGGGTGGACCTGTGGAAGGTCTACGAGAAGGCAGTCGGTGACGGCGGCGACACCGTCGACCCGGCAGCCCGGGCTCGCCTCAAGGCCTGCGCGACGCTGGCCGAGACGATGACCCCGATGGTGAAGTACTGCTCCACCGAAATGGGCAACCGCGTCTGCTACCAGTCGATGCAGGTCCACGGCGGCGTGGGCTACATGAAGGAATTCAACATCGAGCGGCTCTTCCGCGACGTTCGAATCACGAACATCTACGAAGGCACGAGCCAGCTGCAGGTCGTCGCCGCGATCGGCAAGCTTCTCAACCGCTCGCTCGATCCGCTCCTGGCCGAGTGGTCCGCCGCCGAGTATCCGGCCGACATGGCCACCGAAAAGGCGACGCTGATCGAGCTGACGTCGACCTTCCAGAAGGCCGTCGACGCGCTCAAGGCCCAGCCGAACCGCGACAAGGTCGACTACTACGCCTGCGATCTGGTCGATCAGGCCGTCTGGCTCGTCTGCTCCTGGCTGTTGCTTCGCGACACGAACGTGCTCGAGTCGAAGAAGTCGATCGCCCGCAGCTACGTCGCCTCGATCGCGCCACGGCTCCGCGCCGCGGCCGGGATCGTGACCGAGTCCAACGCCGTTCCGCTCGACGCCATCGGCGCGCTGCTCGCGTAGTCCAACGCAGTTCAGTGGCCGCCGGGCTCTGCGCCCGGCGGCCACTTCTCTATCCGTCGGGCGGCGCCCGACGGACCCCCCTAGGGTTGGTATATCTCAGCGGAGTCGAGAAGCCCGGGGTCGCCCACGCCGACGCCACCGGCTACCAACACGCGGCCATCGAGGAGTAGCGTGGCACTCCCGATCAGGCGAGCCGAAGCCATCGAGCCCGTGGGGCTCAGCCGGCCGGTCGTCGGATCGAACAGCTCGCAGGCTGCGAGATAGCCGCTCTTTCCATCAGTCATGTCGAAACCCCCGGCAAACAGAACGCGGCCGTCGGCGAGCAGGACCGGAGTCCCGGAGGTGGCGCGGTCGAACGAGCCCGCCGAGCTGAACTTGCCGGTCTTCGGGTCGTACATCTCGAGCGACGCGAGCGGGTTGCTACCGCCCGTGCCGCCGGAGATGAGCACCCGTCCGCTGGAGAGCAGGATCGCCGAGAAGCCGTAACGCGGCGTCAGCATCGAACCGGTCGGAGTGAACTTGCCCGTCTTGGGGTTGTAGATCTCGGCCGACTGGACTGCTGCGCTGCCTTCGTTGCCCCCTCCCGCAATCAACACCCGACCGTCCGCCAGAAGGACCGCGCCGGCTGCGTCACGTTCGGTCGTCATCGAGCCGGTCACGCTGAACTTGCCCGTCTTTGGGTCGTATATCTCGGCCGAGGCCAGCATCGGCGGACCGGTCATGCCTTGCCGGGCGGCGGGTCCCGACCCGGATCCGGGTCGGTAGGCCATGGCCACGGCGTAGTTGCCGACGCTCCCGTAGTTGAAGGTGTCTCCGCCGGCAATCAGAACCCGACCATCGGGGAGCAGTGTTGCGGTCTGGCCCATGCGCCCTGTAATGAGCGAACCGGTCGCGCTGAACTTGCCCGTCTTCGGGTCGTACAGCTGGGCCGTGCCGAAGGTTGTATGGGAGTCGTTGCCACCCACGAATAGGACGCGGCCGTCGAGAAGCCGCGTCGCGCTGGCGAAGTTGCCGTCCCGGAGGGCGGCGCCCGTCGGGCTGAACTTGCCGGTCTTCGGGTCGTACAGCTCGGGCGAAGTGGCAGCGTTGCCGACGATCAGCACGCGACCATCGAGCAGCAGCGTGGCCATGCCGTTGTCGGTGCTTACCATCTTGCCAGTCGGTGAGAAGGTTCCCGGCCCAACGGCAGGCGAGAGCGCCGGCGTCTGGGTCACGGCCGGAGCGGATGGACTGGCATTCACGAGTGCGCCACTCGAACCCGGCGATTCGCTCTCATCCGCGCCGCCAATCTGATTAGTCGGGACACTCCTGAGTAGTAGCACGGCGACTATCGCGATTACCGCAAGCGCCCCCAGGCCGGCAAAGGCCCCGAGGCCCTTTGTTCGGATGGTCGTCGAACGAGTCGGCAATGCGGCAGCATCCACGCGCGCCGCGGTCAGTTCCTCGTCGACGAGGCTGCGCAGGCGTCGATCCAGCGCGCCGTCGATCGGCCAGTCATTCATCTCCGAGTTCCTCTCGCAAACGGGCCAGGCCCGTCTTGAGCTGTGTCTTGACCGTGTTCTCGCTGACACCCAACGCCGAGGCCGTGTCGCGAACCGAGTAGCCCGCCAGATAGTGCAGAGCGATCGCGGCGCGCACCCGACGTGGCAGCGCCTGAAGGGCATCGCGCAGGACCAGCGACTGGTCGTGGCCGGGGCCCACCGCGGCGACATCGTGGACGTGCGGCACGAACAACAGGAATCGGCGCATCGAGCGCACACGACGGACGGCCTCACGCGCCTCGATCGCCAGCAGCCAGGCACGCAGCGATCCCCTGTCCCGGAGCGTGTGACCGCGCCGGAGGGCGATCTCGAACGTGACCTGAACTACGTCCTCCGCCTCTACGTCGTTCAAGGTGATGAGACGGGCCGCGGCCAGGAGCACCGGTCCATGCTCGGCAAGCATCTCCCCGATCTCCGGCCAGGCTTCCTCGTGAGCCAAACTCACAGACACCAACAGTTGTCCCTCCAAGCGCTTTGCCACTCTATAGAGGTGGGCCTGCGCCGATTCGGGTGATACGGCGTCTATCGAGGACGCGACCTGAGGCATTGCAGCTGTGCACAAACGCCCGAATCGGCTCCGGGCCGCGATGTACAGTCGGACCACTCAACGCAACAGGGCGCTCACACACGCCGTCTGCCTGAGGGGCGCACGCAACCACTCGACGGAAGATCCGTCTATGGCTGCGTGCCAGTAGAGGAGGATCCGATGAAGAGGGAGCTGCGGCGCATCGGTTCGATGGCGTCCGCGTTGGTACTGGCGGTTGGCATGGCGGCATCGCCGCTCGGCATGACGTCGGCCCAGGCCGCCGGCGGGCTCACGATCACCGGAAACGTGGTCGGGGCGGCCGGCAATCTCGGTGGCATCACAGTCAGCGGCTGCACCACTGACTGGAGCTTCTGCTCGGATACCTTCCTGACCGACGACAGCGGCAACTTCGCCATGGCCGGGCTCCAGTCCGGAAGCTACATCCTCGACTTCGAGGCCGGACCCTCGTATCAGTGGGGCTGGTATGTGGGCCCGGGTCTGACTCAGGACTTCGGGTCCGCGACGCCGGTATCGGCCGGAAGCGTGCTGACCGACGTCCAACTCGAGGCTGCGTTTTCGATTTCCGGCAAGGTAACCGGTGCGGCAGGAGGTTTGGCCAACCTCCAGGTGCAAGCCTGCTCCGCCAACCCCGCGTGCGGGACCAGCGCAGTAGACGCCGCCGGCAACTACAGCGTCACAGGCCTGACTCCAGGCACGTACGTGCTGTACATCGCGGTGCCGCCCCCCGGCATCGGACCCGTTGGCCTGGATCCCCACAGTCCTTACGGGTCCGGCTACTACGACGGTTCAGGCGTGACGCCCAAGCCTGCGAAGGCGCTGCCGATAACCGTAAGCGACAGCGACGTCACGGTGCCCGTCTTCGACGTCCCGGTCGGGGCCGTGCTCAGGGGCGCCGTCACGGGGTCGGGCGGTAATCTGGGCGGTCTCTTCGTCGAGCTTTGCTTCCTCGGCGACGGTGGCTGCTACGACACGACGACGGACGACAACGGCAGCTTCTACGTCTCGGGGCTCTGGGCAGGCAAGTACCGCCTCGAAATCGATGACTTCAACCAAACCTACGTGAGCGGGTACTACACGCCGTCCGGACTTGTTTGGAACGACTATTCGTGGACACCAATCCAGGTTGGGGCCAGGGACGTGACATTGCCAACGCTCGGGCTCGAGACGGCCTCCACGATCCAGGGCACGGTTACGGGAGATGCCGGCGCTCTCGGCGGGGTCATGGTGGAGGCATGCTCCACGACCGACCGGTGCGCGCAGACTCAAGCGGACGATACCGGCAATTTCACAGTCACGGGCCTGGCTCAGGGCCTATACACAATCAACTTCGATGACTGGTACTACAACTACGCTACCGGCTACTACTCTGACTCGGGCGTAGCTGTCCCAACGGTTGGCCAGGCCACTCAGGTCGCCGTCCCGCCGTCGGTGACGGGCCTGACGGTCGCATTGACGAGCCGCACCCCCGCGTTCGCCCCAACCCTCCGACCAATGTGATCGCGACGGCAGGCAACGGATCAGCGACCGTCTCCTGGACCACTCCCTATGACGGCGGCAGCCCGATCTCCAGCTATACGGTCACTGCCTCCGACGGCAGCAGCTGCGTGTCCACCACAACAACTTGCACCGTCACCGGCCTGGTCAACGGCAACGCCGTCACGTTCTTTGTGACCGCAACCAACGCGATCGGCACCAGTGGATGGTCGGACTCGTCTGCACCTGTCACGCCTGTCGGTCCAGCCGGTAACGGACCGGCAAGGCTCATCATTTCGGCCACCTCGCACACTAGCGTGGCCGGTGCCACTTTCTCGGTGACGGTCTCGGCGCTGAAGAAGAACGGCACCGTAGACACCGGCTATTCGCGGACGGTCAATGTCGTGACCACGGATATCCGGTCCGGCGGTGGCGAGGTTTACACCTTCACGCCCGCCGACGCGGGCACTCACACCTTCACGGTTTCGCTCATGACGGCCGGAGCCCAGTCGGTCGAGGCCTTCGACGGCCCGCTCGCCACCCGCAATTGGGCGATGACGGTCAAACCCGGCCCGACGGCGAGCCTCTTCGTGACCGGACCTCAAACCGCCACTGCCGGCGTCGCCGGCCGATACACAGTCACCGCTATCGACGCCTTCGGCAACACCGCAATCGACGACGCGAGTCCGCTCTCCATCACGAGCTCCGATCCGTCAATGTCCATCTCTCCCGTGTCGGTTGCCCTGGTCCATGGCAAGCATGCGTTCTCAGCAACCTTCAAGACCGCGGGAGCTCAATCGATCCAGGTTGCCGAAACCGGCAACCCGACGCTTTCCAGAACAATCGGCGGCATCTCGGTGAGCCCGGCCAAGGCGGCCTCGATCTCGCTCACCGGCCTGGCGAACCCCGCCACCGCCGGCGCTGCCGCGACCGTCACCGCCACCATGCACGACCGCTTCGGCAACGTGGCGACGGGCTACGTCGGCACCGTCCATTTCATCAGTAACGACAAGTCGGCGGCGCTCCCGTCCGACTACACGTTCACGGCCGCCGACGCCGGCGTCCATACCTTCAACATCACCTTGAACACCAAGGGCAATCGCTGGATCACCATCAGGGACACGGTCAAGCATTCGATCGGCGGCAGGGCGCTGACCACGGTGGTGGCCAACCTCCCGTAGCTCCAACCGCGACAAGTCGCCGGCACGCAATATCGCGGCCGTCGGGCGAAAGCCCGGCGGCCGCTTTCTCTTTGGCGAGAAGCCCTGGGAACGCGATACCATCGCCGCATACCCTGCGGCCGCCGGTGAGGCGGCCTGGCGGGTGCGCCATCTTGGAGAACAGATGCGAGTTTGCGTAACCGGCGCGTCCGGCAAGGCCGGCCGGGCGATCGTGGCCGAACTTTTGGCGTCGGGCTACGACGTCACCGCAGTCGATCTCCAGGCCCCGCGGTCGCCGCTCGACGTCCCGGTGATGCAGGCGGACCTGGTCGAATACGGTCAGGCGGTCGAAGCCCTGGCCGGAGCCGACGCAGTAGTGCACATGGCCAACATTCCGGCGCCCGGCCTGTACACGCCGGCCGTGATCTTCCAGCGCAACAGCGTCATGAACGCCAACGTGTTCTTCGCCGCGGCGCTGCACAAGCTCAAGAGAGTGGTCTGGGCCTCCAGCGAGACCACGCTCGGGCTCGACTTCACCGAGCCGCCCAAGTACGCGCCGCTCGACGAAGACCACTATCCCTACCCCACGACCACCTACTCGCTCTCGAAGGTCGTGAGCGAGACGGCCGCCACGCACGTCGCCGCCTGGTCCGGCATCCCGTTCGTGGCGCTGCGCATCTCCAACATCATGGAACCGCACGACTACGCCCGATTCCCGTCGTTCCAGAACAATGTCCGGCTGCGCAAATGGAATCTGTGGAGCTACGTCGATGCACGCGACGTGGCCCTGGCCGCGCGCCTCGGCCTGGAAGCGGATGTCGTCGGAGCCAGCAGCTACATCGTCGCGGCCGCCGACACGGTCATGGACCGGCCCAGCGCCGATCTCATGGCTGAGGTCTTCCCGGACGTGCGCCTCACCCACGAACTCAAAGGCCGCGAATCGCTGATGAGCATCGACAAGGCTCGCCGGGTCCTCGGATATGAGCCGAAATTCTCGTGGGAGGACCTGGTCTAGGAAGGTCCGGGGCAGCGGGCAGGCGCGCCCGACCAAATCGCAACGTGCGCCGGGATTGATTGTGCAGCGCACACGTAGAAGTTATTCTCCGGCCTGTCCGGTATCGACCCTCGCCCCCCGTCAGGCGGGAATCTCGAGCGCAGTCGTAACGATCGACGCGCCGCGGGTTTGTACATGGTGAGAACGGTCGAACACGGAGAACGGATTCCGATTCGTTCGCGGCCCGCCCCGATCGCGGCACCGCAGAGAAGCGATCCCGGGTGGGCAGACAACGGAGGACCTACGAACCCATGAGAATTTCCAAGAAAGCGGCCGCGCCGGCCGCCGATCACCAACCAGCCAGCCCGAAGAGCTCTCCGGCCGCCGAGCCGGCCGGCGGCACCCAGCCCGCGACCGTAGCGTCGGCAGTGGAAGCAGCAACCATCGTGGCCAAGCCGCGAGTCAGCCGCCGCCTGACAAGGCCGGCCGACGACTGCGACCGAGACGGACTGCTCAAGGGCAAGAAGGCGCTGGTCTTCGGCGTCGCCAACGACCACTCGATCGCCTGGGGTATCGCCAAAGCGCTCTACGACCAGGGCGCCGAAGTCGGCTTCAGCTCGATGGCGTCGCTGATCAAGCGCCGCGTTCGACCGCTGGCCGCCTCGATCGGATCGACTTTCGTCGAGGGCGCGGACGTTCGAGACGACGAAGAAATCCGCAAGGTCTTCGAGCACTGGAACAAGAGGCATGGCGACCTCGACATCCTGGTCCACGCGGTCGCCTACGCCGAGCGCGAAGACCTCGACGGCCACTTCACCGACATCAGCCGCTCCGGCTTCCACACCGCGTTCGACATCAGCGTCTATTCGTTGATCGCCATGGCCCGCGAGGGGCGGCCGTACATGAAGCCCGGCTCGTCGATCATGACGATGACCTACTACGCGGCCGAGAAGGTGGTTCCCAACTACAACGTCATGGGCGTGGCCAAGGCCGCCCTCGAGGCGACGACGAAATATCTGGCCGCGGACCTTGGCCCGAGCGGGATCCGTGTCAACGCCATCAGCGCGGGCCCCGTCCGGACTCTCTCTGCCCACGGCATCGCCGGCTTCCGGACGATGTACGGCGGCTTCAAGGACGTCACTCCGTTGCGGTCACACATCAGCATCGAGGACGTCGGCAACACCGCGGTCTATCTGGCCAGCCCGCTCTCGAGCCAGACCACTGGCGAGGTGATCTACGTCGACGGCGGCTTCAACATCCTGGCACTGCCCGTAGCCCCCGAGGAATAGCCGTCGCGCTCGGGCGGGTCGGTGGCGTCAGTCCGTGCCGCCGGGGAGTTCGAAGCGCATCAGCTTCCACGCGGCGAGCACCAGGGCCACCACGACCAGGATGATCGCCAGCGGCAGCGCTGTGCTCGGCGTGAGGCGAGCCTCGTCCGGTGCCATCTGCCAGAAGGCATTGGCGACGCCCAGCGAGAACTGCCGGATCGAGAGATTGGCGATCCCCGGCAGGAGAGTGGAGAGGGCTCCTTCCCAGACCAGGACGTAGACCAGGCCGATGAGCAGCGCGCGACGGGTGAACAGGCTGAGCGTCAGGAATACGGCCACATACCCGAATGAGCCCACGAGCATGGCCGCCATGAACGCCCGCGTCGCCGCCGCGCCCTCCTCGCCGAGTGGCCCCATCTCGATCGCGCCCGCAACAAGGACCGACGCGACCGTCAGCAGCGTCGTGACGCCTACGGCGCCCAGATACTTCGCCGCCACCACCGCCCAACGGGAAATGGGTTTGGCCAGCAAGTAGAGGATGGTCCCGTCCTCTATCTCCGCCCCAAAAGCGGCGGTGCCGAAGAGCACGGCAACGATCGGCAAGAGCAGCGTGACGGCCACCGCGTCGAGCACGCCCGTGGCGAACCCGGCGACATCGGCGTCATTCGCGGCCCGGAAGACGATCGCCAGAAGCACGGGCACGCCGGCCAGCAACAGCAGAAGAACCGTCCGCCTCCGGCCGAGGAGCTGGCGCAGCGTTATCTGCACGATGAGAGGGATCGCGGCCACGGAACGCGTGAACATCATCGCCGCACCAGATAGTCGAAGACACTCTCGAGTGACTCATCGCCCGACACGACCTCGAAGAGGCGCACACCGGCAGATCGACTCGCGCCGGCAATGAGCCGGCGGAATACCGAAAGGTGAGCAGTCCGGACCGACAGACCGGCGGCGCCCAACTCGACCCCGAAGATCGCGGAGTCACCCATGAGTGAGGCTGCCAGGCGTCGATCGTCGCTTGATCGGATGGTGATCGTGTGAGGCCGATCGGTCATCAGCGCCCGGATCGCCCGGTAGTCGCCCGAGGCGGCCAGCCGGCCGGCGACCATCACCAAGATGTCGTTGCCGACGCGCTCGACCTCCTCGAGGATGTGCGAGGAGAAGAGGATGGTTCTGCCGGCCGCGGCCATCTCGGTGAGCAGGTCCATCATGGCCAGCCGTTGCCGCGGATCCATGCCGTTGAACGGCTCGTCCAGCAGCAGGACCTGCGGATCGTGGACGAGAGCACCGGCCACCTTGGCCCGCTGCCTCATGCCCTTGGAATAGGTTCCGATGGGCCGATCCATGGCGTCTTCCAGGCCGACGCGGCGGATCGCGTCCCTGGACGCCTGATCCGAATTGGTCAGCCCCTGCAGACGGGCGTTGAAACGCACGTAGTCGAGGCCGGTCAGGAATGGATACACGGCTTCGCGTTCCGGCACCAGGCCGATCTGGCGGTAGACCGACGGATCGCGATTTGGGCTGCGCCCCAGAACGTGGACGGTTCCGGCGGATGGGGCCAGGAAGCCCGCGAGCATGTGGAGGACCGTCGTCTTGCCCGCTCCGTTCGGGCCGAGGAGGCCGGTCACGCCCGCCCCAAGGCTGAAGCTCACGTCGTTGACGGCGACCACGTTGCCGTACCAGCGGGCGGCGTTGATCAGCTCTATGGCCGGCGCGGGCAATGTCACGTGTGTCTGCGGGCCGGCGGCGAGAACCGGATCCCCGTCCGAGTTCGGCGGAAGCTGAACCGTCATGCCGGCATCCTCCGATAGCGGAAGAGAAGGACGGCGGTGAAGACCACGATGCTGACGACGACTGCCAGGACGTACGCGTCGGCGCCGAGAGTCGCCGGGAGGCCTCCATCGCGTCCGGTCGTAACCAGGGGGGCCCCGGAGAACCAGTCCGCTGCCGCAGAAATGGCGCCGGTCGGATTCAGTGTCATCAGCTTGTCGGCCCAGTCCCAGCCGGCGTGTCTGCCGACCTGGAAGATCACGTCCGGGACGATCCCCATAAGCAGGAAGTACGCCACGAGGCCGACGGCCGCATACGCTCGTCTCGGTGAGAAGGACGACAGCGCGAGCGCGATCGAGGAAAGGCTCAGCGCTCCGAGGGCGCTGGCCGGGATCGACGGCAATGCCCGCGGCCACTCGTCGCCGATCGCCTTGAGCGTGTCGGGCTTCATCAAGATGTCGCCGATGAAGAGCGCGATCATCGGCACCATCAACGCCATGAATACCGCGGTGGTCAGGGCAGCCAATCTGGCGAAGGCGTAGTCGGCCCTGCCGAGGGCGCGCGTGAAGTAGAGCGGCAGAACGTGGTAGCGCTGATCGCGGCACACCAGCTCAGGAGCCTGGGCAACCAGGAACAGAACCATGAAGAAGGAAGCGGCCGCGAAGTAGTCGCTGTAGGTCGCGATGTCTCTCGCCGAGGCCTCACCGGTGGCTATGCTCTGCGAGATTATCGACGAGAAGGCGAGTTGGATCAGGGCAGGCAGGGCATACAGCCCGGTCAGGATGAACGGCGCCGCCTTTGCCGTCATCGGGCGGCCGAAGCCCCAGACGCCGCGCATGCCCTCGACGTACAGCGACCAGACCGCGTACCAGCGGCCGTGGCGCTTGCCCTCGTAGTGGCGGTAGCCCAGGTCGTAGATATTCCCGGCTGGCGCGGTGCGGGCGGTGGCGCTCATTGCACACTCCCTTCGGCCGGGCCGTCGATCGACGGGGCGCCGATCGACGGGGCGCCATCCCGGAACAAGTCCTCGAGCCGGCCGCGTTCCTGCTGGATCCGAATGAGCGGCAGAGCGAGGTCGGCGACGGTGTCGCGGATCGCGTCGTACAGCCGTTCGTCCTCCATCGCCACCAGAACGCAGTCGCCGTCGAGGCGGGCTTTGAAGCCGCGGCCGGTCAGGGAGGCGGCGAGCCTGTCCGAACCTTCCTCGACCTCGACTGCCAGCACCGGCGTCCGGGCGGTGTATGTGGTGATCGGTGCGGCACTCAGCAACCTGCCGGCGTCGATCGCGACCAGGTAGGTGCCGACCTGCTCGATCTCGCCCAGCAGGTGAGACGCGACGACGACGGTTATGCCGAAGTCGGTGCCGGTGCGCTTGATCAGGTCCAGCATCTCATCGCGGCCCGCCGGATCGAGGCCGTTGGTCGGCTCGTCGAGGAGGAGCACCTTGGGATCGTGGACGAGCGCCTGGGCAAGCTTGACCCGCTGCTTCATGCCGGTGGAGTACCCGCCGATCTGGCGGTAGCGCTCCTCGTACAGGCCCACGTGGCGCAGGACTTCGGCCGTCCGTTCCCGGGCCGCGGTCCGCGGCAGGCCGGAGATGCGCGCCATGTGCGTGACGAAGTCGGTCGCGCCCACGTCCGGCGGCAGGCAGTCGTGCTCGGGCATGTATCCCACCACCTGGCGGATCGCCCGGGTCTCGCGGACGCTGTCCATGCCCAGGATCGTCGCGGTGCCGCTGGTCGGCGTCAGGATGCCGAGCAGGATCTTGATCAGCGTGCTCTTGCCCGCGCCGTTGGCCCCGACCAAACCGATGATCCCGGGTTCAACCGACAGATCGAGCTTGTCGAGAGCCTTGACCGGCCCGTAGTGTTTGGTGAGGCCGGAGGTCTCAATCAGCGCCATAGCTCGATCCTGCCCTCCTGGTTGCGTTGGGTCGTCATCATAAGGGCTCGACCGGAATCATCATCGAGAACGACCTGAAGTAAGGGGGATTACCGGTTCAAGCCCGAGGCTGGCGGACCGACACCTTTCTCGTGGAAGTACTAACCAGCACCACTCTCGACCGAGCGCGCCAGATCGTCCAGCACGCGCACGCGATCAGCCCATCCGCCAGCCTGCTCCGACTTGAGCAGCAACTGCGACAGGGTGACTCGAACGCGCGCCAGCTGGCGAAGCTGATCGACGGCTCCCCCGCCCTCGCGGCCCGCGTGCTGCGCATGGCCAACTCCGCCTTCTACGCCCCGGCCGAGCCGGTGACCACGCTCTCGCGAGCCGTGGCGCTGCTCGGCGACACGGTGTTGCGGCAGCTGGTCCTGACCTCGCTGATCGTTTCGCGGCGCGCAGGCAACCGCAGTCCACGCGAAGCACTGGCCGCGGCCCGCCTGACCGGCGACGCCGTCCGTGCCGCGGTGGTCGGCAAGACCCTGGCCCAGATGTCCCGGTCCACCGACCCCGATACGGCCTTCGCCGCCGGCCTGCTCCACGACCTGGGCCACGTCTACCTGCTCGACGATGTCGGCGAGCGCTACGCCAGCTATCTCCTCGATCCGCACGCCCACGACGCGCGCAACGCAGCCGGGCAGCTCGAGATGGAGATCGAACTGGCCGGCACGACTCACCAGGACGTCGGTGCAGTCTTCGCCTACGAGTGGAACCTGCCCCCGGTCATCGCCAGGGTTCTGTGGGACCACCACGTCCCGAGCCCGGGTTCGCTGGGCTCATTGATCGCCGGCTCCGACGTGCTGCTGCGCGAGCTCAGCTACCCGACGGTAGTCGATGCCGCCGACCAGCAACTCGAAGGCGATGCCGTTCTCGCGGCGCTCAACATCACTCGCGAGCGCTGGGAAGAGCGGACATCCGCAGTTCGGGAGTCCTTCTCGGAGCTGCTCTCGATCTTCGACGTCCAGTCCGTCTGACCCTCGTCCGATCCCCACGGAAGAACTGGCGCCTCTTCGGCGCGCCCCGTCGGGCGGGCACTTCTACCGACCGTTGGCGTCTCGAGCCTCGTGCGCAATGTCGGACCGCATGAGGTCCAAGAGGTTTGGCTGCTGCTCTAGAAGCCTGTCCTCGAACCAGCTCCAGCCGTGAGTACCGATGGAAGCCCGTCTCTTCATATCCGAGTCGCAGGAGCCATTTCGGGTCGCCGGGCGGACCCGTGGCGGACCTAGTTCCGGAGCCGGCGGCGGTCGTACCAGCGGATGAGCAGCCAGCAGGCGATGAGGATCACCGCCGCTACTAGCACGGCACCCTGGAACGGCGGAGAACTGACTATCGCGCCGGCGCTGTCGAGGACGGCTGTCGTGGGCGGCTTGGCGGTCACGAACGGACCCGGCGTGTTGGTGACGCCCTTCGTGGGCAGCGCAGCGGCCGTGCCGTTCCCGAGGAACAGCGACGAGCCGCTCGGAACTACGGCCATGGCTACCGGCGCCAGCGAGCCCGCCAGAGGGAGTGTCCGCTGCAGCTTGCCGGTGGCGTCGAAGACTTCGATGGCGGACGCTTCC
The DNA here is from genome assembly GCA_003171035.1 of Chloroflexota bacterium. Taxonomy (GTDB): domain Bacteria; phylum Chloroflexota; class Limnocylindria; order Limnocylindrales; family CSP1-4; genus Fen-1039. The sequence goes on from PMXR01000114.1 coordinate 21,719, forward strand.
GCAACATGAAGGAACGAGCCTTCGTCACTGGCCGCCAATGAGAGTACGGACTGCTTTGTGGCGGCGAGCTTGACTGCGGTCTTGCCGTCGACCTTCCACAAAGTCGAACCCCCACCCACGACATCGGTCGCGACGAGAGACGCCACCGCGGTGGGCGCCGCGGAGAGGTTGACCGTCCAGGTCGTCTGCAGCGATGTCAGGTCGACGCGAAGCAAGGCGTTGGGATCCTGCGTGGCGACAAGCACGCCGCCACGATCGCGGTCGATCGCCAGGGCCACGATGCCTCCGGCAACGGTGGCTTTCTTGAGAGAATTCGTTGCGGGGTCGACGACTTCGAGCCAGCTCTTGCCGGCTTCCGCGACAGCCACGCGCGCGTCACGACGGTCGCCGGCCAGCAGGTTGCCGGCGCCGGGAAGCTGAGCGCTCTCCGTCACCGGGCCGCCGTGGATGACGGCAAAGGCGAGTGTTCGCCGGGTAGGCATCGAACCCACGAGAACCTCGCCCGCCGGGAAGGCGAGGGCGTTCACGGGGCCGGGCATCGTAATCGGAGCCTGGACTTCCAGCGTGGCGATGTCGATGAGGGTCACTGAGCTGTCGCCGCGACCCACGAACAAGCTGCGTCCGTCGGGGCTGAAGGCCAGGGCCTGCGGAGCCGGAGACAGCGCAATGGTATTCGCGACCTTCGAGGCGCTGACTTCGACTTCCAGGACGCCGGCCGAACTGGCCACGTACAGATCGCCGACGCCGTTCGCCAGGACGGAGCCTGAGAGGGCAACCGTCAGGAGCGCCGCGATGCCCAAGCTCGCCAGGAGTGGCTTTCCGGTCTTCACGCTGGTCCCTGCGTCATCTGGGTTTGCCTTTGATAGGTGTCGGTGTGAATTGAGGATGTGGGAGGCAGTCGGACCGGCTCGAGACCGGTCCGACCGCCCGTGACTACAAGTTACTCCGTGTATCCGTTACCGCTACTGGCCCAGGCTCACCAGGGTCTGGAGCATCTGGTCCGAGGTGGTGATGACGCGGCTGTTCGCCTGGAAGCCGCGCTCGGCGGTGATCATGCCCGTGAACTCGGTCGCGAGGTCCACGTTCGACATTTCCAGAGCGCCCGTGGTCACGGTGCCGCGGCCGCCGGTTCCGGCCATGCCGACGTTGGAGGCGCCCGAAGCGGACGTCGCCGAGAAGTTGTTCTGGCCGGAACGGAGGAGACCGGCGGAGTTGAGGAAGCTTGCCAGAGCGATCTGGCCCAGGACCTGGGTCTGGCCGTTGGAATACACGCCGGACAGAGTACCGGCGTCGCCGACGGCGAACGTGGTCAGGGTGCCTGAAGTAAAGCCGTCGGTCTGACCGGCGGGCTGGCTGACGCCGCTGAACTGGGTCATTGCCGACATGTCGATCTTGGGCGTAGTAGACGTGGCGCCGTCCGGGAATGTGAAGGCCAGCGTGCCGGTCGAAGCCGAGAAGACGCCGCCGCTGGTGTAGGTCAGAGTGCCGTTGTTGACTCCGGGAACTGCGCCGCTGATCGCGATGCCGGTGTCGGCTACGTCGGAAGTGGCAGCCCAGGTCCAGGCATTGGCGCCGGACTTGGTGAAGGTGACCTTGACGGAGTGGGAGACGCCCAGGCTGTCGAAGACGGTCATGGTCGTCGGAACCGTCGTCGCGGCAACGGCGGGCGGGCCAACAACGGCGGCGGTGGAGCCGGCGTCGAGGTTGCCGCTGAGGCTCACATTCGACGTGGCGAGTGCGGTGGTGCGCTGGCCGATCGGGATTACCAGGTTGGTGAGCGGCTGAGTGACGTCGATCTTGCCGGCCGAGTCGGCCTGCCAGCCCTGGACCTTCAAGCCGCTGGCCGGGTTGGCCAGGGAGCCGTCGAGGGCGATGTCGAAGGCGCCGTCACGGGTGTAGGACGTGCTCACGCCGTCCGACTCGATGAAGAAGCCGTCACCCTGGATCGCCATGTCGGTCGTCTTGCCAGTCGACTGCAGGTTGCCCTGTGTCTGGAGAACGTCGATGCCGGCGACCGTCATGCCGAGGCCGATTTGGGCCGGGTTGATGCTGCCGAGGCCGGCCTGCGGCGCCGTTGCGCCGTGGATGGTCTGGGACATGATGTCCTGGAAGTTCACGCGACCGGACTTGTAGCCGACCGTGTTGACGTTGGCGATGTTGTTGCCGATGACGTCCATCATCGTCTGGTTGCCGTGAAGACCGGAGATCGCGGAGAACATCGAGCGAAGCATCTGGAGCCTCCTGAGGCTGGCTGTAGTACGCGCCCCTTGGCGCGACGCTTGTTGGCGTCCGCGGCCAGATCAGCCTCCTCAGAGAGGACCGGCAAACGATCTGGCGCACTCGGCGGAGAGCCATCGCTTTGCGATGGCTTTGGCAGTTCGCTCCGCGAACTGCGGAGTGGCTGCCACCAATGGACTTGCTTGCTAAGCGATCACGACGCTGTCTATCTGGGTGAACACTGTCTCCTTGCTTTGGTCGGGTTCGACGGCCGTGACGACCGTGTGGCTGGGCGGGTGGACGACGTAGGCGTACTGGTCGAGCATCACCAGGGACTGCTTGCTGCCTCGTTGGCTGAGCGTGTCCATGGCTTTGCTCAGGCGGTCAAGCTGGTCCCCTTGCATGGGGATCTGCCGCTGTTCGACGCGCTTCATGGCGTGCTGGGAGAACTGCAGCGAGTGCTGGTCCGCGGCGGCCGACAGCGCGTCCCGGAAGGTCTGGCTGCCGTCCGATGGCGGAGCCCCGGACGTTGGCCGATCTGGCTGGCTCGAACCGGGCGTCTGGCTCGGGTCCCGTATGAGACCTCCGCTCTGGATCGCCAGATCTGAGCCGATTGGAATTGCCGTTGCGATCACCTCCTATCGGTACCGGGGCCGGGGCTATGCGCCGGCCCGCTCAAGTTGTGGGAGTGGTTGTGGTGGGGTCGGTTACCGCCACTACCGACGCGGGCTTGATGTACTGGCTACCGACCTGAAGGACGAGCCCGGCGTCGCTGGACTGGGTGACCGAGGTAACAACGCCGTCCACCGCGGCGCCGGAGACATCGACACCTGTCACGTTCTTGCCGATGAGGGCCGAGCTACTGGCCAGTTGCGAGCCCTGCAGTGCCGATTGAACTCCCTGGAGCGTCTGGACTTCGGTCATCTGAGACAGCTGGCTCAGCATCTGGGAGTCGTCGACCGGCTGCGTGGGGTCCTGGTTCTGAAGCTGTGCAAGGAACAGATTCATGAAGTCGCTTGTGCTCAGCCCCGTTGTGTCGGAGCTGCTGGATGCGATCGTGTCGACGCTGCCCGTGCCGACGCTGGTGTCCGCGCTGGCCGTGCTGGCGGTGCTGGCTGTAGTAGCTGAAGTGGCTGCGGTGCTCGTCGACCCGAAAGTGGTGAACGGCGAGAAGCTGACGGTCATCGATCGACTCCTGTCATGCCATGACGTCTAGGGACGGTCCGCGCGAGGTGGGCGTCCGCGGTGAAGGCTGGTTGGTCCTGACCGGCTCGGGGCGAGTCGGGAGCACTGGGAGCACCGGCTTCGGCGTGGCGCGCAAGACGTCGCCGCTGCCGTTGCCGGATTGACCGTTGGCGCCGTTGCCGGAAGTGGCGGGGTCGCCGTTGCCGAGTCCGTGGCCGTGGTTGCCACCGCTGTTCGAATCGTTACCTGCGGCATAGCCATTGCTGGCCCAGCCGCCGGCTTCGAATGGATTGCTGCCGGATCGGCCGCTCGTTGAGGAGTTGCCTCCCTCCGCTCGGACGGTGACCGTAACGCCGGCGAGTTCGTCGCCGCTGGAGTGCATCCGGGCGGCCGCGGCTGTCATCGCATCGGCCGTGATCCGGTCCCGGACCACGAGCTCGGCCTGGACGATCTCACCGGCGCGACCTGTGACAACCATCCGCACATCGCCGATGGTCGGGTCACTGATGCGGGCTTCCATGGAGGGACCGGCGGCCGTCTCGAACGAGTGGATCGTCTGGACGACCTGGTACATCATCTTGTCGGCGACATCGGCGAGAGTCACAACCTGTGCGGCAACGCCGACCGTCTCGGTCGAGGCCGGCCGTGATGCCGCGGCACCGATGGCACCGGCCGCCGTGAGGGCGGTGGCATCGGCTACACCGGCGTAGGAAGGGGCACCGGCCGCCGGCGCTGCCGAAGTCCCCTGCCCGGCAGACGCGTCGGACTGAGACGTCCTGGAGTCGCCGGAGTCGGCGTTCGACCGGCCGGAGGTCGCAGGTCCACCGACGGGAGCGACCTGAGCGGCGTGGCGAGAGGTGGCGATGCCGCCGGCAGTGTCCGAGTCATGCGTCCCGGCCGAGAAGGCGGGGCCGCGGCGGAGCGTGGGCGACAGGGCTTGCAGTACGGCCGGAGGCATGGCCGCCACCGGAGCGGTCGTGGAGGCGGGATCCGCGGCTGCCGACGCCGCTGCCGAAACCGCGTCCGTGACGCTCGGACCGAGAGAGCCCGACGCGGACGCACTCGCCGAAGCGGCCGCTGCCGCCGTGTTGGCTGCGGTCGCGGCGATCTGGCTGGGTGTGGGATCGGCGGTCGGCGTCGCGACCTCGGCGGCAGCGGCCGTGACCGTAGCAAGCTGTGGCGCGGCCGCCATTTGCGATCCGAGGCCGACCGCCGGCGCGGCCGGGTCCTGGGTGGCCGGGTCCTGCGCTGCCGCGAACGTTGAGGCGGGGGCGGGCGACTTGACGATGACCGGTACCACGGGCGAGGCCCAGCTGCTCGGCATCCTGGAAGCGAGCGACGCAAGGGTCTCGACCGGAGTCGGACGAGCCGGAGCCGCGGGTCGGGCGACCGGCGGGGCGGCCGACNNCACCGGGAGGCTCGTGACTGTGAAGGTCGAGGGATCCGGTGCGGCCGCCTGAGGCAGCGTGGACGTAGGTGCGTACTCGAGCGCCACGGTCTTCGGGGCCGCGGCGGAGTCGGCGCCGGGCGCCGGCGCGGCAGCGGAACGGATCGTCGAAGGCTGAGCCGGCCGGCGGCTGGGATCGACGGGTTCGGCCGCAGCCGGAGCGACCGAATTGGCAGCCGTTGCAGCTGTGGCGGACGGCTCGGTCGGATGGGCCGTGGCCGCCGGCTGGGTCGTCGTGGGCATCGGCGCTACGCTCGATGCGCCGGCCGTCGAGACCGCGTTCGAAACTGGAGCCGGCGTCGTTGCCTGGCGGGGCAAGTCGGCGGGCTGGACTGCAATCTTCGGCTCGGCAGCCGGCTCGACTCGCGGAGCGGCTCCCTCCTGAACGGCGGTCGGGGCGGCTGGCGCTGTCGGCGTCGTGGCGGCGGTGGCCGGCGATGCGAGGACCGGAGCGACGGCCGGCATATCGGACCGGGAAGCCGATTCGCTCGCCGGCACGGTGCCCGTCGAAGCGGTCGTCGACGCGGCCGTCCGCGCGGGCGTGACGGAGGCGGACGACCCGGCCGGGCTGGACTCTACGGAAGGCGTGCCGGCGGTGGAGTCGGCGGCGGGACCGGCGGTGGTCGTCGACTGCCCGGCCGTCGCGGCGGCGGCTCGCGTAGCGTCGGCTCGAGCTGAGACAGACGAGGCGGCGGTCCCGGCCTGGTCGGCCGCGGTAAGCGCTGCGCGGGCCACGTGGGCCGTTTCGTCGGCAGCGCCTGCGCCGGCTGCCGCCGTGGAGGCCGACGTCGTGGAAGCGGCGGTCGACCGTGTCGTGGCCAGCGGATCGGTCGATGAGGTTCGCTCCGTCTCCGGAGTCGAGCTCACGGACCGGCGTACCGCGGAAACGTGGATCGCTTCCGCCGCGGGGTCGGTTCCCGCTGCCGGCTGGACCGCCGGTGCAGCGGCCGCAGCGAGTGTGCTCTGTGGCTCCGGGGCCGTGATGGCTGCGGCATCGGACGGAGTCGCAACAATCGGGGCCGGCTCGGCGAGCGCCGCCGGAGCGGATGTGCTTGCCGCAGCGGGCGTGGTGGCGGTGGCCGGCGAACCCGGAACGGCGGACGACGAGGTTGGAGCGGCCGCGGCAGAACCTGCGGCAGAAGCGGACGCGCCGCCAATCGATCCCACCGAGCCGACGGCCGACGCGGCGCCGGTGTCAGTTGCGCCGGCGGAGGAGACGTCCGAGCTCTTGCCGGACGCGGGCTGCGCCTGCAAGGCGGCCGACATTGCGCCGGCCATCGTCCCGCCCGAGGTCTGGTTCTTGGTCGGGTTCTTGGTCGGGTCCGCCGCCGGAGCGCCGTCGTCGGCGCCACGCAGGGATCGCCGGGAATCGGTCTTCGACTTGGCGGCCTTCGCGGACCCTTTCGTCGCAGCCGCAGCGGGTGGCCTGATACTGCGAACCGAGCCGGCACCTTTGGCGCGCGATAGTGCGGCCGATGGTGCGGCGGGGCGCCAGATCGTCGAGGTCGCAGCGGAATTGCGCTGAGCGGCGACCGGCCCGGCCGGCTGGACCGGCTGCGCGGCCGCGGGCTGAGCGGCGGCAGCCACGCCGACGAACTGCGCCTGGGCGAAGGCATCGCTGAAGGTCAGCTCGTCCGGACCGGGCGGCAGATTGACCTGGCTGGGGACCGGCGTGACGCCCGGGCTGAGGGTTACGTTGCTGGACAGACCCATTGCTAATGCCCTCCCAGGACGTCGTAGAGCATCGTGAACTTGCCGGACATGAGGCGGGCGTCGGCTTCGTACTTGATCTGCGTCTCAGTGAGAGCGGTCATCTCGGTCTCGAGATCGACCTTGTTGCCGTCGTTCCGGAGGTTCTCGCTCGTGGCCGACACGTTGGCCGTGGCGGTGCCCGCCGACGATCCCAGACTCGAGTACTGGCTCGCGTTGTTGGTCTTCATGGCGACGTCCGCCGATGGCCCGGCAGACGGCGGCAACGCGGTCGAGAACGAGGAGCTCTGTGACGACAGCTCGTTCTGCAGCGCGGTCTCGAAGTCGACCGTCTGGGGCTGGTAGTTGGGCGTGTCGATGTTGGCCAGGTTTGACGAGATGACGGCCTGCTTGCTGGTCAGTCCGTCGAGGGCCTGACCGAGGATGGCCATGGTGGGATCGATGAGGCCGCTCATGAGGCATGCACCTGATAGCTGGACCAGGTCCTAAGGATCTTCGCCACGTAGCCCTTCTTGCTATCGGGGACTGCCCCGAGACGGTGAACGGCGCCGGGTCCGGCGCAGTACGCAGCCAGAGCCTTGTCGACGCGATTGAAGTTCCGCAGTTGCTTCGCCAGGTACTTGGCGCCGCCGTTGAGGTTTTGCTGGGCGTTGAGGGGGTCCTTCACGCCCAGGGCCGCGGCGGTCTTCGGCATCAGCTGAGTCAGGCCCTTCGCGCCGCAACGGGAGACGGAGTAGGCGTGGAAGTTCGACTCGGCATGGACGAGCCCTGCCAGCAGAGAGGGGTCGATGCCCGCGGCGATCGCCGCCGACCGGATCTCGGCCGAGTAGGGAATGCGCGACGACGAGGCATCGAAGCTGGCCAGCGCCGCCGCCGTGTTGACGGGGGCGAGAGTGTTGGGATCGTCCGCGGCCGGACCCATCAGCGTGGCCGGCAGGTTGACGTCCGCGGCGGTCACGCCCGACGATGCCAGCACGGCCGGGGCCATGGCCCACGACGGCAGAATGGCACTGCCGCTCGGCGCGGAGACGGTCCCCGGAAGCCGGCCGGCCGCCAGTGCGGCTGCCGGATCGACGGCCTTGCCGGCGGTGTTGTAGAGGCCGAAATGCAGGTGCGGGCCGGTGGTCACGCCCGTGAGCCCGATCTTGCCGATCTCCTGGCCGGCGGATACCTGATCTCCGACCGAGACCTCGAGGGACGGATTCAGGTGGCCATACAGGGTCGTGAAGCCGTCGGCATGCCGGATCTTGACGATGACGGCGCCGTCGGATTGCTTTCCGGCAAACACCACCGTGCCGGTCGCGGCAGCAAGAACGGGCGTCCCGAGCCGAGCGGCCAGGTCGATGCCGTTGTGGTAGTGGGCGTACTTGACGCCATTCACGGTCGCGGACGGTTCGAGCGTCTCGCTCGTGGCACCGAAGCCTTGCGTGTTCCTTGCTCCCGGCAGCGGCGATGTCATGTCACCGCGCAGACTCGCCAGGGTTGGGAGGGCCGAACCGGCGGTCGTCGCGGATGCGTTCGTGGTGCCGGCCACTCCCTCGAGCACGCCCGAGAAGAGCGAGCCGCTCGACGGATTCGTCGCCGCCGTGGCGCCGGTGATGCCGAGCCAGTTCGGGTCGAAGCCGCGAACGACCGTGTCGAGCTGCGAGATGCGGGCAACGCAGTCGGCGTAACTCATCAGCGATTCCTCGCCACGCGGACGGCGTGCTGAGTGGAGGCGATTTCGGCCATTGCCAGGGCGTCTTGATGCTCCCGTTCGCGACGTTCCGCGGCCAGGAAGCGGTCGCGCAGCCGCTCGACGACCTCTCGCTGGCGGGTGGCGTCGGCGAGCAGCCGTCTGGCCTGGAACAGGCCGTCGGTGGCGCGGCCGAGCCGCTCCTGAGCTGCGACGGTGGCTCGCTGGGCCGAGGCGACGGCGAAGACCGCTGCCTGCAACGCTCCCCCATCGGAGGTGCCGCCCTGAAGATCGGAGAGCCAATGCAGTTCCTGACCTGCCCGCAACTGGGCGGCCTGGACGCCGGCCACGGCATGGTGATGGGCATCGAGGGCATGGCTCAGTTCGATGCGGGCCGCCTCTTCGGCCATCTCGCGAAGCCGCAGCACGATGCCGAGTCGGAAGCGGTTGCTCATGCCCGGCCCTCACTGCGGAAGATCGAGGGCAAGGGGCCGCCTGCCTGCGCGGGTTGCTGAAGCTGACCGCCGGCCGGAGCGGCCTGGCCGGGCTGAGCGGCACCGGCCGCCTCGCTCGGGCGGGCACTCGACAGACCTGCGCCGGCACCCATGAGGTTGGTGGCGCTCAGGACGCCGCAGGCCTCCATATCGGCCCGGGCCGAGACGATGTCCGACGACTCCTCGAGCTCCTGGCAGAGGAAGCGTTCCAGGGCGGGGCGCAACGCGATCGCTTCGTCGATGGCGGGGTTGGAGCCGTGGGCATAGGCGCCGACTTCGATCAGATCCTTGGCGCCCTCGTACTCGGCAAGAGCGGCTCGGACCGCGCCGGCGACGCGCATGTGGTCCTTGTCGACGACGGCCGGCATGACCCGCGAAACCGAGGCCAGAACGTCGATGGCCGGATAGTGGTTGCGCTCGGCCAGCGACCGCGACAGCACGATGTGGCCGTCGAGGATCGATCGGACGGTGTCTGCGACCGGCTCGGTCATGTCGTCGCCCTCGACGAGGACGGTGAAGAAGCCGGTGATCGTGCCGTATTCGGTATTGCCGGCGCGCTCCAGGAGACGCGGCAGGAAGGAGAAGACCGACGGCGGATAGCCGCGCAAGGCCGGCGGTTCGCCGGCACCCAGACCGATCTCTCGCTGGGCCATGGCGAGACGGGTGACGGAGTCCATCATGAAGAGGACGTCCTTGCCTTCGTCTCGGAAGGACTCGGCAATCGCGGTGGCGATTTCGGCAGCTTTGAGGCGGAGCAGCGCCGGCTGATCGGACGTGGCCACGACGACGCAGGACCGCGCCAGGCCTTCGGGCCCGAGCTGCTCGTCGATGAACTCCTGGACCTCGCGGCCTCGCTCGCCGATGAGGGCGATCACGTTGACGTTGGAGGAGGCGTGGCGGGCGATCATCGCCAGCAGCGTCGACTTGCCCACGCCCGAACCGGCGAATATGCCAAGGCGCTGGCCCTTGCCGGCGGAGAGCAGCCCGTCCAGGGCGCGCACTCCGGTAGATATCGGGGTGGAGATGCGGGCGCGGCCCAGCGGGTGGGGTGCGGCGCCGGTTACGACTCGATACTGGGCGCGGAGCGGGCCCTGGCCATCGAGCGGCCGGCCGAAGCCGTCGAGCACGCGGCCCAACACGGCCGGACCGATCGGGACGCGGAACTGCTGCTCGCGCAGATGTACCGCCGAACCCGGCCGAACGCCCGACAGGTCGCCGAACGGGACCAGGGTGATGAGTCCGTCCTTGAATCCCACGACCTCGGCGCTGACCATTCCTTCGGGTTCCAGATCGATCCAGCAGATGGATCCCAGCTGCAGGACCAGGCCGGCGGCCTCGACGGTGGTACCGATGACCCGGACCACTTCGCCGGTGGCCTGGAAGCGCGGCGCGACTTCGGCGGCCTCGACCAGGTGCCGAAGCAACGGTGAGACGCTCGTATCGGCCAGGGCGAGGTGGCTGCGGCCGTGGCGGCGCGGGATCGTCAGGTTCGATCCGCTGTAGCCGGGGCCGATCATGCGACATCCTCATCGGCCGAGCCGCGCGCCAGACCCGGGATGGCGCGGTCCAGCGCGATGCCGATCTCCTCGAGCTGAGATTCGAGGCCGGCCTCTACGAAGCCGTGCTCGTATCTCAGCGTGCAGCCGCCGACGGGCAAAGTCGGATCGCCTTCGAAGAACCACTTCTTGCCCAGATAAGCTCGACCATGGAGAGCCTCCCAGGCTTCCGCGACGGGGTCGACGGATGCGGGGTTGAGCAGGACGTGCGCTTCGGGCGAGCCGTTGATCGTGCTGACTGCCGCTTCGAGAGATGCGCACAGCAGGCTCGGGTCGATACGAACCTCGTGCTGGATGATCCGCTTGGCCACCGACAGCGCCAGCTCGGCGATCGAGTGGGCAATCTCAGAGGTCCGCTCCGGTGCAACCGCATCGAGCTTGGCGGCCAGGGCCGAGGCTCCATCCACGGCGGCCCGAAGTTCGGCCTCGGCACGTGCGCGGCCGGACTCGTAGCCGCGCTGCTCGGCTTCGCGCTCAATGCGGGCTACGTCTTCCGCCGTGAGCGACGGCTCGTCGGCGACCGAGGCGTGGGCATGGGCCGCGCCCGCCGGGGTCTGAGCCCCGCCGGAATGACCCGAGGCGCGAACGTTGGCCCTGCTCTGGCCACGCAGCACGGTGCCCGAATCGGGACGAGACACGATCGCGGCCGTGTCGACTTCGGCCTGACCCGAGCGGGTCAGTGTGCCGTCGTCGTGGATCAGCCGCCAGCTAGACGAAGGCATCTTCGGTGCCTCCGCGGTTGATCGTGATCTGATCCTCGTCTTCGAGCTTCTTGATGATGTCGATGATCCGCTGCTGCGCTTCCTCGACCGCCTTCATGCGCACCTGGCCGGCCAGGCCCATCTCTTCTCGAAGCATCTCGGCAGCGCGCTGGGACATGTTCTGGAAGAACTTGAGGCGGAGCTGCTCGGTAGCCGGGCGGAGGGCCAGGGCCATGTCCTTGGCGTCGAGTTCGCGGATGACGCGCTGCATCGCGCGGTCGTCGAGGAGCACGACGTCGTCGAAGACGAACATGAAGCGGCGGACTTCGTCGGCCAGCTGCGAGTCCTGCTCGCCGAGGGCGGTCAGGATCTGGCGCTCGTTGGTGCGGCCGACCTGGTTGAGCACATGGGCGAGCGGCCTGGTGCCGCCGACCGAAGTCACTTCCGTCACTACGGAAGAGAGCTTGCGACGCAGGCCCTCCTCGACGATCTCGACGGCTTCCGGGGTGATCTGCTCTGTCAGCGCGATGCGCTTGGCGACTTCGACCTGGATCGGCGGGTCGAACTGCGTCAGGATCTTCGCCGCGGCGCGTGGATCGAGATGGGCCAGGACGATGGCGATCGTCTGCGGATGCTCTTCGGAGAGCAGACCGGCAGCCTGGGGTGCCTCGATGTCGCGCATGAAGTCGAACGGGATGATCTGCTGGGCTTGATGGACCCGGTCGAGAAGTTCGCGGGCCTTGTTCGTGCCGAAGGCCTGGGCGAACAGTTCCACGGCGTAGTTCTCGCCGCCGGGCAGCACGCCGGCATGGGCGAAGAGACCCGCATAGGCCTCTTCGAGGATCGCGTCGCGAGTGCCGGAGTCGACCGCCGGCATCCGCATGAGTTCGAGGGCGACGCGATCGAGCGCCTCCGGCGGCAGGCGGGCCAGCAGCTTCGCCGAAGCCTCGGTGCCGAGCGTGATCAGCAGAGCCGCGGCCTTGCGCGGTCCACTGAGTGACAGTGCGGCGGCTTCAGGGCTCATCGATTCCTGCCATCTTCACGCAGCCAGCCGTGCATCAGACCAACCAGGGCGTCCGGCCGCTCGTCGGCGACCATCCGGAGGCGTTCCTGGATGCGAGCCTGGGGAGTGGCGCTGGGGACGTCGGCGGCGGGCGGAGCGTCGGGAGCCGTGTTGGCGGGGATGCCGGCCCGGTTGGGCATCGGGGCGAAGGCCGCGGTGGAACCGCCGGGCCCGAGATCGTAGACGTTCTCCTCGGTCTTGCGCTTGAGGGCGCCGAGGTTCAGCCAGAAGAGAAGCAGCATCACCAGGGCGAAGACGCCGCCCAGGATCGTGCCGCTCATGCCGCCAACCGTCTTCATGACGTCCGGGGAGGCCGCGGCGGCGGCCGCGGCGGAGGCCGCCGTGGTTGCCGAGGAAGGCTGGGCCGCGAAGGTGATGGCCTGGACGGCCACAACGTCACCGCGGGTGGCGTCGGCGCCGATCGCGGCGGCGATGCTGGTCTTGAGGACGTCGGCGGTCAGCGTGCCCATGGCGGCCTGGTCCACGAACACCGCCACAGAGAGCTTCTTCACTACTCCGGGCTGAGTCACGATGTGTTGGACTGTCTGGGAGACGCTGTAGTTGACCGTGGTATCGGCGTGCAGGTAGGCGCCTGCCGCGGAGCTAGCGGCCGGGGCTGCGGTTGCTGCCGCTGAGGATGACGGCGTGGGCGAGGCGGCCGACGAAGATACTGCCGTCGGGCTGGCCGCCGGCGCGGTCGTGGCCGTGCTGCCGGTAGTCGAGTCGCAGACGCCGGGGTACGAGGGCACGCCCGACACATTCGAGTTGGTGCCGGGGATGCCGCAGGCACCCGCCGACGAGGTCGAGCCGTACGACTCGATGATCTGGTGGATGCTCACGGGCGGGTCGCTGCCGGCCGGGGCGTACGTCGTGATGTCTTGCTGGATCTGGCTTGTGTCCACGTCGGCGGAGACGGCAACTGAAGCGTGGTTGGCGCCGAGCGCCGCATCGAGCAGGCTCTCGATCTTGGACTTGGTCTGCTGCTCGACCAAACCCTGGGCCTGGGCCGCGGTGCTGGCAGCGGAGTTGCTCGAGCCGGCGAGGGTGTTGCCCTGGGTGTCGGTGATGACGACGTTGTCGGTCGACAGGCCCTGAACGGACTTGGAGACGGTGTTGACGATCGCCTCGACGAGGCTGCTCGACGGGGTGGCCCCGCCGCTCATGGAGAGGACCACCGAGGCGCTGGCCGGGGTGTCCTCGGACGAGAGGGCACCCGTTTGCGCGAGTACGATCGAGACTCGGGCGCTGGAGACGCCGTTCATGCCCTGGATGGTCTTGGTCAGCTCACCCTCGAGGGCCCGCTGGTACGTCACGTTCTGATCGAACTCCGACTGGCCGAAGCCCTGATTGTCGAAGAGGGACCAGCCCGGGGCGTCGCTATTGGTGCCGGAGGTGTAGCCCGCGGTGCCGGCCGCAATCTTGGCGTCGCCGAGCGAGTCGACCGGGACTTCGATGGTGGTACCGGCGTCGGCCACCTGGTAGGCGATGTTGGCACCCCGGAGAGCACCCTCAACCGTGGTGGCATCTGCCGCCGAGAGGCCGGTGAATGCAGGCGTGTAGTCGGGCTTGCTGGCGAACATCACCAGCACCGCGATCATCGCCACGGCCGCAAGCGCGGCCCCGATGATGCCGATGCGTTGGGTAACGGAGATCTGCTTAAGAACCGCCTGGACCTGCTCGTTCATCGGTCAGCCGCCTCAGATCTGCGTCCGCATGATGTCCTGGTAGGCCTCGAGCAACTTGTCCCGTACGTCCGTGGCGGCCTTGAGGCTCACCGATGCCTCTTCCATCTGGAGCATCACGGTGTGGACATCTGCCGTACCGCCGGCGGCGAAGCTGCTCATCGACGCGTCGGCGGCGTTGAGCTGGCCGTTGAGCGAGCCGAAGGCGTCGCTGAGCGAGTTGAGGAACGAGTCTCCCGGAGCCTGAGTGCCGGCCGAGGTGCCGTCCACGGCGCCTGCCCCGTTGGCCGCGTTGGCCCCCGTGATAGCCGACGTCGAACCCACGCCCGAGACGCCGGATACGCCCGAAACCCCGGCAATTGAGGAGATGGCACCGATTGCGTTCATCGCGCGATCACGCCTTTCCCAGTTCGATCGCGTCGAGAGCTTGCTGCTTGGCAGCCTGGGCCACGGTCGAGTTGACCTGGTACGAGCGGGCCGCGCCCATCATGTCGGTCATCTCCGACGCCACGTCGACGTTGGGGTAGTTGACGAAGCCGGTGGCGTCGGCGTCGGGATTGGTCGGGTCGTAGGTGCGGATGTTCGGCTTGGGCGGCTGGACGATCGCGACGGCGGAGACGCCTTGGGCGGCGGCCATCGGCCCCATCTGCTGGGCCTGGAATACGACTGCCTCCGCCTGATACGGCTGGCCGGCCTGGCCGTTCTGCGTTCTGGTGGACTGGGCATTGGCGATGTTGCTGGCCGCCACATCCATGCGCAGCCGCTCGGCGGTTAGCCCTGAGGCCGCGATGCGGATCGTGTCAAACACGCTCATGGGGAGCTTCCTCGGCTGTTCGGCGGCTCAACGGGTCGATTGGCCTTGTGTCGGCCTATCCGAAACCTTTCGCATCTTCGGCTGGCCACGACCGCGCCGGTATCAGGGTCTACCCTGGGACCTGATGATCGTTGGTACGGGCCTCGCGGGAGCGACAGAGCCTCCCCGACCGGACCCTCCAACCGGGCCCCTCGATCGGGCACGTCCGCGGTGGCCCCTCGTCCCGGGCGATGTCTCGTCCAGATGGATGCGCCCCGAAAGAGGGGCCTTGGCGTAGTCGCCGCCGATAGTGGGGCGTCGTAGCCCGCTATCCCGACCGCTCGGCCTAGGCCATGGGTACGGGCCCGGCCAGGCCGTGGGTACGGGCCACAAGCCACGGCCATACACTGGCGCAACCTATGGAAGAGCGATCCGTCGTCAGACATCTCGCCGGTGCCGAGCTATGGGCGCGCGTGGACCTTCTCGGCGACACACCCGTCCTGAAGGCCATCGAAGGTGCCGCCGCCGCGGAGGCTTCCGCCACCGGGGAAGCTTCCGCCGCCGGCAAAGATGCCGAACCGGACCTCGCTGCCTCGACGGCCCCCGTCCCCGTGGCTGCTCTTGTGGCCGGCTGGGAGGACGGCGAGCCGTTCTGCGCCACGATATGTTCAACGGACGTCGGTCTGCAGTTCTGCCGGCGCTGCCCCGAGGATTTGGCCGCCCGTGTTTTCGAAACGGGCCGGGCGGCGCGGGGCCGGTGCCGGGCCGGTGGAACATTGCTCGGATTCCCCGCCCCACGAGGCTCGCGTACGACCGCCGCGATCTTGAGAATCGGACCGCCTAGCCAGCGCGACGCGGCCGCGGTCGCCGACCGGACCAAAGTCGCCCCCGGCGCCCTGCGGCGAGCCGCCCGCCAGGCCCCGCCGGCCGATCCGAGCTCGGCCCTCGCAGCGGCCAGGATTCTGCGGGATCCGGTGCTCCTCTTCGAGTGGCAGGTCCAGCAGCGAACTCGCGGTTCAGACCGGCGGCGCACGGCGACGGCGGCGCTCGCCCAAATGGTCGCGACCAGCGAGGAGTTCTACGAGCTGTATCGGGATTCGCAGCGGCAGCGTCGCGAACTCGAGCGCAACCAGCGCCGCCTCGATCGCCTGGCTCGGCAGACCCTTCAGGCGAGCGACCTCGAACGGGCCCGGATCGCACACCAGATCCACGACACCGCGGCTCAATCGATGGTCAGCGCCTTTCGGTTTCTCGACGCCGCGCGCGCCTACGCTCAAGCCCATCCCGGCGACTCGATCGACCAGTACCTCGAGAACGCCTCGGACAGGCTGGTCACGGCGATCAAGGAAGTACGGGCCGTCCTCAACGATCTGGTCCCGCCGGGGCTGGAGGAACTCGGCCTTGGCCAGGCCATCGAGAGCCGTATGAAGTCGCTCGCAACCGAGTCGGGCATGGAGATGACTATGGAGGGCGAGCTGCCCCGCCTCGACGATTGGGTGGAGCAAGCGCTCTACGGCATGACGACCGAGGCCCTGACCAACGCAGTGCATCACTCGCAAGCCCAGCACGTCCGCACGGATCTGCGGGTCAGCAAGGGCCGCGCGGTGCTGACGATTGCCGACGATGGCCTGGGCTTCGATCCGGCGGCGGCCGAGCGGCGCCGGCAGGGCGGCGGACTCGGGCTGCTCGGCATCGCGCGGCAAGCGCGCTGGCTCGGCGGCGCAGCATCCGTTCGCAGCTCGATCGGCGTCGGCACACTTGTCAGGATTTCGATACCAATAGCCCGACACACCGGGACTCGGGCGGGATACCCTGGGGCCAGCAGCGATGCCGCACCCGGCGCGCGCAAGGGCTAAGTGCCTGGATTGGGAGAATACAAATCGTGAACGAGCACACGAGAGTCCTGCTCATCGACGATCACGAGATGGCTCGACGAGGCCTGCGCGCGATGCTTTCCTCGGCCGACTGGATCGAGGTCGTCGGCGAGGGCGATGCCTGCGAGAGCGGCCTGAAGCTGGCTGAGGAACTGCAGCCGGATATGGTCCTGCTCGACATCCGAATGCCCGGCCTGGACGGATTGGCCTGCCTGGAGCGACTCAAGGCCAAGCTGCCGAGGATCGCGGTCATCATCGTGACCCTGTACGACGACCGCAGGTACGTGCTGGAAGCCATCCGCCGCGGCGCCGCCGGCTATCTGCTCAAGGACGCCTCTACGGCCGAAGTCATCCAGACCCTGCACAACGTAGCCAACGGCCAGCTTGCCGTCGAGCCGCAGCTCCTGCGCGAGGCGCTGGCTGCGCGCGACGAACCGACGCCTGCCGGCGAGTCGGCCCGCCAGCGAGCCGAGCAGTACGCGCTGACGCCGCGCGAGCACGACGTTCTCCTGCTGGTCGCCGAAGGGCTGACAAACAAGGAGATCGGCGGACGCCTGACGATCACGGAAGACACGGTCAAGAAGCACGTCCAGAACATCATCTGGAAGCTCCGCGCCGCCGATCGGACGCAGGCCGCGATCATGGCCCTCAAGCTGGGTCTGCTCGAACCCTCGAACTAGGGCGAGTTCCGCCCGAAATCCGAACCCGGCGCCCCGCACGGCGCCGATTCGAGCGCTTGTGGTGGCCCGACGCAACGGTATCGGTGTTTTCCCTGTCAGGGAAACCCCCTAAACGGTCAAGTCGCGGGCATAACGCCCGATTCCTTGACTACTCAGATGTCAACCAACGACCTTCTCCCAACGGCACTCGTCGCAACCGGAACTGCTCCGGTGGTGATCCCCGGGCTGTCCCCGATTTCGGGGTCCGGCCAGCCGGATCGCTTCGCCAAGCAGGCCGGTCCCGACGTCTCGTTCAAGGGGCCAGATGGGTTGACCGAAGCGTACGCCGTCTTCCAGATCGATCCTGAGAGCAAGCAGCTCCAGGTGATGGTGGTCGACGCCCAGGGTCAGGTGCTTCGCGTGATCCCGCCACGCTCGGTCTCCCAGATGATGGAATCGATGGACCGCTACCGGCCTTAGGACGGACGGCGCTTCTCTCGATCCCGGATCCCTCGACCCCCTGTCGCCCATCTGCGCGCCGCGCCAATCCCCGGCTCACGCCGACCCACCAAATCAGGCGCCAAGCACGACGTCACGGCACGCCCACTCAGTCTCTGGATATGCCGCCGGCAGTCTCTGGATATGCCGCCGGCGGTTCAAGTCTCCGTCCATTTCTGCCGATGCCCAGACGGGATCGACTCGGTCCCGCCCGATGCGGCCAGAGGCGCGAAAACGCCGGACGCGATCGGCGGGCCTTATGTGCCAAGGAAATCGGCCAACCATGACGCTAACCCTCTCCGAAGCCGGTCAGAATGTCGTAGCAGCATCCTTCGGGCGAGCCATGAAGCGCGCCGGCGAAGCGCTTGGCTCGATGAGCGGACAGGTCATCGAAGTCCAGACGCCGATGCTGAAGCGCTGCACCGCCGCCGACGTCCTGGCCATGGCCGGCGGACCGGAATCGGTCGTGCTGGCCGTTTACGTCGGCATCAACGGCTCGTTGCAGGGTCACGCTCTTCTGCTCTTCTCGCCGGCCGACGCACACCGCCTGGCGCAGATTCTGCTGGCTGGCCTGCTCGGCCCCGGCGAGCTGCCCATGGAAGAGTCGAGCGACGTACTCAACTACGACGAACTCGAGCTGTCGGCCCTCCAGGAAGCCGGCAACGTAACGATCTCCGCCTTCCTGAACGAGCTCGGGACTCACCTCCACGAGCCCGTGATGCCGACACCACCCCAAGTCGTGATCGAGATGGCAGGGGCCGTCCTCGATGCCGTGCTGCTCGACCTGGTGAGTGACGCCGATCAGGTACTCGCCGCCAAGACCATGTTCAGTGAAGGCGGACGGGCAATCGACGGAACTCTCTTTGTCCTGCCGCGCGCCGACAGCCTCCGGGTCCTCCTGGACGCTCTCGGAGCGATCGGCATATGACTCTTACGGAGAGCCCCAGCCTGCTCGTGGCCGGCATTGGCGAGATGGTCCTGAGTTCCAGTTCGGACGCACACCTGGTTGCCTACGGTCTTGGCTCATGCATCGCTCTGGCGGCCTGGGACCCTCGCGCCAAGGTCGGGGGCCTGGCCCATTTCATGTTGCCGAACGGGCCCGCGAATGGCGGCAGCCCCGTCAAGTTCATCGATACGGGCCTCGACAACTTCCTCAGGGCGATGGAGGCCAAGGGCGCCGTCCTCAACCGCAGCACCTTCAAGGCGGCCGGTGCGGCCGCGATGTTGACGGTGGGCGGAGGCCTCGCCATCGGCAAGCGCAACGCGGACGCGATGGCTACCGCCCTGACCGAGAGAGGGCTGACCCTCACCGCAACCGCGCTTGGAGGAAACGCCGGCCGAACAGTTCAACTTGAAGTGGCCGACGGCCGATTCCTAATCAAGAGCTTGTCTTCTGTGTCCGAGTTGTAGTTCGTGTAGTAGGAGCACCGACGATGGCCAAGATCCTCGTCGTGGACGACGCGGCCTTCATGCGTCTGCGGGCGGCCAAGTTGCTCGTCGAGGCTGGCCATCAGGTCNNATGCCCGAGATGGACGGTCTGGAAGCGCTGGCAGAAATCCGTTCCAAGGATCCCCATGCGCGTATCGCGATGCTGACTGCAATGGGCCAGCAAGCGATCGTCATGGATGCGATCAAGCGCGGTGCGCGCGACTTCGTGGTGAAGCCTTTCGCGCCCGATCGCGTCCTGGCGGCCGTCAACAAACTGCTGGCCGCCTAACCGCAGCCGGCCGTCCGGCTGACGGCCGACCGAGAGTCGGATGCCACGATGGCCCCTATCCGAGTTCTAGTCGTCGACGACTCCGCTTTCATGCGCCACGCCCTGGGCAGGCTGCTCGGCGAGACGCCCGGGCTCGAGGTCGTGGGCTCAGCCGCCAACGGCGAGGAAGGCCTGGCGCTTGCCCGCGAGTTGCGTCCCGACGTCATCACTCTCGACGTCGAGATGCCGGTTCTCGACGGTCTGGGCATGCTCAAACGCCTCATGCTGGAGACACCGACCCGTGTCGTCATGCTCTCCAGCCTGACCACGGCCAACGCCAGGATCACCCTCGACGCGCTCGACTACGGGGCGATCGACTTCGTCCCGAAGCCGTCCGGCTCCCTATCGATCGACATCGGCCGCGTCGGCGACGAGCTTGTCGGCAAGCTCCAGGCCGCGGTCGGCATGTCCGAGGCCGCGTTCCTGCGCCACCGCCAGGTTGCGGCGATGAACCTGACCCTCGCCGACAACGCCGCCGCCAAGGCCGCGGCCGTCGATGCAGCGGCCAGGGCAGCTCGTGCCGCGAGCGGAACTCCCACAGCGCCGCCATCCGGCAGGGAGCCCGCCACGCGAATCCGAAGCATCACCGGCCTGCAGCCGGCGCGACGGCCGCCCCGTACCGGCGCTCGGGTGGTGGCTCGCAGGCTGGTGGTCGTGGCCTCCTCGACCGGCGGGCCCAGCGCTCTACACACGTTCGCCAGAGGGCTGCCCAAGCACCTGGGCGCGGCCATTGCCATCGTCCAACATATGCCACCCGGCTTCACCGCTTCGCTCGCGGCGCGCCTCGACTCGGTCGGGCAGTTGCGCTGCAGCGAGGCCACGTCCGAGGACATCCTCGTGGAAGACGAGATCCTCGTGGCGCCCGGCGATCGCCACATGATCTGCTCCACGAGCGGCCGGATCCAGCTCGTCCACTTGCCGCCCGTGAACGGCGTGAGGCCGGCCGCCGACGTTACGCTGCAGGCCGTGGCGCCGATCTGGCGTGATCGCCTGCTGTGCGTGGTCCTGACCGGCATGGGCGTGGACGGTCGCGATGGCTGCCGGGCGGTAAAGCAGCACGGCGGCACAGTCATTTCGCAGGATGCGGCCACGGCGACGATCTACGGGATGCCCGCTGCGGTAGCCGAGGCTGGGTTGACCGACAAGGTCCTGCCGCTGCATCAGATCGCCGCCGCGGTGGCCGTCTGGTGTTCAACCGGGAGCCTGAATGCCTCGGATGAGGCGGCCCCGGTTGATCAGATCCGGCCGGATCGGAGGGAGATCGCCTCCTGATCCAGATCAGGGTCTGTCCTACTCAGATAGTGCACGCAAGCACCGATACCTACGACAAGAACCTGTAGCCGGAGTGCGTCCGGCTCGAGATGTAAGGAGAGACGCGCCGTGGCCGAGAAGCCAACGTCCGCCGGCAACGGTCGGTCAGGAGAGCTGCAGATCGTGGTCTGCGAACTCGCTGACGAACATTACGGGCTGGACATCGCCAAGGTGTTCGAGATCATCCGGCACCAGCCGATCACACCCGTTCCGCGAGCGCCGATGTTCGTGAAGGGTGTGATCAACCTCCGTGGTCGGATCATTCCCGTCGTAGACCTGCGCGGTCGCTTCGGAATGGCCGAAGTGGAGCCGACCAAGGAAACGCGCATCGTCGTCGCCGAGAGCTCGTCCACTCGTGTGGGGCTCATCGTCGACAGCGTGTCGGAAGTCCTGCTCCTGCCCATCGACGCGGTGGAATCCACGCCCGGCGTCGCCGCCGGAGCCGACGCCGAGTACCTCAGGGGCATCGCGAAATTGGGCGACCGGCTTGTCCTTCTCCTCGAACTCGACGGCTTGTTCGGTCTCGAGGACCAGAATGCTCTAGCCGGGGCCGCATAACCATGAGAGTGCAGATCGTGAATCGCTACGTTCAGTCTGCGCTGAACGTGATCTCGAAAGAGACCCAGCTGCCCGTCCAGCGTGGCGGACTTCTGCTCGAGGGCAACCCGTACACGACTGAAGACGTCACCGCCGTCATCGGCGTCAGCGGGCAGCTGTCCGGTTCTATCTACCTCTCGATGTCAGAGTCCGTGGCCCTGAAACTGATCGGCGCCATCATCGGCCAGGAAACGGTCGAGCTCGACGAATTGGGCCAGAGCGGAATCGCCGAGATGGCCAACGTCATCGCCGGGACCGCCGGCATCGGCCTGGCCGAAGAGGGCGTCGAAACCGTCATCAACCCGCCTCTGGTGCTCGTCGGACGCGGCGCTCGCCTGTCGACCGTCGAGATCCAGCGTCTCGTAGTGCCGCTGACTACGGCCTATGGCGACGTCAAGCTTCACGTGGCGCTGCGAGAGGCTCTGTAGCATGCAGCTGACCTTCGATCTGCAGCCCGGCGACGACCGTCTGTTCACAGACGAGTCGCTCGAGCAGATCGAACGCATCGAACAAGGCCTGCTCGAACTCGAGCACGACCTCGATGCGGGCGTGGTCAACGAGGTCTTCCGGGCCGCTCACACCCTCAAAGGCTCGGCCGCCACGATCGGCCATCGCCGCATGGCGGAGTTGACCCACGCCATGGAGGACCTCTTCGGAGCATTCCGAAGCGGCACCCTGGTCGACGTCAAGCCCTTCGCCGACGTCCTGCTGGCCACGATCGACGTGCTGCGCGCGCTGGTCGCCGAAGTGCAGGAGGGTGAGACTCTCACCGATGCTCCCGAAGACCTGACCAGACGGCTGCGCGATCTCCTGTCCTCGGCTACGGCAACGGCCGCGGCCAAGTCCACCGCGCCCAAGCCGGCGGCCAGGCCGGGACCAGTCGCGGTTCGGGCCGAAGCCGGCGAGGGGCAAGAGGATGGCGCGGCCGATGACGTCGCGGAGGCGAGAAGCACCGACGAAGAAGGCGTCAGCAACATCGCCGTTGCGCCCCTCATCCATCGCGTATTGGTCGAATCGCCCGGCGGCTACGAACCGAGATCCATCGTCGTCTGCCGCGTCGACCCGATGAGCGAGTGGCAATCGGTGCGCTTGCTGCAGCTCGTTCTCGAAGCCGATGAGGGCGGCAGTCTGGTCTCTTCCGCGCCGAGCCGCGACGAGATCGAGGCCGGCGTCGCATCGCCGATCCTGGTGATGCTCGTTCGCGGGCGTCCGGTCGAGTTGCTCGACTTGCGAAAGCATCTTGCTGCCATCGACGACATCGTCAGCGTCGAAGCTGTTGCCGCGCCTCTGGGCTCTCCCGAAGGCGAGATCGTGGAGGCGACGCTCAGCGTGGACGTCTACGGCCCGGCTGACGACATCCCGCTCGCCGGCGCCGCCCGGGCCGACGACGAGCGGACGGCCGGCCCGCCAACCACCTCGGAACGGCGCCGGGCCGACCTCGGAGCCGAGGCTCGAGGACTGCCGCAGGGCGAGCGCATGGCGGTCGCCGGCGATCGTCTCAAGGCCGCACAGCAGACCATCCGCATCGACGTCGCCCGCCTGGACGAATTGATGAATCTCGTGGGCGAGCTCGTCGTCCACAAGACCCGGCTGCAGCAGAGTGCTCAGCTGCTGGCCCTCCGGCTCGGCGACGATCCGCTGGCCCGCCAGTCCGACGAGGACTCGCAGCAGTTCGCCCGCATCGCCGGCCAGCTCCAGGACCAGGTCACCGGCTTGCGCATGCTGCCGATCGAGACCGTCTTCAACCGCTTCCCGCGCGTCGTCCGCGACATCGCCATGCGGCTGAACAAGGAAGTCCAGCTTGTGATCGAGGGCAAGGAGACCGAGCTGGACCGGTCCGTGCTCGAAGAGGTCGGCGATCCGCTGGGCCACCTCGTCCGCAACGCGCTGGACCACGGCATCGAGCCGCCCGACGAGCGCCGCACCCTCGGCAAGTCCGTGCCGGCAACGGTCCGCCTCACCGCCCGACACTCGGACGGCCGGATCCTCATCACCGTCGAGGACGACGGGCGGGGCATGGACGCCGCGGATCTGCGGCGGTCCGTCGTCGAGAAGGGTCTGATGACCCGCGAGACGGCCGACATGACCAGCGACGAAGACATGCTGCGGGTCATATTCATGCCGGGCTTCTCCACGGCCAAGGTCGTCACGGAAGTCTCCGGGCGCGGCGTCGGTATGGACGTCGTCCGCAACAACATCGAGCACCTCGGCGGCTGGGTCGACGTTTTCAGCACCCCCGGCAAGGGCACTCGCGTCTCGCTATCGCTGCCTTTGACGCTGGCCATCATCGGCGCCCTGCTGGTCAAGTCGGGGGCGCGGATCTGCGCGCTGCCGCTCACCGGCGTGGTCGAGACTTTGCGAGTCGAGCCCAAGTCGTTCAGCCGGGTTCGCGGCCACAACGTTCTGATGTTGCGCGACCGCGTCATTCCGGTGGAGCAGCTCGACAGCGCCCTGGGCGATCCGTCCCGGCCGCTGACGACCACCGAGCGCGGCTTCGTGAATCTGGTCGTGGTTCGGTCACGCGGCACCGAGATGGCCCTGGCCGTGGACCAGTTCGTCGGCCAGCACGAAATCGTGCTGAAGTCGCTGAGTGATGTCACGGGCGAGCGTGCCGGCCTGGCCGGCGCCACGATCATGGCCGACGGGGCCGTGGGCCTGGTCGTCGACATCGCCGCGCTGCTCGATCGCGCCAATTCGATCGCCGGCGACATTGCCGAAGATGCAAGCGCCAAGAGGAAGCCGCGCCGCAAGGTCGCGTAGGCGCCGCCGGACGCGAGCCCACTCGGCTCCGGCCACGGCCTCGCGCTCACTTCCCTACCACCGCCGGGTAGTTGCCCGCGCCGCGTCTATGTGGCAGTTTCAACGGAATGGCCTCACCACTCAACGTGCTCATCTACGGTGCGCTCGACGCGGGAAGCTGCGACGTCTTCCGGGCGGGCATGTTCCGCGACCACCTGGCCGCCCTCGGCGTGAACCTGCGACCGTGGACCCAGCTGCGAGTCGACTTCACTCCGGGTTGGGAGAATCGGCAGCAGGAGGCCGTTGAGGCCGGCGCGTTCGAGATCGACAGGACTGATCTCGACTGGGCCGACGTGGTCCTCTTCCGGCGCTACTACTTCACGTCCTACGCGTGCCAGGCCTGCGACGCTGCCTGGCGGCTGGAGACCGAAGCGGCCGTCCATGCCCAGAACACCGGGCACACGGTCCGCGGTCCTCTCGATCGCCTCCTTCGTCCTCTGTGGACTCGCCTGTTGGCCGACCCGGCATTCCTCGGGGGACGTGCCGTGGTATACGAGACCGACGACGACGTTCTCCTGACGCCGCCCTGGACCGGAGGGGCGGCCGCGGCCGGGCTCGAGAAGGATCTCGTGAGATCCATGCTCGGTCGGGCTGATCTCGTCACCGTCTCAACACCCCAGCTGGTCAAGATGGCGAGCCGGCGCAACAGTGCAGTCCGGCTGATTCGGAACGCCATCGAGCCCGCTTGGTACGCCCCGACCGCCAGGCCGGCACCAACGGCGGGGCACGCCGCCACCGCAGCCGCGGCCGAGTCGAACGGACCGCGGATCGTCTTCTACGGCGTGGCGGCCCGGCTCCGCGACTACGCAGTCTGCCGCGACGCAGTCGACGAGACCGCGCGGACCGCCCCGGGCACTCGCCGGATCTGGCTGGGCAGCGACAATCCCGGGGTGCGCGCCGCAGTGGACGAAGCTCACGGCTACGTCCGCGGTCCTGCCGACTTCGCGCGGTCGCTCGTCGAGGCGCGGCCGGGTATCGGGCTTGCCCCGATTGCCGACGAGCCGTTCAATCGGGGCAGGTCCGAACTCCACTGGCTCGAGTACTCGATGGCGGGCGCGGCAACGGTGGCATCGCGACTGATGGGTGGCGGGCCGTACAGCGTCATTCTCGACGGCGTCGACGGGCTCCTGGCCCGGAACAGGGCTCAGTGGCTCGACGCCTTGCGGTCCTTGGCCGGGTCGCCAGACCGTCAGGCGGAACTGGCCGGCCGCGCCAGGGAGCGGATCCTGACGGAGTATCGCGCCGCGGACCGTGCCGTCGAATGGGCGGACGCCTACCGTTGGGCCGCGGAGCACGCGGGTCGAGGCGCTACCCGGCAACCCGCATGACGCGCGTCAGATCTACGCCTTCCAGACCGGCGGCCGCGGCGTTAAAGCCGCCCAGCAGCTTGATGAACTCTCGCAGGATCTCGTCGCTGAACTGGCCGCGCATGGTCACGCGCATGATGTGAAGCGCGTCGAAGGCGCTGACCGGCGCCCGGTAAGGGCGGCGCGTCGTGAGGGCGTCGAAGGCATCGACGACGCCCACCAGCTGCGAATCCAGGGCGATGCCGGAACCCTGGCGGCCGGCCGGGTAGCCGGAGCCGTCGCAGCGCTCGTGGTGCTCGGCGATTATGTGGACGTACGGCTGCGGGTAGCCCAGGGCGCGGATGACCATGTCGCTGCCGGACTTGACGTGCGTCTGCATGACCTGCCACTCCGACGCATCGAGGCCGGACGGTTTGTCGAGCACGGTGCGCGGGATCCGGTTCTTGCCGATGTCGTGGAGGAGGCCGCCTCGAGCGACGTCCCTGATGGCGTCACTCGATCCGAACTCCATGAACCGGGCCAGGACGATGCCGTAGACGGCCGTATTGATGGCATGAGTGTGAGTTGCGAGGTGCTTCTGCATCGTCGCCACCATCGCCCAGACCATCTCCTCGTCGTCGATGAGGTGGAGGGTGATCGCGTCGATCGTCCTGTGGGTGAGCAGCAGGCCGTCGTGGTCGAGCGCATTCTCGCGAGTGAATATCGGGCTCAGGACCTTGGCCACAATCGAATACGCGGTCTTGCTGCGTTCGACCGCGCTGACGTGCTGGTTGGCCAGGACCGTCGGCAGTGCCGCGGCGAGGGCACCGCGCAGCAGGTCGGAATCGATCTCGCGCACCAGAAAGGACATCCCGCGCTGGGCCCGGGTGATGACCTTGCGCAGGTCGCCGCCCTTCATGGCATACAACACCGGCCGCGGGCCACGCCAGATATAGAGATCGCAGGGCAGAGTGGCAATGTCGGTCAGGACGCGAGCCGGCACTGGCTCGTATCCGGGAGGGGCCGGCATTATCTGCGTCTGAGCTGACATAGTCGCTCTCAAGCCAGGGCAATGAACTCAGTTGAGGTGTCGGTAAGCAAGGTGACCGCTTGAGGTCACCAGTGACCGCTTGAGGTCACCAGTGACCGCTTGAGGTCACCAGTGACCGCTTGAGGTCACCAGTGACCGCTTGAGGTCACCGGCGGCCCCGATGGGCGGAAGCGCGGCGACGAGGCGTATCGTTCGGCAGACCGGATGGCCGCCCATCTGCCTATCAACCACAGCGCCCGGAGACCCGATACCTAATCCGATGGAGACTCCGCCTCGGACCTTGCGCCCAATCGTCATGCCCACCTTCGCGCCTGCGCCGGACCTGGATCCGGAGGCGTACGACCGGATGGCTCGCAGCGTGCGCGCTCTCCTGGGCATCGACCTCAGCCAGTACAAGCCGGCCCAGGTCTGGCGCCGCGTCAACGGTTTTGCCAGCGCAAAGGGACTGCCCGACGCGGACGCCCTGGTCGCCAAGGTCCAGCACGACGCCGAGCTGCGCCAGGCGTTCCTGGACATGCTGACGATCAACGTCAGCGAGTTCTTCCGAAACGTCGAAGCCTGGGACGCTCTCGTGGCGCAGTTCTTGCGGCCGATGCTCCTCGCCCAGCTCTCCGTCCGGATCTGGAGTGCCGGCTGCTCGTTGGGCTATGAGCCGTTCACCCTGGCCATGCTGGCTCGCGAGATCGCGCCACACACTCCCGTCAAGATCATGGCCACGGACCTGGACGACACGATCCTCTCGCGAGCTCGAACGGGCAACTACACCGAGGCCCAGATGGCCGGGGTGTCGCCCTCGCGGCGAGCTCGCTTCTTCCGCAACGTCGGCTCCAACTGGGAGGCAAAGCCCGAACTCCAGGCCCTGATCACCTGGAAGCGCCACGACCTCCTGCGGGATCCCTACGAGCGGCCGTACGACCTCATCTGCTGCCGCAACGTGGTCATCTACTTCACCGAGGCGGCCAAGGTCGATCTCTACAAGCGCTTCTGCGACGCCCTCCGACCCGGCGGCGTACTCTTCCTCGGCGCCACCGAGTCGATCCCGAACGTCAGGAACGTAGGACTTCTCCCGGCCGGTCTGACCTTCTACAAGAGGCCCTGACGACCCGACGGGCCCGCTGCCGCTCCGATCGGAGAGGGGTGGCATCGTGGATATCCTCGAAGCCACGTGGAAAAGTCGAGGTCCGGGGTCGTGGGTCCTCCCTAATATGATGCAAACACCGCATGTGAGGGTACCTGCCCGTGGGCTACCCTCGGCTCGCATGACCAGTCCGACCCCACTTCACAGCATTACTCCTAGGACACCGTGTGTATTGATCGTCGACGACGACGAGTACGTCCACGGGGCCCTGGAGGCCGCTCTACGGGGCCTGCGAGTCCATCTACTGACGGCGCACACGGCGGCCGAGGGTGAAGCCCTGGCGCTCCAGTACCGCCCCGTGCTGGCGATCGTCGACGTCGGCCTGCCCGATCGAGACGGATACCAGCTGACCGCGGACATGCGCCGCGAGTCGTCACTGGCAGCGATGAGGATCCTCATCCTGACAGGCCAGTCACCCGACGAGGTAGCGGCGAACCGTGCCGGCGCCAACGGTCTGCTTGCGAAGCCGTTCCGGCTGCACCACTTCCTGGAAGTGGTTCGAGAGCAGCTCGGCAACCGCGACCACGAAGAAGTTCGCCTGCCGGCCGTTCTGGCTCGCGGCGCCTGACCCGGTCCGTTCGCTACGCGGCTCCCTGTTCTCGTTCCGGCGGGTTCAGCCTATGACGCGCTTCCGCGTAGTGGCGGAACACGACTCGATCCACGTGACCGGCTCTGACACCTGCGTCGAGCATCCGGCGCCACATGTTCCAGTCGTTAGGCTCGCCGTCGCGCCAGCACTCCTCGTCCAGGGTGATGAACTTGAGCGCGGACGCGTAGAGCACGGAGCCGGCGCAGAAGCCCGCCTGGCTGGGCGGCCACTTACCCAAACGAATCCAGTTGGCATCGGTCATCTCCATCCAGGAGTCGCCGTATACGAACTCGAGACGGTGCTCGAGCGCAACCGAGAGCAGCGTCTCGATATGGTCAGGGGTGAACTCGTCGTCGTCGGCCTGAGGTGCGATCCACGCGCCCCGAGCAAGCTCCAGGGCCCGGTTGTAGGGCCGCGAGCCGACGCATAGCCAGGCCAGCTCGGGGTCTGCGGGATAGGGGCTGCGAACAGACAAGTCCTCGAACCGTACCCGCGGATCGTCGACCGAGTGGATCGCCGCCAGCGTCTCGGGCGTGGCGTGGTCGCCGACGACCACCACCTCGAAGTTGGCGTAGGTCTGGGCCAGAACTGAGGCGATGGATCGCTCGACGAGTATCGGGCCACGGTTGTATGTGGGGATGACGACGCTGACGAGCGGGTTGTCTGCCGCTTCCTCGGGCCAGCACACCTCGCGATCGGCCCGCAGCCGCCCGAGAGTTTCGCGTTCGCTGATGGCCCGGCGCCGGCTCATCTGGCGGTGAGCTAGGTTCGCTCGAGCCTCTGACTCTACCGCGGACTCCTTCGATCCGAGATCGGCCCTGGTCAGGCCTCGAGTAAATACGCGCAGGGCCCCACGACCGGCGTGCTCGGCGGCCCAGCGGAAGGCGTCAGCCCATTCCGCGGCGCGCTGATGGACGTCGTACTCTGCCAGGACTCGTTCCCTGGCACGACCGGCCAGGTCCTCTCGCAGGCTCTGCGACCCGGCCAGCTTGCGCAACTGCTCCCACCATTCGAGCTTGTTGCGGGCGAGCAACCCGTCGACGCCGTCCCGGATCACGTCGTAAGGCCCGCCACCCATGTTCCGTGAGGCTACCGTCGCGGCGCCGGCCAGCGAATACTCGAGCCAGTGGAGCTCGGAGCGGCTGCGGCTGAAGGCATCCTGGCCCACAGGCGCCAATCCGATTGCGGGCCTTGCCCCAACGAGTCTGGAGACGAAGCCGCGCACGCTGCTTTCGAACGGCAGCGCCAGGTCGACGATCGCCTGTACTCCCGGGTCTTCTGAGCCCAGCCAGATTCGTGTGGCCCCCGTGGCGTGAGCCGTCGCCTCGACGGCGTCGCGGCAGATCGCGTAGTCACGCAGTCGAGACAAGGTTCCGTAGTAGAGCAACGACAGCGGTCGCGGACCAGGATCTGGAGCAACGGGCACGTACCACTGGGGAAAGACGGCGTTACGGACCACTCGCACGGCCGAGTTGTGCTGCCGCATCCTGCTCGCCAACGCAGGTGTCGTCACCGTAACCAGATCCGCGGCCTGCGCCAGCCTGGCGACGAGGTCCACGTCGCCCTGGAGCCGCCCATAGAAGCCGACCCACGGCTCGGCCGACAGCAAATCGTCATCGAGCTCGTACACCATGGCCCGCCCGCGCAACAGGCCCCTGTTCCGCTCGATCTCGTCCAATAGCGGGCGAATGATCCGGTCGCGGTGGATGGGTGCGTGGCCGGTCTCCCGGACATGGCCATCGAGCCGGGCAGAGTCCTGCGCAACGAAATCGCAGTCCTCACAGCCGATGATGGTGCCGTACCAGCGCCGGAAGACCAGCACGTCCGCCCACTCGATCGGCGACAGATCGGCGGTGGCGACACCGTCGCGGACCGCGTCGTCCAGACGGCCGGCGTACTCGGCCGGGATCTGCACTCGATAGTCGTTCAGTTCGCCCCAGGTCCGCAGCTCGACGTCGTACTTCTCGAGCAGGTCGCGGTAGACGCCGAGGCGCACGGAGTCGCAAACGCCCACGTCGATCGAGCCGTAGACGAGGACATGCAAGGTGTCAGCCATGACCCAGGGATCATCCGAGCGGCCGGCCCACCGGACAACGGGGCATTGGAGGGTCCGGAATGGGGAGGGTGCGGCGTCCTGAGCGATGGCCTCGCCCGTGCCTCAGTTGCTGATCGGGCGATCGCTGCGGGACAGCACGCGAACGATACGGTCGTCGTTCATCAGGCGCAGCTCGCGGCGTATCTGCTCGAGCTGGCACTGGAGCGAGATCAGGAGCTCGCGGTCATCGATGAGTATCCGTTCGAGGCGCTGCTGGATGGACCGGGCCGAAAGCGGGCTCATCGCAGCGACCAGCATCTCGGTGGCGACCTCACGCTCCATCTTGCTGCGATCGGGCCCGGGCATCATCGGCGTGCTCCCCCGGCGGCATACATGCCGGCGGCGACGAGAGCCGGCCTGGCGACGGGCAGCTGTGTCGGGGCCGGCTGGGCCGGGGTTTCGACCGCATCGGACGTGGGTGCGGCCGCGATCTCCTGCCAGGCTTCGAGCAGGCCCCGCAGAACTTTGATGGCTTCCTCGGTCGGGCGGGGCTCCTTGGTGAGGTTGCCGTCAACCAGCCGGCGCGAGACGAAATCGTAGAGCTGGTCGAGCTGGACGGCGATCGGTCCAGCCGAAAGGTCCAGAGCGCCACGCAGTGCGCTCACGATCTCCTGAGCTCGGATCGAGGCCTTGTGGGCCTGCTCGACATCGTGGCGTTCGATGAAGGCCAGATGCTGAGACGCGAACCTGATCGCGCCCTGGTACAGGAGAACGATCTGGCCGGCTCGACTGGCGCTGGAAACCTGTGCAGTTCTATATGCCGCCGTCGGATCGAGCATGGAGCGGAGCCTCATGTCTAGCTGTGGTGAAGGCCGACCGTGCGGCCGTTCCACACTAGGTATCGGTCCAGAGTGGTGCCGTCTTGACCGATCGTGGCCCGAAGGCACCACCTGGGGGAAATGCCTCGCCGGTCATCTGTCCCGCCGCTGCGCGACCGGCTGGGCGCGCCGCAGCGCGGACCAGGAACCCCGGAGGCCCGCTCGCCTGACCACACGGCACGTGGCACGCCGCGCGAACGCCCGATCAGCCGCCAGTACTGCTCGTGCCGGCGACGCTCAAGCCCGACGAAGATGACGACGAACTTGAGGTTATGCCGAGTTCGGCGTCGATCTGGGCCGACTGGGACTGCAGAGTCGCCAGCATGGTCTCCATGGCCGTGAACTGGGCCTCGATCATGGAGGTGTAGTTGTTGACCATTTCCTGCTGGTCGGCTTCACGGTTCTGCGTGGCCTTGATCTGGTCGGCCATGTTTGCCGTGCTCGACTGGATGTAGGCAGTGGGGTTGGACGGATCCTCCAGGCCCTGGAGCTTGGCGACGAGCTGACCCATGGGGCCGGTCGTGCTATCAAGCAGGTCCGCCGCCGCATTGGGATCCTTCGTCAGCGCCGCCGCCATGGTCGTGGGGTTCAACTGAAGCCTGCTTGTCGTGCCCACCGCAGCGCCGATCGCGCCCGTCGTTATCCCGAGCGAAGCGAGGGAGTTCATGTTGCCGCCGCCGACAGCCTGCAGGAGCGTGCTCCGGAGGCTCAGGAACATATTCTTGGCCGTGGAATCGTTGGCCAGCGGACCAACGGTACCAGCCGTACCGCCAACGCTTCCGGGCGTGTTGGTCGTGAGGCTGTCGAGCTTGTCGCCCAGCAGGTTGAACGCGGATACGAACGAGCTCAGGGCGGTCTGGATAGCGTTGGTGTCGGGCCCGACGGTCAGCGTTTGCGTATCGCCGATGGCTGACTGGCCCACAAGGCTGATGGAGACATTGTCGATTGCGTTGGTTACGGTGTTGCTGGCGCTGACGATCGAACGGCCGTCGACCGTGAGCTGGGCATTCTCGCCGATGGTCTGAGCGGCCGTCGTACCGGGGGCCAGCCCGAGCTTTGCCGCCAGGTTGAAGCCTTGTCCGTCGGAAATATCGATCGCGGCCGCGCCGGTTGCCTGGGCCGTCAGTTCGATCTTGTCGGTGCTGCGGTCCACCGATGCGATGACACCAGCACCCGACTTGTTGATCCGCGTGATCACGTCCGACAGCGAGTCTGTCGTCGTGTTGTACGAGATCGAGACGCCGTTGATCGTCAGGACACCGGCGGTGGTGGAGTTCAAGCCCGAGATGCCGGCGCTATCCAGGGTGCTGACCATCCGCGCGACGCCGAGGTTGGAGGTGCCTGTGATGGTCGGGTTGGTGGTGCTGCCGGACGCGCTTATGTTGGCGATGCCCAGCATACCGAGCGCGTTGCTCGAGTCACCCGCCGCGCTGAACGAGAGCGAATGGCCGCGCGACGCGCCGGTGATGCTCAGCTGGAGCTTGTTGCCCACCACGGAGAAGGTAGCAGTGGCCCCTGTATCCGCCGGAGAGCCCCCGGTCCGCAACTGGCTCTGGATAGCCTGGCCGAACCCGGCCATCAGCTGGTCGAGGGTCGTCTGTGACGGGTCGCCGACCGCGTAGTGGACGATGGTCCCGTCGACGATGGCGCTGATCTGACCGGCCGTAACGCTGCCCGGCAGGTTCAACGAAGCGAGCGTGGGGTCCAGGTATGCGGTGCCGTTGATAGTCGCGTTCTGGACGTTGGTGACGCCCTGACTGTCGAGACCGAGCGCCGTCGCCGCGTTGCTCGAGTCGGCTGGATTGCCGGTCTGGGCGCCGAACGAGATGGAGTGGACCCCCGCATTGCCCGTGATCGACAGCTTCAGCTGCCCGTTCACGATCGAGGCGCTCACCGTGCCCGTGTCCGTGGTATTGATCTTCGTCTGGATGGCACTGGCGATGCTGTCCATCACAGACTGGAGCGTCGACGTCGCGGGGTCGACCGATACGGTCAGGGCCTGGTTGTCAACTGTCACGGTCATGTCGCCGGCCGTGATCGCGGTTGCGAGACCCGCATTGTTCAGGGTCTTGGACGTGTCGACGGCACCAGTCACCGCAGCGCCGATTGCGCCGGTCGAGAGCGCTCGCGTGGCCGTTGCCAGGTTCTGGACCGACACCTGATACGACGCGACCGACGCGCTGGGGCCGGCGGAGGCGCTCATGATCGACGTGTCACTCGACGTGGCCATCCGGCTCGAACCGGCACTGGTAACCGTGAAGGCCTTGATCGCCGTTACGACGTTGTCGATCGCGGTTCCGACCTGCGTGTAGGCCGACTGCTGCGCGGTGAGAGTGGCCTCCTGGTTCTGAAGGTCGGTCAGGGGCTGCTTTTCGGCAGCAACCAGCGCATCGATGATGCTCTGGGTATTCAGTCCGGAGACTACGCCGCCGAATTGTATCGATGACATCGTGCGCTCCAGGGATCGACTTTCCCGCCATTCCCTGCGCGGGAGTGGCCAGTCGGGGTATCGGTCGTCGTTGTCGCTAGCTTGAGGCGTGCGGCCGGGCTCGGCCAGTCGGGTTTACCCTGGACCTCAGGGACCGCGCGAGAGCCCCCGATAGGGGCCCGGCGCTCCGCCAAGCTCACCGCGCCTGGTCCTGTACCCGCTTGGTATTGCGGTATTCGTTCATCATCTGGCGAGTCGTGGCCAGCCTGCCGCGGAGCGAATCCATCTCCGTGCGCAACTGGTCTGCCGCCTCTTTGTCGGACTCGAGAATGCGGCGCAGGCGGGCGTTCATGTCGGGTGGACGAGCCTTGGGATCCGAGCCGACGAGGAGCGTCATGGCCGCCTCGCGTGCTTTGAGGGCAATGCCGGCGGCCTCGAGATCCGGGTCGGGCCGGCGGCGCATGGCGGTCATGAGCGCGTCGGTGGCGGCCTCGAGGGCGAGGATCGTGGCCGTCTGGTTCGAGGAGTCCATGCTCACCTGGGGAGTTTAGTGGAAGCAGAAGAGGCCGGCGGTAAACCGCCGGCCTCTTCGAGACTCCTGATTTACGGTCCGGCCGAAGCCGAGCCGGAGTCAGGCCGAAGGCCTGACTTTAACCGAGACTATCGCAGCAGGGTCAGGATGCTCTGGGGAGCACTGTTGGCCTGGGCGAGGATCGCCGTGCCGGCCTGCTGGAGGATCTGNNCGCCACGTCGAGGTCCTTGATGCGGGACTCGGAGGCGTTGAGGTTCTCCGACGCCACGCCGACCGCGGCGATGGTGTGGGTGAGGCGGTTCTGAACCGCGCCCAGGTTGGAAGCGGTGGTGTTGAGCTGAGTGATCGCGGCGTCGGTCGCGGTCAGCAGGGTCGAAACTGCGGTGTTCTGCTGGGTCGCCCAGTTGGCTCCCTGAGCCGTGTTGAACCCGGTGATCGCCGAGTCGAGGCCCATGGCGGTGGTTGTAGCGGCGTTGAAGTTGACGCCGATGGTCTCGTTGGCGTTGGCGCCAACCTGGAAGACGGACTGGGCGGCTCCGGTGGCCGTCGTGATCACCGTCTTGGTTGTGAGATCGGCTCCGATCTTGGCAGCGACGTCGTTGCCACCGGTCGGGCCGGCAATTGTGAAGCTCACGCCGAGCTGGCTGAAGTTGAAGGTCTCGTTGCCGCCGGCCGGCATGTCGGCGAGGGCAACCGTCTGAGAGATGCTGCCTGGGCCGACGCCGTTGGACAGCGTCATAGTGCCGGCGCCACTGGTCAGCGTGAACGTCCCGGCCGCTGCGCCCTGGACGTTGATTGCGCTGATGACTGCGCCGGAAGTCGCGAGAGCCGCGCCGACCGTGGCAGTGCCGCCGGTCTGGCTAACAGCCGCACTGCCCGTCAGGAGGGCCACGCCGTTGAACGTCGTGGTTCCGGCAAGGCGGTTGATTTCGTCGTGCAGGGCGCCGATTTCTGTGTTGACGCTGGCAGCGTCGCTCGAGCCGACCGTGGCGTTGCCCGCCTCGACACCGAGCTCGCGGATGCGCTGCAGCATGGACTGGATTTCGGTGATGCCTCCAGCGGCGGTCTGGACCATCGACACGCCGTCCTGGGCGTTGCGCTGGGCCTGGTTGAGGCCCGTGACCTGCGCCTGCAGCTTGTTGCTGATGGCGTAGCCGGCCGCGTCGTCCGCGGCGGTGTTGATGCGGAGACCACTCGACAGCTTCTGAACGCTGGCCGAGAACTTGCCCGCGGTCGTGCCCAGGTTGCGCAGTGCATCAAGAGCATCAACGTTGGTGTTGATCGCCATACCCATGGAATTAGGCCTCCTAGCCCTGGTTCGGTGCGGCGTCCTTGCCGCCGGAGGACATCTGCCCGCCAGAGGAGAAGTCGGCCGCGCAGACCCGCACTTGAGGGCTGTGGCCCCTCGATCTACTCGGCGTCGGCAACTCGGCGCGAGTGCCCTGAATCGGCGTGCTCCGCGGCCCACGCATAGGCGTCCGCCCACTCCGGAGCTCGGCTCACAACGGAGTAATCGGCGAGAACGCGGATCCGTGCACGACCGGCAAGTTCGGCCCGAAGATCTTGCGAAGCGGCCAGCGCGCGGACGTGGCGCGCCCAATCCGCGGGCGTCTGGGCCACGAGTCCATCCACTCCGTCTCGCACCACGTCGTATGGATTGGGTCCTGCGAGACCCGACACGATGGTCGGCGCGCCGGCCAGGGCGTATTCCAGCCAGTGCAGCTCGCTGCGGGCGCGGTTGTAGGGCGTGTCCTGGAGCGGTGCCAGGCCGATGTCGGGGCGAGCCGCCACCAGCGACGCGGCGAACTCGGGCACGCCCCCGACCCACGGCCTGACCTCATCCATGCTGCCGGCCAGTTGTGCAGCGTCCGCCCCGAGCCAGACGCGTCGCAAGGTTCCGATCTCGGCGGCGACGGCGTCCACGCCGGGCCTGGCGAGTTCGTAGTCGCGCCAGCGGATCGGCGCTCCGTGATAGACGACGCGAGGGAATCCCGGCGCATCGGCCGCGCCGTCCGGCCTCCCCGCCTCATACCAGGCCGGGTCCACGGCGTTGCGGATGACCCGGATCGGCGCGGTTGTGCGCTGCTCGAGCCGTTCGGCAAGTACCGGAGTGGAGACGGTCACCAGATCCGCCAGGCCGAGGATGCGCCCAACCAGGTCTCGCTCGAGGAAGTCCTCGGCCCCCGGCGGCAAGTCGGCGGAGAAGACGTCGTCGTCCGTGTCGTAGACGATGGCGCGTTTGCCAAGGGCGCCCGGTTCCGTTTCGAGCAGGCCGACCAGGGGCCGGAGCGCGAAGTACGGCGCGAGAACTACCGAATGCCCGGAAGTGGCGCCGTGCGATACGGCTTCGGCCGTGTCCAGCGTTCGCAGCCGGCAGGCGAGGCAGGCATGCCAGGTTCGATAGAAGCGGCGCAAGACGAGCACGTCCGCCCAGCCGACCGCGGCCTCGACGGCGTCGAATGCGTCGTTGCCTGCAGCCGGTTCGGGCGGAGTCCAGTTGACGAGTTCGACACCGTGGCCGGCCAGGGCCGGGATCATGGCCTCGAATCTCAGCGCGTCCGACGCGCCGGCCGCCCCGGGACCGATGACGAGGATACGAAGCGGGTCGGTCATGACCGAGCCGACGTCAGGCTACGCCGGGGTCTTCCGGGGAAGGCTCGGTGTTGCGTGCAGGGCTGAGCATGACTCGCAACTTGGCCCGCGTTTCGGAAGCGTCGCGGACTTCGCCCGAGACCTGCTCGACCAGTTCCGCCCGGACTACCGCGACGTGGCGCGGGGCGGCGATACCGATGACAACGCGGTCGCCCTCGATCCTGACGACGCGCACTTCGACGTTCTGCCCGATCCTTATCGACTGGCCGGGTCGGCGTGTGAGGACGAGCATTCAGCCCTCCTCCGCAACCGGCACCTGAAGCGGGAATTCGGGGTCCTCGATCACCAGCTGTCGAGCGGTGGCCTTCGCCATGTCGATTACGAGCGGTCCGGCCAGATTTGCAGTGATTCCCGGCGGCTCGCCGTGAACGGCCAGAATCGCCAGAACCCACTCCCCTTCTCCGATAAGGCCACGCTCGCGTAGTCGATCGGTGGTCCCGGGCTTGACGGTGTCGGCGGAGGCCGCGATGAAGCCCATGGCCGGGTCATCGTCCGAGAGGATCTCGTACAACTCCGTGTCGGGCACGGCGCTGAGCCGGTGGCGGGTCAAGTTGGGCAGTCCGACGAGGCCGTCCGGAAAGACGATCTCGGCTGAGACTGGAGCTGAAGTCACGGACGTTTCCTCATTTGCGGGCACAACGCGGAGGTGGCCTGGCCGACCCGGCTCATCAGGATGCCTCACTTGAGGTAGTCGATAAGGCTGGTCTGCATAACCTTTGCGGTGACGGCCAGCGACGCCTGATACGTGGTTTGAGCCTGCGTAAGAGCCGTGATCGCAGCCGGCATGTTGACATCCTGGAGGCCGCTCAACAGAGCCTGGTTGCTGGTGATGAGATTCTGCTGGGTGTTCTTGGCATCGGTCACGCGGTTCTCCCTGGCGCCCACGGTAGCCTGCGCTTGAGACAAGTTTTGCAGGGCGTTGGAGATCTGCGTGATCGTTGACGCTTGCACGGCCTGGCCGCTGTTCAGATCGGTCTGGAGCTGCGTCAAGGCATCGATTCCGGATTGGAATACGGTATTGCCGGCCATGCTGATCTGCATGGTGCTCGACGGCCCGACGCGGGCGATCACTACACCGTTGTCGCCCTGGTAGGAGCCGACCTGACCCGGACCGGTCACCTGGTATGCGGGCGTGTCGGACTTGAAGCCGCTGAAGATGTAGCTACTTCCGACCTTGGCGTTGGCGTCCTGGGCCATCGCCTCGGTCAACTGGGATACCTCCGCCGCGATCGATTGCCGGTCGCTGGTGCTGAGCGTGCCGTTGGCGCCTTGAATTGCCAGTTCGTTGGCCCGCTGGATCAGCTGGCCGGCGCTGGACAGCGCGTCGTCCATGGCCGACAGCCTGCTTGTGGCCGAGTCGATGTTCCGCCCGAACTGGTTGAGCTGGGCCAGGGTGTCGTACAGACCCACGGCGGTGCGGACGTCGGCCGGGTTGTCGGAGGGCTTGTTGAGCTGCTTCGACGAGCTGACCTGCTCGGTCAGGTTCTGCATGGTGGCCATCTGTTTGGCCAGACTGGTGTTGGCGCTCGAGTAGAGCATCGACTCGGAAACGCGCATCTCAGGCCTCCACTCAGCGGCCGGCCAGGCCGGTGTTGTTGATGAGCGTGTCGAGCATCTGGTCCATCGTGGTGATTACTCGGGCGGCCGCCTGATACGCGTGCTGGAACTGCAGCATGTTGGTGGCCTCTTCGTCGAGCGAGACGCCGCTCTGCTCTGAAACCTGAGTTGTCAGCTGGCTGACCACGAGCTGCTGGTTCTGGGCCATTTCTGACGCCTGGCTGGAGGCTGTGCCCAGGTTTCCCACGAGCCCCGCGTAGTACTCGGCGGTCGTCTGCGGTGGCGTGTACAGCGAGGTGGCCACGACCTTGTTGTGGCCGGCCGTCGTCAGGTCCGTGACGATGTCCGCGCCCGACTTGGCAACCGCTCCGGCACCGACGGTCAGCTTGATGCCGAGCTGGTCGAAGTTGAGCACCTGCGTATCGCCGGACTGCATGTCCGCGACCGTGATCGTCTGGCTGGTACCGTCGGCCCCGGTCAGAGTCAGGCTGTCGGGCCCGGAGCTGCTGAACGTGTACGTCTGCGCCTTGGCATTTCCCACATCGACCGTCGCCAGCCGCGCCGTGGAACCGGTCGTCAGATCCGTGCCACTCACGACGTCCGTGCCGGGGATGCCGTTGGAGTAGCTCCTGGCATTGGCTAGGTCGCCGATGAGTCCGGCCACGGAACCGTCGCCGGGGGCGTTGGGCGAGGCCGCGGCGGCGATCAGCTGCGGGTTGGCGGCGATGGCCGGATTGACCGCAAGGGTCCCGGCCGCGTTGCCGGCGTAGTAGGTGAAGACGGCCTGGCCGGGATTGCCGTTCGAGTCGACGCCGCGCTCATGAAGCGCATTGGTCGAGTCGGCGACGGCCGCGGCCAGTGAGTTCAGCTGAGTCTGGTATCCGGCCAGGTCGGTGTCACGCACGTCGAGCAGAGCCTTGAGCTGCCCCGCACCGGCCACGACCGCGCTTCCGTCGGACCAGGTCGGCTGGCTGTTGCCGGAGCTGTCCTTCTGGGCGACCATGGTGCGGGCATTCACGTTGGACACCAGGTCGGTGCCGCCGACGAGGACGGTCATGGTGCCGTCCGGCTGCGACATCTCGACGGTAGGCACGATCGTGCTGAGCTTCTCCAGCAGTTGCTCGCGCTGGTCGAGCAGGTCGTTGGGGTTGCTGCCGCTGACGGTGACCCGCTGGATCTGGCCGTTCAGGTTGGCGATCTGGCTGGCCAGGCTGTTGATGGTCGTGACCTGCTGGTTGACCTGAGTGTTGATGCCGGCCTGGACCAGCTTCAGCTGGGTTGCGTCGCCGTTGATGTCCATCGCCAAGCTGGCCGCCTGCTCCGTGAGGGCGGCTCGAGCGGCCGTCGAACTTGGGTCGGAGGCCACGTCCTGCCAGGCGCTGTAGTACTTGCTGAGGCTGTTGCCGAGACCCGAGTCGGATGGTTCCGGGAACACGGCCTCGATCTTGGCCAGCTCCTGCTGGCGGGTGTCCCACTCGCCCTGAAGCGACATCTGGGTCTGAACTTGGCCGTCTAGGAACGTATCTCGCACGCGCGTGATCGCGGCCACGGACACGCCCGAGCCGATCTGGCCGGGCAGCCCGCTTCGCGTGAAACCCGGGTACGTGTACGCCGGCGCCTCGACCAGAGTGACCACCTGGCGGGAGTAGCCCGGAGTGTTGGCGTTGGCGACGTTGTGGGCCGCCGTGTTCAGCTCCTGCTGTGCCGCCCGCAAGGCCGAGACTCCGATGTCGAGTCCGAAGAATGGAGAGCTCATATCTCAGGCACCCCGGTCGACGTATGTGGGGCCGGGGTTGGCAGAGTAGCCGGAGATGTTGCCGTCGGGGTCGACCCTGCCGAGCCCAAGAAGCAATCGCATCAGGGCGGCGTCGGTGGCCCAGGCCTGTTCTATCAAGTACGCGTTCCGTCGAGCACCGGCGGCGAGCCGATTGCAGAGCTCGGGAACTCCAACATGCGGGAGCAAGGCCCGCTCGTCGTCGGAAAGCGCCGTGTTCAAGCGGCCAACTTCCTCAACGAGAGCATCCGCCTGCTCGGTGCAGTCGACCAGGGCGAGGCGGTCGTGCCGGGCCACGGCGTCCGCAACCCCGTCGGAGGCTGCCGCCAGACGGCTGAGGGCAACGGTCAGTGCGGACAGCTCGGGCGAGCCGAAGCCGTCGCGGTCGAGGACCGCGCTGCCGGCGAACTCACGATCGCCAGGCGTCAACATCTACGCTCGAGTGTCGAGGATCCCCTTGGCCACGGCCTCGGCATTGACCGAGTAGGTGCCCTGAGCGATCCGCTGCTTGGCGGCGTCAACCTTGTCGGTCCGGACGTCGGGAGCAGCATTGGCCGCGGCAAGGGCCTGATGCATTTCCCGGCTGCGCGACGAAAGCTCGACGCGTGCTGCCGGCTGGTTGACGGCGCGACCGTCCTGGGGTCGCTGAGTCTCCGTTTTGGCCGGCGCCGGCGTAGCCGCTGCCGTCGGGTGGAGATTCGGCGACGATGTTACGGACCGCGGGTCTTCGATCTTCATTGCTTTCCTCTATTGGGCGTCAACCTAGTCGTCGGTCGGTACCCTGGAGACTTGACTCGCGGGTGGGGTAGATCGTCATCGATTCGACGTATGCGTTGCGTTGAGTCCACGTTTTCGACTAATGCCGAGCTGCGCACCATGCCACGGCGCGCTAACCGGACGAGCATCTCACCGTTGCCCGGCACGCGAAAGGGGACCGTTCGGGGCCCCCCAGACGAGGCAGACGGGCTCACTTGAGCCGTCCCAGCTGGACCGCGTCGCCGATCGACTGGTCCTGCAGCGTCAATGCCCGGGCGTTCATCTGGAAGTCGCGCTGGAGCGTCACCAGGTCCGTCATCTCGAGCGCCATGTCGGTGTTGCTGTGTTCGAGAGTTCCCTGGCTGATCGTCCCGGTCGCGGGCGTGAGCTGTCCCCCGGCGGAGAAGAGGTTCTGGCCCAGCCTGGTGACGCCTCCGGGCGGCCACCCGACCAGGGCGATCCGCTGGCCCGTCTGAGCGATCGTGCCATCAGGGCCAACGGTGAAGCCCTGCGGGGGCGTGATCGTGTGGCCCGTGGTGTCTAGAACGGGGTAACCCTGTTCGGTCACCAGCGTGCCGTTCACGTCCTGCGTGAAGTCCCCGGCGCGCGTATAGGCGACGCCGCCGCCGGTCCTGACCACAAAGAGGCCATCGCCTGAGATAGCGAGGTCCGTTGCCTTGCCTGTGGCTTCGAGCGGTCCCTGGCTGGTGTCGACCTTGAGGCCGGTCGCTGTCGTGCCCGTCCCCAGCTCTCCGAGCTCGGGGCCCAGCGAATTCATGATCTGCAACTCGAAGTCGTCCTGCGACGTGCGGGACTGCTTGAAACCAACCGTGTTGGAGTTGGCGATGTTGTCGGCCACCACGGCCTGGCGGGACATCGACGCCACCACGCCGGAGAGGGCGGTGTAGAAGCCTCTGATCATGACCGAGCCCTCCGGCGGCCGAGGCGTGCGGCCACGTCCGAGTCGACCAGCCTGCCGCGCAGGGCCAGGATGGCTTCGGTGTGGATCTGGCAGACCCGCGACTCGGTCACGCCCAGGACCGCGCCGATTTCCTTGAACGTCATCTCGTCCTGGTAATACAGCGCCAGCACCATGCGCGGCCGCTGGCTGAGACGGCCGATCTCCTGCACGAGCGTGACGATGGAATCGCGGCGGGCGGCCTCGTCGGCCGGATCCACGGCGTTG
Source organism: Chloroflexota bacterium (assembly GCA_003171035.1). GTDB lineage: Bacteria > Chloroflexota > Limnocylindria > Limnocylindrales > CSP1-4 > Fen-1039. The sequence goes on from PMXR01000114.1 coordinate 63,598, forward strand.
GGATCGGGGGCGTTGTCGGCCAGCATCGTGGAGTCGTCGTCGCTGTCTCGAGCGTCGTGCTCGTCGAGCGAGATCGTGACCACCGACGCGGCCTGGAGACGCTCACGGTAGCGGGCCACGGGCATGTTGAGACGGGCCGCGATTTCGGATTCGGTGGGCGAGCGGCCCAGCTCGTGCTGCAGGTCGCGAATCGCGCCCTGAATTGCTCGTGCGGCTTCGCGGCCGGCACGGCCGACGGTGTCGAGCGAGCGGACGGCATCAAGGATGGAACCGCGGATTCGCAGAATCGCGTACGACTCGAACGAGGCCGCCGCTTCGGGTTTGTAGGCATCGATGGCGCGCAGCAAGCCCAGCACGCCGGCCTGCATCGCGTCCTCGTGGTCGAAGAGTCCCGGGACGGAGACACCCAGTCTCCCCACGACGTACTTGACCAGGTGGGCGTATTTGCTGACCAGCTCGTCCCGGCTGAGACCCAGCGCAGGGGTGGGCAGGCTGCCGTAGGCGCCGTAACCACTGAGATCGGGCGAGTCGCCGGCCGCCGCGATCAGTGCATCGGCTGCGGCCTCGAGCTCCGCCGGAGTCTTCGCCGCCGCGACTCCATCCGGTGCCCCGTTTGCGTCGGTATCGGCGTCGGTTTCGGCGTCGGTTTCGGCTTGGGCGGTGCCCTCGGCGGTGCCCTCGGCGGTGCCCTCGGCGAGGATCGACTTGTCGGAACTCGAGTCGCCGTCATCGGGCGGCGGGCCACCGGCGTCGTTCCCGTACTCATGCTCGAATCCCGGCGGCGATTTCACGATCGGCTCAACGACCTGGCCGGCCCTGGACTCGGAGAAGAGTCGCGAGACCGGACGGGCCGCCACCGACCCCTCGACTGCGGCGGTGGCGCGGAGCGGCGGAAGGAACTGGCGGTCAAACATTACGCAGTCACCTCAGGCTCACGCGCTTCTGGATATGGTTGATGAAGACCGGCGGGCCCGAGCGGCCGCTACCGAGTCGGCTGATGCTGACTTCATGGTTTTGGCCCTTCTTGCGTCGCGTCGCTTGCGCATCCTCATCATCTTTCTCTCGGGCGGCTCAAGCCATCCCACAAGCAGGCGCCCCGCAAGAGTGAACCCGACCGCGACGGCCAGGGCGCGGTCGACACAATCGATGGCCGATCCGCCCGCCTGATACGAGACGCCCCCCACGGCCAGGGCCGCCAACACGGCGATCCGCAACGTCCACGTGGCTATGAACAGTTCCATCTATCAGACCTCCACCTGGGCGTGCACTTGCACGGAGACACTTGGCAGGATCTCCTCGTAGGAGAGAACCGTGAGCTGCGGCATATGCCGCTCCGTCAGGTTTCGAAGGGCCAGGCGGATCCGCGTCGTACAGAGCAGGATCGGCTGGTAGCGCTGGGACGCCAGAGTGCGCAGCGCCTTGTCTATAGCCTCGATGAGCATGCGGCTGTCGGACCCGGACAACTCCAGGCCTACGTAGCCGGGCTGGACCATGACCGAGGCGCCGAGCCGCGTGTCGAGGTCCGGAGCCAGCGCCACCGCATGAATGGCGCCGTCGGGGGCGCGGTAGCGCATCGAGATGGCGCGGGACAGCGCGTGGCGGACCGCCTCGGTGAGGAAGAGCGGCTCCTTGGTGCTGCGGGCTCCGTCGGCGATGGCTTCGAGGATCGTGGAGAGGTCGCGGACCGGGACTCGCTCGTGGAGCAGCCCCTGCAGGACCTTCTCGACGTCGCCCAGACTCACGAGGTTGGGAACCAGTTCCTCGACGAGACCAGGCTGGTCGCGCTTCAAGCCGTCGAGCAGCTGGTTGGTCTCCGGCCGTCCCAGGATCTCGTGGGCGTGGCGCCGGATCGTTTCGGCCAGGTGAGTGGCCAGTACGGAAGCGGCGTCAACCACGGTGTAGCCGAGGCTCTCGGCGCGCTCCCGGTCTGCGACGCTGATCCACGAGGCCGGCAGTCCGAAGACCGGCTCGGTTGTCGGTATTCCGCTCACGGCGATCTCGCCGCCGGCCGGGTCCATGCACAGCATCTTGGTCGGGTCGACGCTGCCCCTGGATATCTCCGACCCGCGCAGCTTGATGACGTAGGAGTTCTGGTCGAGGACCAGGTCGTCGCGGATTCTGACCGTCGGCACGATCAAGCCCAGTTCGCTGGCGATCTGGCGCCGGATCAATCCGATCCGCTCGACCAGGCCGCCGGCCGCACCACCCTCGACGAGACCGACCAGTCCGTAGCCGACCTCCAGCTCCATCGTCTCGACCTTGAGGGCGTCGAGCGGGCTCTCCTGGCCGCTGCCGAGAGCCGGCAGCGTCGCGGTCATGGGCATGGCTCCACGCTCGGCCACGGCAACGGCCGCAGCGGCAGTCCGCGACTGCGAAAGGAAGTAGCCGCCGCCGGCAACCACGGCGCCGGAAGTGGCGAAGATCATTATCGGGAAGCCGGGCACTACGCCGATCAGGATCAGGGCGCCGCCTACGACCATGAAGAGTTTCGGCCGGCTGAGGAGCTGCGTGCCCAGGTCGGTGCCGAGGCCTTCCTCCGAACCGCTGCGCGTCACCAGGACGCCGGTCGCGATCGAGATGAG
>PMXR01000142.1 GCA_003171035.1 Chloroflexota bacterium
TTGGTCTGACCGGCCTGGATCTGTGCGTACAGGTCCTCGAGAGTGGCCTTGCCGGTACCTTCCGTCCTGGCGGATGACGCGGCTTTGCGCTCCTCGACCATGGTCCGGGCGATCTTCTCGTCGGCCACGACTCGGAGGATGTCGCCGGCCTGCGGCACATCGCCGAGACCGAGAACCACGACCGGGGTCGACGGACCGGCCTTGGTGATGCGCTTGCCGAGTTCGTTCTCGAGGGCTCGGACCTTGCCGTACGTTTCACCGACGACGATCACGTCGCCGACACGCAGCGTTCCGGTCGAGACGAGCGCGGTGGCAACCGGACCACGGCCCTTGTCCAACTCGGCTTCGACGATCGTGCCGACTGCCGGCCGCTTCGGGTTGGCCTTGAGTTCGAGCAGATCCGCCGAGAGCATGATCATCTCGAGCAACTCGTCCAATCCGAGCCTCGCCTTCGCGGAGACGGCCACCATCGGCACGTCGCCACCGTATTCCTCGACCACGACGCCGGCCTCGGCCAGACCGTTCTTGACGCGTTCGGGGTTCGCGTCCGGCTTGTCGATCTTGTTGAGGGCGATGACGATCGGCACCTTCGCGGCGCGGGCATGGTCGATCGCTTCGAGCGTCTGAGGCATCACGCCGTCATCGGCCGCGACCACGACTACGGCGATGTCGGTGACTTTTGCGCCTCTGGCGCGCATCGCGGTGAAGGCTTCGTGGCCCGGTGTGTCGAGGAAGACGACGTGGCGCCCATCCTTCATGACGACCTCACTCGCACCGATGTGCTGAGTGATGCCGCCGCGCTCGCCGGCCGCCACCTTGGTGGTGCGGATGGCGTCGAGAAGCGACGTCTTGCCGTGGTCGACGTGGCCCATGACGGTCACGATCGGGGCGCGCGGCAGCATCAACGACGCTTCGTCCTCTTCGAACAGCTGCTCCTTGGTCGCGGCGCTGACCGGTCCGGACTCGCTCTGCGTACCGTCCTGGCTGATGGTGGTCTGCCCGGCCGTCACCGCCTCGGCGACTTCGTAGCCAAGTTCTTCGGCGACCAGCGAGGCGGTCTCGCGATCGATGCCCTGGTTGATGTTGGCGAAGATGCCGCTCTTGATCAACTCGCGAATGACATCAGCCGGGTTGACGCCGAGAAGTTCCGCCAGATCCTTGACGGTGATGCTGGAAGGGAGCTCGATCGCGCTGCGTTCGAGCGAGCCACCGTTCTGCGAAAGGCCGCCCTGCGTCCCGAGGTCGCGGCGCGGCGGCTTGCGGGGTCCGCGTCGGCCCCGGGTGCCGCTCCTACTCTTGGCCACGATTACCTCCTACGTCGATCTTGTTCGCCTCCCCTGTAAGCTCGGCCCGGAGTTCGGCCGGGATCGGCACTTCCAGCGCNNGATCCTTTGTCGAGCGCCGCGGATCGGCACTCTGGTTTGTCACACACATAGGCCCCACGGCCTGGCATCTTACCGGTCGGGTCTATGACGACTCGACCGTCCGGTGTTCTGACTATCCGCAGCAGCTCGCGCTTCTGCTGCGCCGTCCGACAGACGACGCACGACCGGGTCGGAAACCGCCGCGGAGGCGCACCCCGGCCTACGGGGCCACCTCCCCGACGTCTTCTGGCTCTGCCGCTTTCGCGGCCTTGCGCCGCCTGGGCTTGGGCGGCGCTTCTTCCGCGGGCGCCACGGTAGCGGGCTCTTCATCTGCCGTCACGGTCTCGACAACCGCCACCGGCATCGCGTCGACAACCGCCTGATCGGCGTCCGCGGCTTGGACGGTTGCGGTGCCGTCGTCCGTCTTGGCAGCCTCGGCGACCGAGACATCGCTGCGGATATCGATCCGCCAGCCGGTAAGTTTGGCCGCCAGCCGGGCGTTCTGGCCCTCGCGTCCGATCGCCAGCGAAAGCATCCGCTCCGGCACGACGACGTTTGCGATCCGATGCTCTTCGTCGATCCGAACCTCGATCACCTGGGCCGGGCTGAGGGCCTTGGCCACAAAGGTGGACGGATCCTCCGACCACTCGATGACGTCGATCTTCTCGCCGCTCAGCTCGGCCACGACCGCCTGCACGCGCGCGCCGCGCTGACCGACGGTCGCACCGACCGGGTCGAGACCCTGCTGACGCGACGCAACGGCGACCTTCGAACGGCTGCCGGCCTCGCGGGCGATGGCCTTGACCTCGACCGTGCCGGCGTGAACCTCGGGGACTTCGAGCTCGAAGAGGCGGCGCAGGAATCCCTTGTGGGTCCTGCTGACGTAGATCTGCGGACCCTTGGCGCTGCGCCGGACCTCCAGGACATAGGCCTTCACGTTCTGCCCGATCCGGTAGTGCTCGAGCGGCGACTGCTCCGTCGTGGCCAGGATCGCCTCGGCCTTGCCGACGTCCAGGATCATCGCCCGCGGCTCGACGCGCGAGACCGTGCCGGTGATCAACTCACCTTCACGACTGGCGTACTCGTCGAAGACGACGTTGCGTTCCGCCTCGTGCAGGCGCTGCAACACGACCTGCTTGGCGGTCTGAGCGTGGATCCGACCGAAAGCCTCCTGGTCCAGTTGCTCCGTCTCCACGAGATCGCCGACTTCGGCGTCGGACTGGTAGGCCCGCGCGTCGGCAACCGTGATCTGGCTGGTTGGATCGTCGACCTCGTCGACTACGAGCCGGGCCCGAAAGACGCGCACCTTACCGGACTCGGCATCGATGCGGACGTTGATGTCCTCGTCGCCGGGCGACCTGCGGTAGGCCGACTGGATCGCCTCCTCGACGGTCCTGATCAGCTGCTCGCGCGACACACCCTTCTCGGCGTTTAGTTGCAGGAGGGCGCCGACGAAATCTCGACTCACTTCGCGCCTCCCGTTCTGTATGTGTACGGTCACCATCCACTGCGACCGACTGGACCCGCGTCCGGACGGTCAGCCGCCGGCCCGCTACCGCCGCTCAACAAAAGACGTGGGGGTCACCCACGTCACGAGCGGCCGGTAGATTGCAGGAAGTATACACGGCACATCCGGTCGCTCCAAACACGGCCACCGGCGTTGCGCGGCACTCCGAGCCGCGCTGATAAAGACCGGCGGCCGGTTGAGGCCGGCCGCCGGTCACGATCACATTGCCGTAGCGGCCGAAGCCGCCCGCCTCACGGACAGGTCAACGAATTGCTGTCGACGACCTGGTACCCGTCGTGGTCGACGAGCACGAACTGATCGTTCTTGAACTGCGTGCCCGCCAGATCCGGCTTCACGATAGTGCAGGCCAGCAGATTGGCTTCGTCCTGGGTGTCGTGGCCTGAGTTGAGGTGGATGACCCAGGTAGTCGAGCCGTTGTTGTTGTTGAATGAGACGCTGGAGGCACTGCCGCTCAGGTCAGAAGTCAGTTTGACCTCGGTCTGGATATAGGGCCAGAAGATGGCGGTACAGCCGCCGACTCCGACGACCAGCAAGACAAGCACGACTACAAAGGCGATCAG
>PMXR01000001.1 GCA_003171035.1 Chloroflexota bacterium
GCTTCGGTGCGCTTGTGGACTGGGTCGAAGGGCTGGAAATGGGTCACCTTGTAGCCCTTCAAGGCCTTGGTGTCCTTGAGACCGTCCAGCACGGCCATGTCGATCGTGTCCTTGTCTTCCTCGCGCGACGCGAGGGCGGCGCACAGGATCACGTCAGAGGCATCGACGCCGCTGACTCCGAAGGGATCGCCCAGTGTCAGCTTGTTCTGGGTAAGCGTCCCGGTCTTGTCCGCGCACAATACGTCCACGCCGGCCAGCTCTTCGATGGCCGCCAGCCGGGTCACGATCGCTTCTCGTTTGGCCAACAGCCGCGCGCCGACGGCCATCGTCACCGACAGCACAGTCGGCATCGCCACCGGGATCGCCGCTACGGTCAAGACCAGGGCGAACTGCAGGGTGGTCAGGATCGGGTCGCCGCGGATGACCGAGACGGTGATGATCACGGCCACCAGGGCCACCGCCAGGATGATCAAGTAGTCGCCGATCTTGAGCACCGCGCGCTGGAAGTGGCTGACGGTGTGTGCTTCCTGCACCAACTCCGCCGTCTTGCCGAAATACGTGTTGGCGCCGGTCGCATAGACGAGCGCACTGATCTCGCCCTGGCGGACGATCGAACCCGAGAACACGGCCTCGCCCGGCTTTCGCGTTGCCGGCAACGATTCGCCCGTCAGTGCGGACTGATCCACCTCGATCGAGTCGCCGTCGAGCAGGCGGGCGTCTGCGGGCACGATGTCGCCCAGGCGCAGGCGTATGACGTCGCCCGGCACCAGTTCGCGCACCGGCGGCGTGACCCATTTGCCGTCCCGCCGCACCCTGGCCTCTACCGCCAGCTTCGCCTTCAGCGCGGCGATGGCGTTGCCCGCCTGGTGCTCCTCCCAGAATCCGACGACGGCGTTGGCCAGGAGCAGGACGAGGATGATGCCGAAGTCCGGCCAGTGCTGGGCCAGCGCCGAGAGGACGACGGCCGCCTCGATCATCCATGGGATCGGACCCCATAGATAGGTGAGGAACTTGAGGAAGGGGTTGTCCTTCTTCTCCTCGATCTCGTTGGGGCCGTATTGAGCGAGGCGCTTCGCGGCTTCGGCCTGCGTGAGACCGTCCGGCGACGATTCCAGCTTCGCCTGGAGTTCCGCCATGGGCATGGATTGGAGGTCGCTCTTCGCCTTGGGTTTTGCCCCGGGCTTGGTCTTGGGCTTGTTCGCGCTCGTTTTCATGATGCGTGGCCTCTGTTCGCGATGCCTACGCGGAATCTGGTCCGCAGGGGCGGCGCTATACCTTTGCGCCCGGCGAGTGGGCGAGTCCTCCGGATGGCAGAGCTTCTGGCAGGTCGAGGCGAGCTACGCCAATCCTGTCGTCGGCCATGCCGTAATAGACATCGAACCGGTCGGGCATGCCGAGATCGTCGCGCCGGTCGATGCCCGTGGGGAAAACGACGTTGGCGATCATCCCGGTGCGTTCTTGCGGCAGTTCAGGAGCCAGCACGGGCTGAGCCGATCGATACAGGAGCCTCTGTGGGTGCTCCCTCAAGAGCACCATCACTCCGGCCGAGTAGCAGAGCTGGCGGCCGGCCTCGATTGGGGGACTGGCCTCGCTCACGCCGTGATAGACGATGAGCCATCCGTGGCGGGTCAGAATTGGAGGCGTTCCTCCGCCGATCTTGAGCCGCTCCCAGGGCGACACCGGACTTGCCAGGCGGTGATGGGAAGCGAAACGGCCGAAGCGACTCAGTGGATCGCCCGTCGGCGTCCGTTCGCAATACGAAATCCAGATGCTCTCCCGGTTGAGGTCGACGTCGCGGGTGGCGGGGTGCAGGGCGGTCTCCTCGGGACGTGTGCCGGGGAACAGCGGCCGGTGCAGGATGGCTAGTTCCGGTCGCCCGGATGGATTGGGGATGGCCACCGGGAAAAGACTTGCATCCTTGTCGTCCACGCCGTCGGGGTCGCGGCCGTCGTGGTAATTGGTGAAGTTCACGAGCCCCAGGCGCTGCCAGTGGAAGAGGTCCTTCGATATGGCGAAAGCGATGCGCGGGCCCTCGGGCGAGAACGCCGTGTAGGTCATGACGTAGCTTGCGAGCGGTTCCACGAACGTGACACGAGGATCCTCGCAGCCGCCGCTGCCGTCGGGCCGCAGTTCATAATCGGCTTCCGGCTCGAGCGCGATGCCCAGCCGCTCGACGCCAGTCGGATCCCCGTCATCGTTGAACCTCACTCTTGCGATGCCGATCCGCGAGAAGTTGCCCGCTGCCACGAGGCGCGGAAACAGATAGAGATTGCCGTCCGGCCCGCGCGCCGCAGCCGGGTTCAGCACTCCCTCGACTTCGTTGGGATTGCCAGGCTCGGGCTCCATCACCGTCCCCAGGCGCCGCAACACGAGTGGGCCTGGCTCGCCCGCCGGGCATGCCGTGCCCGTCACGACGCTGTCCATCGGTGCCCGGATCCATCGGTGCCCGGATCCAGACAGGCGATGATCGCCTCGGTAACCCGCTTGGTCTCGTTAGGACTTTTCACTGGGATCGAGACGACGCCCGCTTCTTCGGCCGGGTAGTCGTTGCCGCCGGCGAACAGAGCGTCGCCTATGAAGATCATCTCCTCGAGCGAGAGGCCGAGGATGTCTCGCAGCTTCCGGACGCCGTAGGCCTTGTCTATGCCGGGCTTGGTCACATCGATCGAGGTGGCGCCGCCCATTCGGACCGAGAACTTCGGAAGCAGCGTGTCGAGGATCGCCTTGATCTTCTTTCGCTTGGCGAAGTCCGGATCCCATTTGTCCTTCTCGTCGAGGGGCGCATCCTGCCCCAGCGCCGAGAAGGTGATCTGGCTTCCCCGATCTTCGATCTGCTCTCCCCAGAGCTTCTGGGGCTTGAAGCCGGCTTCCGAGACCGCCTTCTGCAGCGAGCTCTCGATCTTGGCCTTCTCGTCGGCGGCGAGGTCCTCCGAATAGACCTTCGTCCAGTCGGCGTCGTAGCGGAAGAACTGAGTCCCGCACGTCGGAAGAAGAGAAAGATTCGCCAGTCGCTCGTCTCGGGGAAGATTCGAGAGCAGCTGCTCCTCGAATTGCTTCCAGGCACCGCCCGAAATCACGGCCACCTTGACGATGCCCAGGAGGTTGTGGAGCAGTCCCGCCATTTCGGCATCGAGAGGGGACTTGCTCTCGGCGAGCGTGCCGTCGAGGTCGTAGATGATGAGTTTCTTCATTCCGGCAGAGCTGCCTCCAGCAGCGTGACCGGGCCGCTCGGCCGAAAAGCACAGGCTCCGATCGCCGCCGGGAGCAGCAAGACGTCGCCTTTGCCGGCGGTGTAGGTCTCACTGCCGTGCTCGACTCGTCCCGTGCCCTCTATACAGACCAACACACGCGGCGCCCCCGCGGCGCCGACGGCAAATGGCGATTGGCCGCGCAGGCGCCACAACCGGAAGTAATCACAATCGAAGAGCAGCTCGCGCTCGACTGGCGCCGTCTCCTCAACCACCGGTGAGACCGGGGCGACCGCACCCTGCGACACGTCGATGGCGCTCAGAGCCTTCTCGACTTGAAGCGCCCGGGGCCGGCCGGTCTTGGGATCGACGTGGCCCCAGTCGTCGAGGCGAAACGTCACGTCGCTGTTCTCCTGGATCTCGAACACCACGACGTCGCCGAGGGAGTGAACCGTTCCGGCAGGTACCAGGACTCCGTCGCCTTGTCTGGGAACGAACGATGCGACGTTGTCCGCCACGACTCCGCTGGCCACCGCCCGACGGAGATCGTCGGTCGTGGTGCCCGGCTTCAAGCCGGCATAGATGCGGCTCTTCGTCCCCGCTTCGAGCACGACCCATGCTTCGGTCTTCCCGGTTTCACCGGCCGGCAACAGGTCCTTGCGATCATCCGCGGGATGCACCTGGAGCGATAGCAGCGCGTGTACGTCGAGGAACTTGAGCAGCAGCGGGAAGCGGTGATATCGCCCGGCAAGATTCCCGAGCATCTGCTCCGGATAGAGCTCCCGCAGGTCACCAAGGGTTCGCCCCTCGAGCGGTCCATCGGCAACCCGGCTGGCATGGTCAGGGCGGTCGCTCAGGACCCACGCCTCGCCGATTGGGCCTTCACCCGGCAGCGGCGCGGTCAGAAGGTCGGCCAAACGCCGGCCGCCCCAGAGGCGGTACTGGTAGATGGGCTCGAATCGCAGTGGATACAGAGCCGTCTGCGTCGGGTCGCGCGGCTTCATGGTCGTGCTCACGCGTTGTCCATGGCAGCTGTGTACTCCCCGCGGCGCGCAGCCCGGTTGCAGTCGGCTCGATGGAAGAGGGCCTGCTGAGCGGCTGGGACATTGGCCGCGTCTCCGCGCCAGATCTCCAGCGCGGGTTGCTGGATGGCTCGAGCAAACGAGAAGGCAAGTGCCCAGGGCAGGCGCGCCTTGAACCGGACGTTCATTGCGTTCAGCCGGGCTGAGGCCAACTCGCTGGGTTGACCGCCCGAGAGGAAGGCGATCCCGGGAACGGCGGCGGGAACCGCCCGAAGGAGGACCTTCACGGTGGCGTCGGCGACCTCGTCAACGGTTGCCTGCGCGCCACACGCGAGCCCCGTGACGACCATGTTGGGCTTGAGGAGCAT
>PMXR01000057.1 GCA_003171035.1 Chloroflexota bacterium
GCGCTGGTTCGTTAGTCGTCGACGGCTACCGGCCGGCGAATTCGAACCCCGAACGGCCCGCACCGACGGCTCTTCCGCCGACCAGCTCGCCGTTCTTGCCGAAGGCGATGCCCTAATACTCCCCCGAAGAGTAGAAGGGAAATTCGCCTGAAGCTCGCCCCACTCCCGCGCCCGCCGGCCGCGTCGTAGAGGGATTTCCCGCCGTTTCTCGAGGCAACGGCGGTGTTACCTTCGCCGCCATGAAGTTGTTCGGACGCGCTTCCATTCGAACCCTGGCGACCATCCTGCTGGCCGCGATAGCCGTGGCGGCGAGCGTTGCGAGCCTGGCGGCGTCGGACCACGGCCCGGGGACTTCTTTCGAATACGACAACGGCCAGTTGGTGGTCGCGTCCGTGGAATTCGGAAGCCCAGCGCAGATCCAGGGCATGTCGGCCGGGGCAGTCGTGGAGTGGCTCGACGGCGCTTACGTGCTGGGGCTGTCTGACCAGGCAAAGCGTGACCTTGCTCGATCGCAAGCACCCTGGACGCAGATTGCCACGATCACTGCCGATCAGGCGACGGCGGATCTCGCTATCTACGAGAGGCTGGTCGTGGTGGCCCGCCGGAGCGATCTGGCCTGGCTATCGAACCCGGAGAGCTACCCGTGGCCGGCGTGCTACACGGACGGGTCGTGCTTGCCATCAACAATGCAATCCACTTCCGACAATATCTGGAGGGGTTACGGCTACGGCTACTGGATGGGTGGCGACGCCCTCTGTATCCCGACCGACGGCAACCAGATATTCACGATCCCGGGGCCAACACCTTCGGCGCCCGCGGCCGGGGAGGACCAAGGTCTCAACGGGTTCATCGGCGGCTTCTGCGTGTCGTCTACGCCTTCAGCCGCAGGCTCTTACTACGGCTATATGCCTAACGAGTCCACCTATTCTTTGTGGTGGATTCCTGCACCGGTCGGTCCGGTTCCCACGACGCTTGGGCTGGCGATCCTTCTGAGCGGCTGGCTCGTCATCGGGCGCGGTTGGCTGGGCACCGGCCTCAAGCCGTTCGCCCTGACCCTGCCCGTGGCAACGGCAATTCCACTGCTCGTGTTGCCGATCGATCGCTATCTATCCGAGCCGGCGGTGGTGGCAGGAGCGTTGCTGGTACCGCTCGGGATGATTCCGCTCGCCATGGATTTCCTGGGCCGTGTCGACGGCCGGCGGCGGCGCCGAGTTGTCGCAGCGTTGACGGTGGCCCTGGCCGTCGCCTCCGTTGCCGCCGGCCTCCTGATCCCAACTCACACGAATCCCCTCAGTTATGATTTCTTCGTCTCCTACGATCTTCTCGAGAAAGCCCGCCTCGGTCTGGCAGCGGCGTGCCTGCTCGCCGTACCAGTGCTGCTCCTGCTGCCGCTCCGGATCTCATTCCTCACCATGCGGCAGCGCCTTATCGCCGTGCCGCTTGCTCTGCTGGCGTTCCTGGTACTGAACACGGTCCGAATCCCAGACTACGTGGCCGTGTACGACATGAGGTTGTGGCGAGCCGCGCTGGCGGGCGCCGTCGCGTTCTTGCCCGGTCTGCTGGCGGCACGGCCGTTCCACCGCCTGCCCAGCGCGCCGGCCGTTGGACCCGGCCAGAAGTCGCGCGCGCTCGTGGAATCCGCCGACATCGCGCTTGGGTCCATGGCACCCGGAATCGCCGCCATCACCCTGGTCTCCCCCAGTTCGGTCCAGGTCACGCCGATTCTCGTCTGGATCGCGGTACTCCTGATTGCGACGCGGTTCACCCTGCGCCCGCTGGCCCGACTCGTTACGTCGACCCAGCTCCAGCGCGACCTGCTCGTCGCTGCCACCGAGGCGGAGCGGATGCGCATCGCTGCCGACATCCATGACGACGCCCTCCAGGATTTGACGATGCTGGTCCGGCGTCTGGATGCGGCCGGTGACACTGCGAACGCCGGGGCGGCGCGGGAGATCGCCGAACGCCTGCGAGCCATCTGCGGTGACCTGCGCCTGCCGGTCCTGGATGATCTCGGGGTGGGTCCGGCGCTGGAATGGCTGTGCGGCAGATTGGGCTCCGCGAAAGATCCGATCACACTCGACCGGGCGGCCGACGAAAGCAGGCTGCCGGCCGATGTCGAACTGGCGGTCTTCCGGATCGCCCAGGAAGCGCTATCCAACGCCGTCCGCCATGGCGCGCCGCCGGTCGTCGTACGCTACAGGGCGGGCGCCGGCCGGGTCGAACTGACGGTCGAAGACTGGGGTTCCGGGATCCCCGACGGCGCGGCCGAACTGGCCGAGCAAACAGGCCACATGGGGCTGCTGAACATGACCCAGCGCGCCGAGGCGATAGGGGCCACGCTCAAGACGGGGCGGAAGTCCGACGGCGGGACGCGCGTCTCGCTGATTTGGGAAAGCTCGGCCGTGCCGGCGGGCACGCCTGCTCCGACTCCTGCCTAGTGGATCACGTCGGCCCGATCCGGGTCGCCATTGTCGACGACCATCCGGTGGTGCGTGAGGGCACGGTCGCGCTGCTCGGCGCGCAACCGGGCCTCGTCATGGTGGGAGCGGCGGCGTCTCTTGAGGGGGCGGCGCCGCTCCTCGATCCGGCTGCGGTGGACGTGCTGCTGCTGGATATCCGGCTTGGCACCGACAGCGGCCTGGCCTTGCTGGGCGACGGCTCACCTCGGCCGGCGGTCATCGTATTGACCGCGTACGACTACCCGCAGTACGCGGCGGCGGCGCGGCGCCTTGGCGCGGCCGGGTTCGTGGTCAAGACGGCTCCGATCGCCGAACTCGTTGCGGCCATTCGGGCGGCGGCGACCGGCTCGCCGACGTTCAGCTGTTCGGTCGATTTCTCGGGTGCCGCCCGGATGACGCGGCGCGAGCGCGATGTCATCCGGCTCGTGATCGACGGCCGGAGCAACGACGAGATCGGCGCGTCGCTGGGAATCACCACCAAGACGGTGGAGGGTCATCTGCGTCGCCTCTTCGAGCGGCTGGCGGTCCAGTCGCGGACCGAGCTGGCCACTCGGGCGCTGCGCGAGGGATGGCTCGAGGTTCCGTAGCTGGAGTGGGCCGCACCCGCGCCCACGCCGCGCCCGCCGCGCAGCGCCCCGGCGCCGCTACTTCAGCGCTTCGGCCAGGATCGTCTGGAGCTGGTCCCACTCGACGAGGAAGGCGTCGTGGCCCTTGGTCGAGAGGATTTCGCGGTAGGCGGCGTCCATGCCGGCCTCCTTGGCGGCCTCGACCATGGCCTGGACCTGGTTCGTGCCGTACAGGATGTCGCCCTCGATGCCGACGCCGGTCAACTGCGTGCCGTAGGCGGCGAGCTTCTGCAGGGCGGCCACCGTCCCGCCGCGGCCGCGGCCGATGTCGTGCGTGTCCATCGCTCGAACCAGCGACTTGTACGTCTCCTCGTCGAACCGTTCGAGCAGCTTGCGGCCCTGGTGGCGGAGGTAGCTGACGACCGACGGCGACCCGTCGGGCTCGATACGGCCGGCGAAGCGCTGCTCGAAGTCGATCTCGCTGCGGTAGGTCGTCATCGCCAGCTCGCGCGCCAGGTCGAGGCCTTCGATGCCGAGGCGGTCGATCATTTCGAGCTGGATGTGGTCCCAGCCGACGGCCAGCTGCCCGATGCGGGCCGGAGCCGCGATCGGCACCACGCGGGTGATCTCGCCGGGCCGCTCCAGGGCTACCTCCAGCGCCACCATGCCGCCCAGCGATCCGCCGACCGACAGAGCGAGCTTGCCGATGCCGAGCGCATCGAGGAGACGCCACTGGGCGCGGGCCTGATCGCGAACGGTGACGAGTGGGAATGCGCGGCCGTACGGCTTGCCAGTGGCCGGGTTCCGGGACGTCGGACCGCTCGTGCCGTAGCGGCTTCCCAGCAGGTTGGCGCAGAGCACGCCGTACTTTTCGGTGTCGAGGATCTGGCCGGGCCCGATGAGCGGCGCCCACCAGTCGCCCGCGGCGTCGGCAGAGCCGGTCAGGGCGTGGACGACGAGAATCTGGCGCCCCTCGCCGATCGGGACGCCGTCGTGGCGGTACGCGACGACGAGATCCGGCAGCACCTCGCCCGACTCCATGGTGAAGCGCCCGAGCCATCGGGAGACGATTCTGCCGGCTTGAGCGTCGATCGCGTTATCCACTCCGTTCAGGCTACGAAAACCCGGGTCGTCGCGTGCGGTGGAAACGCCGGGGTCGTCGACGTGGAATTGCGTGGATTTGGGTGGTGGCTCGGGAATCGAAGGCGCGCCGAGCCCCGTCGGGGACCCGGCGCGCGAGGTTGCCCGGGAAGATTTCGGCCGCGCGGGGGCCTCGGAGAGCGCGTTGTCCGAACGCTGCCCCGAGACTCCCCGTTTAGCCGAAGTCCAGTGCATGGTTCGGTCGCCTACCGAGCGGCCGCCGCCGGAGTCGCCGACTTGGTGCCGGTGGCGATGCGGATCGCCTGATCGAGGTCGGCGATGATGTCGTCGACGTGCTCGATCCCGACCGAGATGCGGACCAGTTCCGGCGTCACGCCGCTGGCGACCTGATCCTGAGCGGACAGCTGCTGGTGAGTCGTCGATGCCGGGTGGATGATCAGGCTCTTGGCGTCACCCACGTTGGCCAGCAGGCTGAAGAGNNTTGCGGCCGGCTTCGACGCCGCCTTTCAGCCCGAAGGTCACGACTCCGCCGAAGCCTCCGGAAAGGTACTTGGTGGCGAGGCCGTGGGCCGGGTGCGAAGCAAGGCCGGGGTAGCTGACCCATTCGATCGACGGGTTCTTCTCGAGCCACTGGGCGACTGTCAGCGCATTGGAGCTGTGGCGCTCGATCCGCAGCGGCAACGACTCGAGGCCCTGGAGGAAAAGGAACGAGTTGAACGGGCTCAGGGCCGGGCCGATGTCGCGCAAGCCCTGGACGCGCAGCTTGAGGATGAAGGCCAGGTTGCCGAAGGCGCCGGTATAGCTGACGCCGTGGTACGACGGGTCCGGATCAACGAAGTCGGTCTTGAAGCGCGGCGAGGCCGCCCAGTCGAACTTGCCGCTGTCCACGACTACGCCGCCGATGGCGGTGCCGTGGCCGCCGATCCACTTGGTCGCCGAGTGGACGACGATGTCGGCACCCCAGTCGAACGGCTTGCAGAGGATCGGGGCGAAAGTGTTGTCGACGATGACCGGCACGCCGGCCTTGTGGGCGATCTTCGCGATGGCCTCGAAGTCCGGCACGTCCAGGCGCGGGTTGCCGATGGTCTCGAGGTAGACGCCCTTGGTCTTGGAATCGATCGCGGCCGCGAACTCTTCGGGCTTGGATCCGTCCACGAACTTGAATGTGATCCCGTACTTGGGCAGCGTGTACTGGAAAAGGTTGTAGGTGCCGCCGTAGAGCGAGGCGCTGGTGACGATGTTGTCGCCGGCCCGCGCCAGGTTGAGGATCGTGAGCGTCTCGGCGGCTTGACCGGACGCCACACCCAGCGCGCCGACGCCGCCTTCCAGCGCGGCGATGCGCTGCTCGAAGANNTCGGTGGTCGGGTTCATGATCCGGGTGTAGATGTTGCCGAACTCCTGCAGCCCGAACAGGCGAGCGGCGTGGTCGGCGTTGTCGAAGACGTAGCTCGTGGTGGCGTAGATCGGGACCGCGCGAGCCTTGGTGGTCGGGTCGACGCTCTGGCCGGCGTGTACGGCGAGGGTTTCGTTCTTCCGAGCGGGAGTGGTGTCAGACACGGGATGATTCTCCTGAAGGTGGCCGCCTGGTGGCGGTGAGCGGCAGAACCTGTGGTTGATCCCGGGGAGCCCTGGGGTGGAGGGCGGTGCAATCAGGCGGCTGCCCGTAGCGTTGTTCGGAGAAACAAAGAACCGCGGCTCCTCAGTGGAGGCCGCGGCCCCGGGACCGATCTTTGGTCCGGCTAAGTCGTCAGGCGAGCCAGAACCTCAGACCCCATCCTCCGCACTTCGGGGCCGCCGTGTCATGGACATCATCGAACTGCGCGGGGACAAAGCCTCGCGCTGGTTCTCCTGGCGGCTGAAGGGGTGGGCGTTCATTGAGCGCGAAGTGTAAGGGCATCGCTGTTGATTGCGCAAGCCCGACCCCGCGGGTGCCTGGCCGTTGTTGCGTCAGGCGCCGGTCGCCGAACCCGGGCTTCCGCGGCGCCACCCGCCGCCGGCGCCACCCGCCGCCGGCGCCAGCCGCCGCCGGTCGTCGCGCGGGCTAAGCTTGTCGGGCGTCCCTCCGCGTCAGCCAGCGCCCGCCAGCAGCCCGTCGGAGATGCCATGACCCCCGCCAACCACCACCAATACGGCATCGAAACTCGAGCCGTCCACGCCGGCGCCGTTCCGGACCCGACGACCGGCGCGCGCAACGTCCCGATCTATCAGACCACCTCTTATGTGTTCCACGACGCCGACCACGCCGCGTCGCTCTTCAACCTGGAGGCGGAGGGCTACATCTATACGCGCCTGGGCAACCCGACCGTGTCGGCGCTGGAGGCGCGGGTGGCCAGCCTGGAAGGTGGCACGGCGGCCGTGGCGGCGGCTTCCGGGCACGCGGCCCAGATGCTCGCCTTCTTCACGCTGATGAGCCCCGGAGATCACTTCGTGGCCTCGCGCTACCTGTACGGCGGCTCGATCACGCAGTTCAGCCACACGTTCCCGAGACTGGGCTGGCACGGCACGTTCGTCGACCCAAACGATCTGGACGACGTTCGGAGGGCGATCACGCCGGCCACGAAACTGATCTTCACCGAGAGCCTCGCCAACCCCGGCGGCGTCGTGGTGGATCTGGCGGCGCTGGCGGACGTGGCCCATGAGGCGGGCATCCCGCTGGTCGTGGACAACACCCTGGCCACGCCCTACCTGTGGCGGCCCTTCGAGTGGGGAGCGGATGTCGTCGTCCACTCCATGACCAAGTTCCTCTCCGGGCAAGGAACGTCGCTTGGCGGAATCGTGGTGGAATCGGGCAAGTTCGACTGGGCCGCCAGCAGCAAGTTCCCAGGCCTGACCGAGCCCGACCCGGCGTACCACGGCCTCGACTTCTACGACACGTTCGGCGCCACGGCCTTCGCCACGAAGACACGGGCCGTGGCCTTGCGCGACCTGGGGCCGGCGCTCTCGCCCCAGAACGCGTTCTACATCCTGACCGGCATCGAGACGCTGCCACTGCGGATGGAGCGGCATGTAGCCAATGCCATGGCCGTGGCCACGTTCCTCGCCACTCACGCGGCGGTGGCGTGGGTCAGCTACGCCGGTCTGGCCGCCAACCCGTACCACGAGTTGGCCCGGCGCTATCTGCCAAAGGGCGCCGGCTCCGTCTTCACGTTCGGGCTGAAGGGCGGCTACGAAGCCGGGATCAAGGTCGTCGAGTCGGTGGAGCTATGGTCGCACTTGGCCAATGTCGGCGACACGCGCTCGCTGATCATCCATCCGGCCTCGACCACGCATCGCCAGCTCACCGACGAACAGCGCGAGGCGGCCGGTTCCGGCAACGACGTGATCCGGCTGTCGGTCGGCATCGAAACCGTGGCGGACCTGATCGCCGACCTGGACCAGGCCCTCGCGCGCTAGGGCCCGACCGGGCGCGCCGCGCTCAGCGGCCCCGGCGGCGCAAGTAATCGAGCCACAGGAGGCGGGCCGCAGCCGATCGCCACGGCCGCCAGGCCTGCCCGAACGACACCACTTGCTCGGTCGTCGGCCGGGTCGCGAGACCCTTGAGGTCGGCGATCGCGGCGGCGAGGGCCATGTCCGCGGCGGGCCATGCGTCGGGGCGGAGCAGCGCCATCAGGAGATACGTGTCGGCCGTCCATCGCCCGATGCCCTTGACGGCCACGAGCTGGGCGCGAACCGCGTCGTCGCCGAGTTCGGCCAGCAACTCGACGTCGAGCCTGCCCGCGTCGATGGCTCCGGCGAGGTCTCGGACGTAGCCGGCCTTCTGACGGCTAAAGCCGATTGCGGCGAGCTCGGCATCAGCGAGCCGAAGCACCGCCGCCGGAGTGGGTTCGCCGACCAGGGAGCAGAGCCGCTCGTAAGTGGCGCCTGCCGAAGCAAGGGATACCTGCTGCTCCAGGATCAGCTGCACCAGCGTGACGAATCCGGCAGGGCGGTCCCACATGGGCGGCAAGCCGTGGCGCTCGACGATGCCCGCCAGTTCAGCGTCCCGCGCCGCCAGTTCGTCCACGGCAGCCGCAAGCGAGTCGCCGGTCAGAGCGACGGGGGCGACGGTGTCCATTCGGGCAAGATAGGGGAGCTGCTCCTGCGTGTCTTCCGGATCGCGGCTATGTCTCGTCAGTGGCCCGGAGGTCCGCGCTCAGGGGCGACGTCGATGCCGACGTATCGACCCGGCCCGAAGTCAGGTGTCGGCCGACGAGGGACACGATCGCCTCGATGTCGAGCGCCTCGAACGACCGCGTGTCGATCTCGAGCAACTACGAGGTGGGTCTGGTCCGCTTGGGCTTCGGCGGCGCGATTTCGTCCAGCCGGGCCTGCGCTCGGCGGGTGAGCGGGTTTTCCTCGCCGACGGTTCGGCGGTAGCTGTCGACCACGGCACGAGCCTGATTGCGGGCCGCGACCTTCTTCCCCAGCTGCATCAGGGCGCGGGCGTCGTGGCCTACAAGTTCGAGCGTGTCCGGGTCTTCGGGGCCGGGCTGCTTGCGCAGCACCCCCAGCGCCTCACCGTAGATGAGATGCGCGGCGGCCGCGTTGCCGAGCTTGAAGGCGATGTCGCCGAGGTGGCCGCGCAGATCGGCGACGGCGCGACCCCGCTTGCCCTGGATTCGAACGTAGCCTTCGAGCGTGGTCTGGTAGGTGACGCGAGCGGCTTCGAGCTGGCCCAGCCGCTCCAGCGTGCGCCCCAGGCTGTGGCCGATCGTCAGAGTGCGTGGATCGTCCGGTCCCAGCGAATCGGCGGTGCTGGCATAGTGCCTGCCCAGGGGACCTGCCACTCGCTCCGACAGGACGCGGGCCTGCTCTTCTTCGCCGAGATCGTCGAGCGCGCCGGCGAGGCCGACGATCGCGTCGAGAGTCCGCTCGTCGCGGGCCCCGTGGACCGTCTCGTTCAGTTCCACCGACCGCGCCCAGTTGCTCCGGGCGCCCTCGAGCTCACCGACCTTGCCCATTTCACGGGCCAACCCGCACAGGGCCTCGAGCGATTCATCCGATTCCGCGCCGAGGCGGTGGTCCTGTGTTTCGTAGAGTCGGGCGTAGGCACGTCGGGCGTCGGCGTGCGCCTCCAGCTTGCTCAGGACGCGGGTCAAGCCCTGGAGCGTCCAAATCGTGTCGGGCTCGTCGGGGCCGAGGGTGCGGGCGCGGGCTTCGGCCAGTTCGCCGAATCGAGCCGCGCTGCCGCTCAGGTCGCCGAGCTGTTCGAGGTTCCAGGCGAGGTCTCCGATGGCCCAGAGCGTGGCCGGATGGTCGGGGCCCAGGATCTTCTGGCGGCGATCCAGCAACTGCACGTCGAGGTCGTGGGCACGCTTGTGGTCGCCGCCGCGACCCACCGCGTCGGCCAGACCGGCCATGGCATCGAGAGTGGCGACGTCGTCGGGGCCCTTGAGCCGGGTCAGCTTGTCGAACAAGCTTCGGTAGGCCGTGGCGGCGCTCTTCGATTCGCCCAGCCGCAGCAGCAGCCGGCTGTGCTGGCTCATGGCCGAGATCGTGTCCGCCGAGTCGGGGCCGAAAGTCGCCATCGTCGTTGACAGCGCCTGTTCGGATATTGCGCGTCCCGATGCCGTGTCGCCGGTCCCGCACAACGCTCGGGCGAGGCCGAACATGGCGTCGATCGTGTCTGGGTGGGTGGAGCCCATGACGCGCCGGCTGCGATCGACTCGCTCGGCGAGCACCTCGCAGGCCCGTGGGTAGTCCTCCATTGCGATCAGAACGTTGCCCAGGTTTGTCATGGTTCGAAGTGTCAGCACGTTCTCGGGGCCGAAGACTCGTCGTTGAGTGTCGAGCAGCTGTTCGAACGTGGCCCGGGCCGCGGCGTTGTCGCCCAGAGCTCGATGCGTCAGGCCGAGGTTGTGAAGCGCGCTCAGCGCGGCCGGATCGTCGGCGCCCAGCGTCAGCCGCCGGCCGTTGTAGACCCGCTCGTACAGCGGCCGGGCGATGCCGGGCTCTTCCATGAACGAGAGGGCTACGGCCAGACCGTGGACGGCGGACAGGGTGTCGAGATTGCGCGGGCCAAGAACGCGCTCGCAACGCTCGGTCAGGACGGTGTAGGCGTCGCGTGCGGCCTGGAATTCCTCCAGCTCGATGGCTATGGCAGCCAGCCGCGCCTCGACCTCGATGGTCGTCGGATGGTCCGGCCCGAGGAGCTTGCGCCTAGCCTCCAGCACCTGCCGGCAGATCGGCCGCTGGGACCTCGAATCTTCGATTCCTTCCAGCAGGACGGCGAGGTCCTGAAGTGCGGCAAGGCCGGCGATTGCTCGAGCCGGGCCGCCGACTGAAGCGCGATCCATCGACAGAGCGATTTCTCCTGTGAGCCCCTGTTGCCCCAATGATGCCAGGTTCGGGGCATAGCGGTCCGATTGGGCCGGGCGCGCGGACAATCCGCGAGGGCGAAGGAGAAAGCGGCGGCCTTCTAGGAGCGGGCCGCCGACACGCGGGGTCGGCTAAGCCGCGCCGAATTGCATCCCGTTGGGGTTCGACACGGTGCGGAGCGAGACGGCCATCTCTCGGTTGACGAGCAGCGTCCGGAACCACTGGCTGACCGGCTCGTCGCAGAACTGGTACTCCAGGACCGCGTCCGTCACGGCGACCATCGCCGGCCGGTGGCTGAAGCCGCGAACCGGGTTCGCGGTGGGCGGAGCATGCATGAAGCCTTCGGCGCAGTAGGGTCCGAGCTTCATCGTCACGCCGTTGGGCTTGGTTGCGAGCCGGCGCTTCGGGTCGCCGCGAGGACCACTCGCGACGACGATGTCCAGCTCGTCGCGCCCGATTTCCAGCTTGTCGAATGCCTGCGTATGGCCGTCGAGCGTGCTGACGACGGTCACGTCACGGACGACGATCTTTGCGCTGCTGTTGAGCATGTCGGCAAGCCGCGAGTCCTCGAGGTCTACCTTGCCTTCGACGCGGCAATCGTCGGAGAACCCGACGAAATCGATTTGCGTTCCCATGGTCTCCCCAGTTGGCTCTTTGAGCACCTGCGGATATTCCTATGGGGAATGTCGGCTGGATAGTCCCGATGAAGATACGCCGATCGTGGTAAGGCACCCGTCGTAAACCGGCCTACGCAACGGAGGGGGGAGCCGGGCCAGGACTGTCCGCGGAGGGCTCCGGAAACAGCTTCGCGGCTGCCCGCTCGGCTGCTCCTCGGCTCGGTCTCCGGGGTCGTGCGCGGCGAGCTAGTCCTGCCGGGCGGTCTCGTCGCGGGCTGGCCCGGAGGCGGCGCCGCTCTCCGTCTCGGGCGTGGGCTGGGTGGCGGCGCCGGCCGTCGCGGCCGAGGCGCCGGCGGTCGCGGCAGGGGCGCCGGCGGTCGCGGCAGGGGCGCCGGCGGTCGCGGCCGACCTGGACTTTCGGCCGATCCTCCGCTCCTCGCCACGCAGCAGGCGACCGATGTTGTCGAGGTGAAAACCCCAGATGAGGGCCGGCACGCCCACGCCGTACAAGAAGTAGATCGGCGCGAGGTGGGTCGTGTAGATGGGCGGCAGCGGCGCGAGTGCGGTGATGACGATCATCGCGATGCCGCCGACGAGGCTGCCGCTCAGCGACCCGATCGACGAGATGCGCGTTATCACGATCGTCAGCGCAAAGACAGGGAAGATCGCGAGGAGGATGACTGGAGCGAGGATGATCGCGCCGCCTGCGCCCGGCGCCACGCCGCGGCCGCCGTGGAAGCCGATGTAGGGCGAGCGGCTGTGCCCGACGATCGCCATGAGCGCGGCCAGGACCTGCGGGACCGACCCGCCGCCGATGGCGATGATGAAGAGCACCACGGCCGACGCTTTCGCGACGTCGAGCAGCCCCGAAACTGCCGCCCAGCGAAAGCCGACTGCACGCGAAACGTTGGCGCCGCCGGTCCGGCCGCTGCCGATGGTCCGCGGATCGACCCCACCGATGAGCCTGGTGATGATGATCCCGAACGGAATGCCGCCGACGAGATAGCCCGCAACGAGTGCGACGGCGACCGGGACGAGGTCGTAGTTTTGCATCGCCGCGAAGTATAGGGCGCGGGGAGTGGCGCGGCCGGCTGGGAGCGGCGCGGCCGGCTGGGAGTGGCGCGGCCGGCGGGGA
>PMXR01000038.1:0-3260 GCA_003171035.1 Chloroflexota bacterium
GAGAAGAAGCACCGCATCGAGGACGCCCTGTCCACCGTGCGAGCCGGCATCGAAGAGGGAATGGTTGCCGGTGGCGGCGCCACCCTTCTGCATTGCCAGGCCGTTCTGGACAAGCTCAAGCTCGATGAGCCGGACGCCCAGGTCGGTGTCGACATCGTCCGTCGAGCCCTCGAGTATCCGATCCGCCAGATTGCCGACAACGCCGGCGAT
This sequence comes from Chloroflexota bacterium, assembly GCA_003171035.1. Taxonomy (GTDB): domain Bacteria; phylum Chloroflexota; class Limnocylindria; order Limnocylindrales; family CSP1-4; genus Fen-1039. Next base: position 211 of record PMXR01000038.1, read on the forward strand.
CACGGCGAGGTCGTGGTCGAGAAGGTTCGCACCATGAAGGTCGGGTTCGGCTACGACGCCCTCAAGGGCGAGTACGGGGACATGTTCGAGAAGGGCATCGTGGACGCCGCCAAGGTGACTCGCTCCGCCCTCGAGAACGCGGCTTCGATCGCCAAGATGGTTCTGACGACCGAGACCCTGATCACGGACCTCCCGGAGAAGAAGGACGCTTCCGGCAACGGCCACGGCCACGGCGGCGAGATGGACTTCTAACCGCTACTCACAATCGCAATTCGCCGGCCGGCCGGCGAAAGAGGCCCCGGGCAATCGCGCTCGGGGCCTCTTTGTGTGCAGGGTGAGACAAGCGGACCGTTGTCGCGCGGAAGTTTGACAGACGAACGGATCGAGACGAACCTCTACCGGTAATTGGGGGTCTTCTTGTTGTAGATACCTACCCAATCGAACAAAGCCTAGCCTGGGAGGAGTTCATCTTGATCCGTGTCAGAAGGTCGGCATTCGCCGTTCTAGCCGGTTTCGTGCTCGTAGCAGCCGCGGCATGCTCCAGTGGCAGTGCTACCAATGCGCCGGGAGCCGGCTCCAGTGGAGCCGCGGGCGGCTCGGGCGCCCCGGCCGTCAACCAGAACGACCCGAACTCGATCATCACTTCAGTAATCAACGGTGGATCGGACATCAAGTCGTTCCACCTCAAGATCTCTCTGTCCGGCACCATCAAGGCCGCGGCACTGAAAGATGCGATGGCCAGCTCCGGAATGCAGATCACGAGTGACGTCAAGCTCGACGGCACCGCGATCGAGGGCGACGTGGACGTGGCCAACTCGGCAGTGCATTTGTCGGCCAATGTCCCGGCGATGGCGATGCTCGGCAACATTCCGATCACGGGCGACGTGATCGTCGTCAGCAACACCATGTACTACAAGGTCAGCCTTCTTGGCCCCAAGTACACCAAGACCGATCTTGGCAGTCTCGCCAGCGACCTGCCGGTCTCGATTCCAAGCATCCTGCCGAGCCCCGGAGCCTCGGCGATGACCGCCGTTACCGATCAGATCGACCAGCTCCGCACCCAGATGAAGGCAGCCGGCGTCGTGGCAACACTCGTCGGTGTTGAGAAGATCGGCGGCCAGGATGCCAACCACATCAACGTCTCCGTGCCGATCGACAAGCTCAACGCCGAAATCGCCGCTCAGGCAAGCGGCGGTCCGGCCGTGACGATCGACTCCGCGTCGGTCGACTTCTGGGTCTACAAGTCCAGCAACAGGCTGGCCCAGATGGAAGTCAAGGGCGCGTCGTCCGCGTTCGGCAGCCTCGATCTGATGATCACAGTCACCAATTACGACCAGCCGGTCACCATCTCCGCCCCCGCGGCGAGCGACATCGGCGCCTAGACAGGCCGCGCCTGCCGGCGCTTCGGCAGTGTGGACAGGAAGCCCCGAGGCCAACGCCCGGGGCTTCCTTCTATTTCGGCCGGCGCCGCGACCGACGCCACTTTCAGGCGTCACAGGGCCCGGTGCGGTTACACTGCCACACGCTGCCTTGCGCGGGTCGCGCCTCGGGCCGGCAATCGTCATCGATGAAGTCAACGGCCGGCAATTCTTGTGGAGGAGTCAGGTGTCTCGTCGGAAATCGCTCGCCCTTTCGGCCGCCGGCCTGATGGCTGTGGCCTCGCTCCTGGCCGGTTGCACTTCGGCGACCCTGACCGACCCCCGCCAGATCCTCACCAAGGTCGCCACTTCACTCCAGAACTTGAACTCCGTCCACTTCCACCTGGAGGCGGGCGGCCAGTTTGCCGTGGGCGTCGAGGCCGCCGCCACGGACACGCCGCTCCCCAGCGACACGCCGCTCCCCACCGACACGCCGGTCCCCAGCGCCTCACCGTCGTCGTCGGCCGTGGCATCGGGCAGTGCGGGCGCATCTTCTTCGGCCGGGGCATCGGCCGGGGCTTCGGCTGCTGCCTCCGCATCGGCCAGCCCCTCGCCGTCGCCGACCCCAACGCCCGTCCCGACGGCCTCGCCTTCTCCCAGCACATCTCCGACCCCGGTTCCGACGCCCGTGTACACCGCCTTGCCGGTCTCACTGACGGGCACTCTGGCCGACGGTGACATCGACTACGCCAACAATGCCGCCCACGTCACGGGAGGCCTGCCCGGACTGCCGGGTCTTTCCGGGGAAATGATCGTCACTCAGGATTTCGCCTACATCCGCGGTTACGGTGCCACGCAGTACACCGAAGAGACTGCGTCGACGCTGTCCATCGACCCGGCGCTCCCGAGCCAGTCGCTCTACTTCATCCAGCAGATCGTCGCGGCCGCCAGTGATGCCAGCCTGAGCCCGGTTCTGGTAGGGATGGAGTCGGAGCCGAGCGGCCAGTGCTACCACATCCGGGTGGCTGTCACCCAGGCCGCCCTGTCGGCCAAGTTGTCCAACATCCCGAACCTCCAGGACAAGGGCAGCGGTCAGATGGACCTGTGGATCACGCAGAACGATTTCCAGTTGGAGCGGCTCGAGTTCACGACCAGCGATCCGGCTGCCGGCGCGGCTGCCATCCGGCTGGTCCTCTCCCACTGGAACAGCGTCGGCGAGATCGATGCTCCTCCTCAGAACCAGGTCGTGACTACGCCCCAGTAGGCTGTCGCCGGTGGCCGCTCGGTGCAGGGCGGCTGAAGCCGGCGCTCCTACAATTCAGAGGTGAGTTCGACTCCAAGCCGCGGGCGGCCGGCCCGTACCAGGGATGACGGCGCGGGCGTTCCGTCCGATCCGATCGACGGCATCTGTGGCATGCTCGAAGGTGTCTCCGCGCCTCCGCCGCCGGCCGAAACCGAAGAGCCGCCACTCCCCGAAGTGGCGCCGGCCGACGCTTTCGACGGACCGCGTATCGAGCCACCCGAGCCATCACCGTTCGAGCCTGAGGTGGCTGGTCTGGCCGAGCGTCAGGCCGCCGCCGACGCGCTGGGCCAGCGCATCCTGGCCCGCCTGAACCCTGAACAGGGACGGGCGGTCCAGACTACAGACGGCCCGGTACTGATCCTGGCCGGCGCCGGCAGCGGCAAGACGCG
>PMXR01000038.1:3315-36506 GCA_003171035.1 Chloroflexota bacterium
GTCTACGACTCGGACGACCAGCAGGCGCTGATGAAGCAGATCCTGCGCGAGGAAGACCTGCCGATCACCGGCGAGTACAAGCCGAGCGCGATCCTGGGCGCCATTTCTCGCGCCAAGAACGAAATGCTCGACGCGGAGTTCGTAGCCGCCAACGCCCACACCCATCGCGAGCGCGAGATAGCAAGGCTCTTCAGGCGCTTCCAGGCCCGGCTGAAGTCGGCCGCGGCCCTGGACTTCGACGACCTGTTGCTGGAGGCGGTCCGGCTCTTCCACGAAGCGCCGGAGGTCCTTGAGCGCTATCAGAACCGCTGGCGATACCTGCACGTCGACGAATACCAGGACACCAACCGGCCGCAATACCTGTGGGTCAAGGCGCTGGCAGCGGCTCACCGCAATCTGTGCGTTGTCGGCGACGACGATCAATCGATCTACTCCTGGCGAGGCGCGGACATCCGCAACATCCTCGACTTCGAGGGCGACTACCCCAACGCGGCGGTGATCAAGCTCGAACAGAACTACCGCTCCACCCAGCTGATCCTCGATGCGGCCCATGCGGTGGTCACTCACAACTCCGCGCGCAAGGACAAAAAGCTCTGGACCGACATTTCGGGCGGCCGGCCGATCTCCCGCTTCGAGGCCTACAACGAGGAAGAGGAGGCCGAGTGGATCGCCCGCCAGATCGAGGAACTGACCGGCGGCCGAAGCTCACCTCTGACGCGTCGAGCGGATGAGGAGATAGAGCGTTGGGAACGCGGCGACGTCGCGGTCATGTATCGCACCAACGCCCAGAGCCGCGCCATCGAGGAGGCGTTCCTCCGCTACGGCATCCGCTACCAGCTCGTAGGCGGGACGCGCTTCTACCAGCGCCGCGAGGTGAAGGACGCGCTGGCATACCTGCGGATTCTGCGCAACGACAGCGACCAGGTCAGCTTCGAACGGATCCTGAACGTGCCGGCCCGGGGCATCGGCGACAAGTGTCTCGAGGAGCTGCGGGTGGCGGCCGCCGGCGGGCGGACGATCGGCGCCCCGGCCGAGCCCGATGCCGGAGCGCAGCCGGCGTCGGGTGCCGAGCCCGAACCGGAGCCAACCTACTGGTCCGCGATCGAGGACGCGGCGGCCGGCCGGATCGATGCCCTGGGCTCGAGAGCCAGAACGGCGCTCGGTGGCTTCGCCGCACTTGTCTCGCGGCTCCGGACGCGCATCGGCGTTCTGCCCCTGCCCGAACTGCTCGACGCGGTGCTGGAAGAGTCGGGCTATCGCGCCATGCTGGCGGATGGCTCCGAAGAGGGCGAGGAACGCTGGAACAACCTGCTCGAGCTGCGTTCGGTGACCACGCGCTACGACGACCTGACGCCGGACGATGCCCTGGACAGGTTCCTCGAGGAAACGGCGCTGGTCGCCGACCAGGATTCGTACGAAGCGGGCGCCGACGCCGTGACCCTGATCACGCTCCACGCCGCCAAGGGCCTCGAGTTTCCGGTGGTCTTCATCGCGGGTCTGGAGGAGGGAGTTTTTCCGCACAGCCGGTCGCTCGACGACGAGAAGCAACTCGAGGAGGAACGGCGGCTCGCCTACGTCGGCATCACCCGGGCAAAGCGGCGGCTGTTCCTCTCTCATGCCGCCCGGCGCGCGACCTGGGGTCAGGGTGGCCTCTCCGTTCCCAGCCGCTTCCTGTTCGAGATCCCCGCGGCTCTGATGACCGGACCGCGTCTGGAACGCGGCGACGACTTCGATGACGACGTGGGCCAGGTGGACCCCGACATGGTGTTCGGCCGCCGCCAGGGAAGCCGCCTGGGAACGCCAATCCGTGCCGGCGGGGGAGCGTACCGCAGCGGCAGCGGCGTGGCCGGAGCCCCCAGACCGGGCGAGCCGTTCCGCCCCACCCGCGACTTGGGGGCACGCCGCGAAGCCTACGACTCCGGAGCACGTTCGGGGAGTCTGGACGTGCCGCGGGGCATCGGATCGGGCGCCGGGCAGTCGCGCCCTGCTCTTCCGTCGCGGCCGCGCATCCCAGGGGAGCGGCAATTCCGTGACGGCGACCGTGTCCGCCACGCCCGCCTGGGCGACGGGATCGTGGTCACGTCGAAACTGACGCGCAACGACGAAGAGGTAACCGTCGCGTTCTCCCACGGCGGCGGAATCAAGACGCTGCTGGCCAGCATCGCCAATCTCGAACTGACCGGCTGACGCGCCCCGGCTGGGGTTCCGTCCAGCGGGCTTGGCACTGGCGGGAATCGGCATATGGGGCTAAAGTGAAGTGACCTCGAATTGCATCGGCTCTACCGGGACGTGCAGCCGCCGGGCCTGCTCTGGTCCCAGAGACGGCAGAAGGCCGTTGGCCGAGTTCCGGGCCTGCGACGCCCGCGAAGACTTCGGACCGATCCGGCACTCACGGGCCTGCCAGAAGCCTCTGGTTGATGGTCCAGTCAGGCACTATGAGTCCGGCCAACGTATTCGTCGCGACCTACCCGCCGCGTCGCTGTGGCATTGCCACGTTCACGCGCGATCTCGCCGACGCTACGGGCAGCCATGAGATCGCGGCTCTTCACCCATTCGACGGTCCGGCGATCTATCCGGCCGAGGTCCAATACCGGATCAGGCGGGACGTCAGGGCGGACTACCTTGAGGTCGCCCAGTCGATCAATCAATCGGGCGTCGGAGTTGTCTCCATCCAGCACGAATACGGGATCTGGGGCGGCAGCGATGGTGGCTACGTCCTGGACTTCGTTGCGGCTCTGGCCAAGCCCATCGTCACGACGCTTCACACGGTCCCATTCAGCCCGTCGGAGGGACAGCGCCGAGTGCTGCTGGGCTTGATCAACGCCAGCGCAGCGTCGGTCGTGATGTCGCGCTCGGCTGCGGATCTGCTGTGTCGCCTGTACGACGTCGAGCCGGAGAAGCTGAGCATCGTTCCCCACGGCGTGCCGGACCTCCAGCTGACGGACCCGGCCACGGTCAAGCCGCGCATTCGCATGGAGCCGGGACCGATGATCCTGAGCTTCGGGCTGCTCGGGCCGGGCAAGGGCTACGAGTCGGTCATCGAGGCCATGCCGGTCGTGATCGAGGCCGATCCGACGGCCTACTACGTGATCCTGGGAGCCACGCATCCGGAGCTGCTGCGGCGCGACGGTGAGAGCTACCGCGAGAGGCTGAAGGGCCTGGCCGAAGACCTCGGCGTGGCCGACAGAGTGGTCTTCATCGATCGGTTCGTGACTCGGGCCGAGCTCGCCACCTGGCTGACCGCGGCAGACATCTTCGTGACTCCATACCCCAACAAGGACCAAATCGTGTCCGGCACTCTTGCCTACGCGATGAGCGCGGGCAGGGCGTGCGTCTCGACTCGCTACGCCTACGCCGTCGAGATGCTCGAGGCCGGCCGGGGCAGACTGGTCGGCACGAACTCGCCGGCCGCACTGTCCGATTCACTGACGGAACTGATCCAGGACCCGGCCCTGCGCCGGCAGCTCGGCCGGCGGGCGTATGAGTACAGCCGGACGATGATCTGGAGTGAAGTCGGAGCCAGGTACCGCGAGATCTTCGACCGTGTCGTACTGGCTGGGCGAGGAGCCTTTGTGGGTTCGGGAGTGGGCCTGGCTGTGGGCGCGGCCCAAGCAGAGGCGGTTCGTGCTTAGTCGCACAACCGGTCTTGCGGCGCCGCAAGCCCCGATCAAGCGGCCCCTTCGCGCGGTGAACCGGCTGCATCTCGACGCCTTGACCTCCGGCGTCGGGATCTGGCAGCACGCCATCGGCGCCGAACCTGACCCTCGCTTTGGCTACTGCACCGACGACGTGGCGCGGGCTCTTGTCGTGGACATGCTCCACTCCCGCCAGATTGGGTGGGAGGCTGTGGAACTGAGCGCCCGGAACTCGCTGCGCTTCCTGCAGGAAGCCTTCGACTATTCGGTCGGCCGCTTCCTCAACTTCCGCGACGCCGACGGCCGGTGGCTCGACATCGAGGCCTCGGAGGACTGCCACGCGCGCGCCCTCGTCGCTTTGGCGTCGGTGACGGTCGAGAGGCCGGGCAGCGAGATGGCCGAGCGAGCTCGGCAGCTGTTCCTTCGGGCGCTGCCGGCAACGGCGTCATTCGATGGTTTCCGCCCGATTTCGGCCCTTCTCGTGGCGTGTGACATGGTCGCGACGGCGCGTGTGGCGGACGAGGTTCAGCCGGTGTTCGAGAACCTCGCTGCGCGTCTGGTTGCGAGATTCGGCGATCCCGACATGCAATGGCCCTGGCCTGATCCCGTCCTCACCTACGAAAACGCCCTGGTTCCGTTGGGCCTGATCACAGCCGGGCGGCGACTGGGCAATGACCTTCTTCTGGCGAGGGGTTGTTCGGTCCTGGATTGGCTCGTCGAAGTTCAAACCGGAGACGCGGGCGTCTTCTCGCCGATCGGCAACCGGAATTGGTGGCGGCGCGGCCGTGAGCGCAGTCGCTTCGATCAGCAGCCGATCGAAGCCGCGTCGATGATCGCCGCGGCCGCGGGCGCATTCAGAGCCACGGGGCGCCGGCGGTATGCCGACGCCGCGGAGATGGCATACGGCTGGTTCCTCGGCGACAACGACGTCGGGATCGCCATTGCCAACCCGTTGAGCGGCGGCTGTTTCGATGGCCTGACACCGACTGGGCCAAACCAGAACCAGGGCGCCGAGTCCACGCTCATGTGGCTGACCGCGCTAGAAACGATGCGTGAATTGCGAAAGTCGATCGGAACACGTAGCAAGCCCCGCGACCACGCCCCAGCCGGGCGCGCCACGGGCATCTCAGGATGACGGCGATGAGCGGCAGGAACCTTTTCGTCAGGAATCCCAGCAACCCGATCATCACCGCCGATCAGTTGCCGTACCCTGCCAACACGGTTTTCAACCCCGGCGCGGCGCGCGTCGGCAATGAGGTGGTTCTGCTGCTGCGGGTAGAGGATCTGCGCGGCATCTCCCAGCTGCACGTGGCTCGCAGCGACGACGGCATCACCGACTGGCGATTCGACGACGAGCCCCTGCTGGCGCCCCACCCCGACCACCCCGAAGAGGTCTGGGGCTGCGAGGATCCGCGCCTCGTTTACTTGCCGGAACTCGATCAGTGGGCCATTACCTACACCGCGTACAGCGGCCGCGGCCCTCTCGTCTCGCTGGCGATGACGAAGGACTTCCGGGAGGTCCGGCGATTCGGCCCCGTCATGGCGCCCGACGACAAGGACGCGGCACTGCTGCCGCGCCGCTTCGACGGCCGTTGGGTCATGATCCACCGCCCCGCACCGATCACGGGTCCGGCCCACATCTGGGTGTCGTACTCGCCCGACCTGCGCCACTGGGGCGACCACGCGGTCCTGCTCGAAGCGCGCGAGGGGGCGTGGTGGGACGCCGGCAAGATCGGCCTCGGGCCTCCGCCGCTGGCGACTGACGATGGCTGGCTGGTCATGTACCACGGAGCGCACACCACCGCGTCCGGCCCGATCTATCGCGTTGGTCTTGCCCTGCTCGATCTCGAGCACCCCGAGATCGTGCTGCGCCGCTCCGATGAATGGGTCATGTCTCCGGTCAAGACCTACGAATCCGTCGGTGACGTCGACAATGTCATCTTCCCCAACGGCTGGGTTCTGGACGAAGCCGCGGACACCCTGCTGCTCTACTACGGCGCGGGAGATTCTGTGGTCGGCCTGGCCTCCGCTCGATACAGCGAGTTGATGGACTACGTCAGGCACTGTCCGGAGCATCACCATCGCCGTGTCTCCGACGACGGGACGGTTCGCAATACGTGGGCTCCGCTGTCGGCCGTCCCCGACCTGCCCGGCCGGCACGACAGCCCCTGAGTCGCTAGAGACCGTGCGCACGCTCGGCCGATCGGCGAGAATCGACTCGCAGTCGGTTCTTTCACGGAGGGCGGGCGATGGGCGAGTCGGATATGGTAGCCGGGCTCGAAGTCGGGCTGCCGGTAGCACCTGACGCCGTCGAGGCAGCGCGCTCGCTGGGCGAGGACGGCGGGCGCCGACGCCACGCGGAACTGGCGCCGGTCATCCGGCGGGCCAACGAGCTTTACTACGTGGCGGATGCCCCGGATCTGAGCGACGCCGAATACGACCAGTTGATGCGCGAGCTCGTCGCGATCGAGACCGCGTACCCGGCGTTGGTCACGCCCGACTCGCCGACCCAACGGGTGGGCGCGGCACCGACCGGCACGTTCGGTGAGGTTGTCCACGGCCGGCCGATGCTCTCGCTCGGAAACGTGTTCGACGAGGATGAACTCCGTGCCTTCGACGCCCGTGTACGTCGCGGCCTCGGCTTGCCTCCGGCTCCGGAGTCTGCACCCGAACTGCGCTACGTGGCCGAGCTCAAGATCGACGGCCTGGCCATTTCTCTGCGCTACGAACGCGGCCGCTTCGTGCAAGGGGCGACGCGCGGCGACGGCACGACCGGCGAGGACGTGACCGCCAACCTGCGCACGATCTCGGTCCTTCCGGAGCGGCTGCGCGAGCAGGCCACCGTCGAAGTCCGGGGCGAGGTGTATATGCCAAAGGCCGAGTTCGCCCGGATCAACGCCGACCGCGAAGAGGCCGGACTGCCGACCTACGCCAATCCGCGCAACAGCGGGGCGGGCTCGCTGCGCCAGATCGACTCGCGAGTGACCGCGGAACGGCGCCTCTCGTCGTGGATGTACCAGCTGATCGAGGACGGGGCGAGTGGCGTGGGCACGTCTGGTGACGCGGCCGGCGGGAGTGGCGCGGCCGGCGCCGCCGCCACGAGCCAGTCCGGCGCCCTGGCCCGACTTGCCGCCCTGGGCTTGCCGGTCAACCCCGACCGGGCCGAAGGCCTCGACATAGACGGCGTCTGCCGCTTCCTCGAGGAGTGGCGCGAGAGACGCCACGAACTCCCGTACGAAACCGACGGCGTCGTCGTCAAGGTCGACCGCTACGACCAGCAGCAGAGGCTGGGCATGGTGGCGCGCGCTCCCCGCTGGGCCATCGCCTACAAGTTCCCGCCCGAGCAGGTCGAGACCGTCCTCGAAGACATCGTCCCGTATGTCGGTCGGACGGGCACGCTGACGCCGGTGGCTCACATGCGACCGGCCAAGGTCGCCGGCTCAACTGTGGCCCGCGCCACCCTGCACAACCTCGACGAGGTCCACCGCAAGGATCTGCGCATCGGCGACTGGATCGTGCTCCAGAAGGCCGGCGACGTGATCCCGGAAGTTGTGCGGCCGATTCCTGAGCGCCGGACCGGGACCGAGCGGATCTTCGAAATGCCCGCGGTCTGCCCGGTCTGTGGCACGGCCGTAGTCCGCGACGAGGGCGCGGTCCGCCACTACTGCCCCAACACCCGCTGTCCGGCCCGGCTCTCGCGCGAGTTCGCCCACTTCGCCGGTCGCGGCGGGATGGACATCGAAGGCGCCGGCTGGGCCGTTCTGGAGCAGCTCCTGGAACGTGGCCTGGTCAAGACCCGCGGCGACTTCTACCGGGTCTCAGTGGACGACCTGGCGAGCCTCGACCGGTTTGCCCGCAAGAGCGCCGAGAACCTCAAGGCATCGATAGAAAAGTCGCGCCGGCGGCCGCTGGCGCGCATCCTCAACGCGCTCGGCATTCCCCAGGTGGGCGAGACCACGGCGATCGACCTGGCCGGCTGGATCGCTTCCCGCTGGCCGGCCGAGGGTATCGATGCAGGGGAGTGGACCGCGCTCGTGGCTCGGTCGCTGCCCGGCGTGACCGCCGAGGAGTTGCTCGAAGTGCCGGGCATCGGGCCGGTGGTCGCGGCGGCAGTGGCCGGCTACTTCGCCGCGCCCGAAACTGCGCTCGTGCTCGATGACCTGGTGACCGCAGGCGTAGTTGCCGAGCCGCCCGCCAGACGAGTGGCCCCGGGGAGTGGCCCCGGGAGTGGCGCCGTCGGCGACAGTAGTGGCGACGCGGGCCCTCTCACCGGCAAGACCGTAGTCGTTACCGGCACGCTCACCGGCTGGGACCGCCCCGCCGCCGAGGAGGCCATCCGCGCCGCCGGCGGCAGAGCCTCGGGCTCCGTGTCGAAGAACACCTCGTACGTTGTCGCTGGCGAGAACGCCGGCTCAAAGCTCGCCAAAGCCGTGGAATTGGGCGTGCCGGTCCTGGACGAGGAAGGCTTTCGCCGTCTGCTGGCGGGGGAGTAGCGGCAGCCGATCCGGCAGACCGCGGCTATGGGATCCAACGGTGTCGGCGATCTTCGAGGCTTCAGTCGGACGCTCTACTCCAGATCGGCCGCCGATCTCAACTCTGATGTGCCCCTGACAGTGCGCCAGAGATGTGAGAGCGGATGGTGATGCCGCGGGCATCAAGCCCGAGGAACGGTTCGGTCCAACTGGCTCCGCCGAGGCGTCACCTCAGTCTCGGCGGAGGCTGGTAGACCTCGGCTGAGGCGAGTACGGTGCGGACGTCGATGGGTTCCCAGGGCGGTCGGACGATGCCTCCTGCGATGAGGACGCGCCCGTCGGACAGTAACGTCGCGGTATGCCCATCGCGGCTGGTGGACATCGACCCGGCAGTGTCGAATGTGCCGGTCCGCGGGTCAAATAGCTCGGCTGAGGCGAGACTGGCCCCCGAGTCATCTTCTCCCCCGGCGACCAGAACCCGACCGTCCGGCAGCGCCGTAGCGGTATGACCGCTACGATCGGTGGTCATTGAGCCGGTCGGACTGAAGGTCCCGGTCTTCGGGTCATACAGCTCGGCGGAGGCGATAGTTGTCTGGAGCCCACTGTTCGCCTCAGTGCCTGTCCACCCTCCGGCCATGAGGACGCGGCTATCTGAAAGCAACGTCGCGGTGTCAAAGAGGCGTGCGTGGGTCATGGAACCGGTCACGGTGAAGGTGCCGGTCCTCGGGTCGTACAGCTCGGCCGAGGCAAGGCTCGCCCCCGAGACATCGAAGCCGCCAGTAATCAGGACGCGACCGTCGGACAGCCGAGTCGCGGTGTGGTACTGGCGAGCGGTGGTCATGGAACCGGTCACGGTGAAGGTCCCGGTCTTCGGGTCATATAGCTCGGCCGAGGCCAGGACCCCGTAGGTACCGGAGCTGACGAGCCCAAAGCCTCCGGCGATGAGTACGCGCCCGTCGGACAGCAATGTCGCGGTGTGACCGTCACGACTGGTGATCATGGAGCCCGTCGGGGCGAACTTGCCGGTCTTGGGATCCCACAACTCGGCCGAGGCCAGGGGCCCGCCGGAATTTGCTGTGAGATCCCCGTCGCCTCCAGCGATCAAAACGCGGCCGTCGGACAACAGCGTCGCGGTATGGCCGCCGGGGACTTCAGCGGTCGGGTCGGTCGGGCTGAAGATGCCAGTCTTTGGGTCATACAGCTCGGCGGAGGCGAGAGTCGCTCGTGGGAACGCTGATGAGAAGGCAGGTCCAGCAATCAGGACACGTCCGTCGGTGAGGAGCGTAGCGGTGGCGTCGTCGCGGGCATCGGTCATGGAGCCAGTGACCCTGAACCCAGGGACAGGCGTCGGCGAAGCGGTGTGAGTCGGAGCAGGAGTCGGTCCGCCGGTCGGCGATCCAGTGACTGGCCCGAAGCAGCCAGCGAGCGCAACGGCTACGAGCGGGCCCGCCAGCGGCCGCCAGGCGCGACTCCCAACGGCCAGAGAGCGGATCGTCATGTCTTGGTCCCCTGTCGGCGGCTCGGGCTCCATGGTCTTCCCGACCCGCTGGACAGTCAACCTTTGGCCTGCCGCGCCTCCGGGCCTTCACGCCCCCTCCGGACTTTCACCCGTATAGTGTCGCGCTGACTCCTCTCGCCCCGACCATGTCTTGACCGACTTCGGCGTCCGGACGAAGCCGTCATGCCGGGGCGGCAGGAGCCGAGGAGCGCCGGCTTTCGTGGAGTCAACCAAACCGCCGGAGCCCCTGTTCGCGTGCTTCTGTCATCCTGTGCTCATGAAAAGCATCGAACTTGCGCCGCGGAAGCGCATTGGGCTCGTCGCCCACGACAACAAGAAACAGGACCTCATCGAGTGGGCTCGCTACAACCGCTCCATGCTCGAAGCCCACGAACTCGTGGCCACCGGGACAACCGGCCTGATGCTCCAGCGAGAGCTGGATCTGCCGGTCGAGTTGCTGCAGTCGGGGCCACTTGGTGGCGACCTTCAAGTCGGCGCCATGATCGCCGACGGCANNTGGGATCCGCTCGAGCCCCAGCCGCACGACACCGACGTGAAGTCTCTGCTGAGGGTCGCTGTCGTGTGGAACATTCCGGTAGCGTGCGACCGAGCCTCGGCCGACTTCATGATCTCGTCGCCGCTGATGACCGGTTCGTATGAGCGGCGTGTTCCGGACTACTCGGCCCACAACGAGCGTGAAGTCCCCGGTGCCGAGACGGACGGACTTGACCTCGAGCGAGCCGACTGACCTCGCTGGCGGCGGCTCGCTTCAGCCCATTGCCGAGTTGATCTGGCCCCAGATCCATTCCGGGCGCCACGGAATGTCCGGACCGAGCAGCAGGCGGGGAGCCTGCCACGTCTCCTGCCAGCCGCGTGCCTGAAGCTCGTGCACGGCTTCGATGTGTTCGCCCGGGATCCCGGCTCGGACGTGCGCTCCGACCGGCACGATCGAGCGATGGAGATCGAGCAGGAAGAGCCCGTCCTCGAAGCGCGGCGCGATGATCGCTCCGTAGGAACGTTCCGACGGGAGTAGGAACCCACGGATTGCGCCCCGGGACGCGTCTGCGGACGCGCCGCCCGAGCCACTCCCGCCATCGGTCACATCCTCGAGAACCCAGCCGCCCGCTCCCGCCAGGACAGTCAACGGCACCGACCTGTCTTCGGAGGTCGCCGCGAGGTCGAGTTCGAAGACCGCCGGTAGGTCGGCCGCGTCCAGCCTCCGGACGCTCGTTCCGGCCGGAGGATCGGGTAGACCGTCGAGGTGTCCGGCCTCGATCTGGTGGTAATGCGTCGTCACCCGGAAGCCCATCCGTTCGTACATCGGCCGTCCGGCATTGGTTGCTTCGAGCGACAACGTCGAACATCCGGCCGCCCTCAGCAGCCGGACCAAATCCTCGGTGATCGCCCGCCCGTAGCCTCGCTGACGGAACCGCGCGTCCACCACGATCCCGCCGAGCCAGCCAACCGCCCCGTTGGCCGTGGCAATGCCGGTGGCGATGACGCGGCCGCCGACCGTGCCTACGCGTGGCCGTGACGTCGACGTCCGGATGACTAGATCGTAGAAGCTGCGCCGGTCCCTCCAGCCCTGGGCGGTAGCGAGAGCCACTGCCGCATCAATGTCGGTCCTGGTCAGGTCCCTGATTTCCAGAGCTTCGACGGCGTTCATCGGCTCACCCGAACGCGAATCCGAGGAGGCTCCAGATGAGCGCCGGCTCCCATTCGATCGCCCGCCCCCGGCTCATCCGCGGAGTCGCGAAGGTCGGCTTCCAGCCGTGTCGTTCGAGCATCTCCTGACCCGGCTGTCGGCCCTGCACTGTCATCGCCCGGACGGTCCTGTCGCGACCGCGACCGCTGCCGAGATGCCGCAGAAGTTCGAGCAGAAGGAGCGCATCTTCCGGGTCGGGCGCAACCAGCGCGGCCGACTCGGGCAGCACGGAAATGAGATAGCCGAGCAGCTCGTCGCCGGTCTCCAGCAGCCAGCCGGTATCGGCCAGGGGCGTCAGCAACTTGCTGCGGTCCTCGCCGGTCGCTCGCATGTCCAGCCGGCCGACTCGGGCGATGTCGTCGGGCCGCATCTGCCGAAGTGTCTTGCCGCGAGATGGGATCGGCGCCTGCCGGGTCGGGAACGATTCGAGGATCTGGTACCAGCCGTCGATCTGGAAGCCCATCGTCTCGTACATCGGCTTGCCGTACTCCGACGCGATGAGCACGTGGGTAGTGCAGCCTGCCGCATCGAGCCGGGCGCAGACCTCGTCCGTCATCGCCCGTCCCAGGCCCTGACGTCGCAGGGAAGCGTCGACGAAGATCGAACCCACCCAGCCGACCGGCCCGTTGACCGTGGCCATCCCGGTCGCGACGACGGCACCGTCGCGCACCCCGACGAGCGACTGGCAGGCCGGGTTGGCCAGGAAGCGGACGAGGAAGCTCCGTCGCGCGTCCCACCCGCCCGACTGATACAGGGCGCCGACGGCCTCCACGTCGGCAGTGGTCATGGGGTGAATCTGAAACTCGTTCATGCGCCTCCTCGGCATGGGCGTTCGTCATTTCGAACTCTACGTGGAGCCGGCAGCCGGCGCTTCGGGCTAGCGGCGGCCTCGGTCCGACTCCCGGCTGTTCGCTTGGGTGTGGTCCGGTCCGGTATCATCCCCGGCATGGCCAACCTCACCCGTGCCGATGTCGAGCACGTCGCGTTCCTCGCCCGCCTCGGTCTGACCGAGGACGAGCTGGCGCGCCTGGAGGGGCAACTCAACCATATTCTCGACCAGTACGCGATCCTCGCTACGCTCGACACGGAGCACATTCCGCCGACGGCCCAGACCATCGAGGTGGCCAACATCCTGCGCGAGGATGCCGTCCGGCCGTCTCTCACGGTGGACGAGGCGTTGTCTAATGCCCCGGAGCGGAGCGAGAGTGGCCACTTCGTCGTGCCGGCCATCCTGGGCGGCGAGGGCGGCGCGTAGCATGGCCGACCCGACGCGACTCCGCGCCCACGAGATGGCTGCGCTCCTGCGCAGCGGTGAGATCTCGTCGCGTGCGCTGACCGAAGCCCATCTATCCGCGGCCGAGCGGCAGAACCACGCCCTCAACGCCTGGCTCGTGATCTACCGCGAGAACGCGCTGGCCCAGGCCGATGCCGCCGACAAGCGCATCGCCGAAGCTCGCCGCGCCGGTACGGCTGCCCTCAACGCCCTGCATCCGCTGTGCGGCATTCCGATCGCGCTCAAGGATCTCGTTTCGGTCAAGGGTGGCCAGGCCACGGCCGGCTCGAAGATCCTCAAGGGCTATATCGCCCCGTTCGACTCCACCGTGGCGGCCCGACTCAAGGACGCCGGCGCCGTGATTCTGGGCAAGACGAACATGGACGAGTTCGCTATGGGCAGTTCGACCGAGCATTCGGCCTACGGCCCGACCGCCAACCCGTGGGACCTCACTCGCGTGCCGGGCGGCAGTTCGGGCGGATCAGCGGCGGCCGTGGCCTCGTTCCACACGCCTCTCGCCATCGGTACGGACACGGGCGGCAGCATCCGCCAGCCAGCCTCGATGTGCGGAGTCGTCGGGATCAAGCCCACTTACGGCCGTGTCAGCCGCTACGGAATCGTGGCCTTCGCGTCCAGCCTCGACCAGATCGGGCCGTTCGCCCGCGATGCCCGCGACGCCGCCACACTCCTGCACGCCGTTGCGGGGCGCGACGATCGCGACGCCACGTCCGCGCCGGAACCCGTCCCCACCGAGCTGCTCGGCCTCGCAACTTCGGACGACGAAGCCGCCGCGTATCTCAAAGGCAAGCGCATCGCGCTCCCCAAGGAGTACTTCGTCGAGGGCATGGAGCCTGGCGTAGCCGCTCGCATTCGAGAAGCGGTCGGCGCCATGGAGCAGGCCGGCGCTCGCGTAGAGGAAGTCAGCCTGCCGCATACCGATTACGGTCTGGCCACGTACTACATCATTGCCCCGGCCGAGGCCAGCTCCAACCTGGCCCGCTTCGACGGCGTCAGGTACGGCTACAACGACCGCAGCTCGGGCGAGTTCATCGCCGACTACATCAAGACGAGAGGAGCCGGCTTCGGGCCCGAGGTCAAGCGCCGGATCATGCTCGGCACGTACGCCCTGTCGGCCGGCTACTACGACGCGTACTACCTCAAGGCGCAGAAAGTGCGGACACTCATCAAGGCGGACTTCGACGCTGTCTGGGCGGCGGGTTTCGACGCGATCTGCGCGCCGACCAGTCCCACCGTGGCGTTTTCGCTCGGCGCCCGGACCGAAGATCCGGTCGCGATGTACCTGTCCGACGCTTGCACCCTGCCGATCAACATGGCGGGCCTGCCGGGAATGTCGATCCCGGCCGGCCTTTCGGACGGCTTGCCCGTCGGCCTCCAGATAATCGGAGCGCCGTGGAGCGAGTTGTCGATGCTTCGTCTGGCCCGCGCGTACGAAGGGATCACGGCCAGAGCACCATGGCGGGACCTAGAACCCGCCGAGCTGCAGCTGACCGACGATCCCACCACGCCCAGCCCGATCGAGCGGAAGGAACGCCAGAAGAGTGGCGCTTCCGCCCCAGGCGCCGGCGGCCATTCGTGAAGGACCTACCGATGACTACACCCACGACTCAGCCCGGCAACCGTCTCAAGACCGATCCTTCGATCCTCAATTCCGAAGCCGAGCCGGAGCGCCCGCCTCTCTCGACCCGCGTCCTGGCGCGTCGTGTAGACGAGGTCCCGCGCTCGGGCATCCGCCGCTTCTTCGACATCCTGGCCACCATGACCGACGTCATCAGCCTGGGAGTAGGGGAGCCCGACTTCGATACTCCGCCGCAAGTCGTCGAAGCCGGGCGGCACAGCCTGGCCCAGGGACGCACTCACTACGCCAGCAACTACGGCACGATCGAGCTGCGACGTGCCCTGGCCCATCATCTCGAGCGCCTGTACGGCGTGCGCTACGACCCCACCGAGGAGATCCTCATCACGGTCGGTGGCTCCGAGGCTCTGGACGTCGCCGTCCGCGCCACTCTGGATCCGGGCGATGAAGTGATCATGCACGAGCCGTCGTACGTGTCCTATCGGCCGGCGGTCATCTTCGCCGGCGGCGTCCCGGTCGGCGTGAAGACAACCATCGACGAGGACTTCGCTCTCGATCCGGCGAAGGTCGAGGCGGCGATCACGCCGAGGACCAAGGCGCTGCTGCTCAACTACCCATGCAACCCCACCGGAGCCGTCCTGCCGCCCGAGGTCCAGGACGAGATCGCGCGCATCGCCGTCCGCCACGACCTGCTGGTCTACACCGACGAGATCTACGACCGGCTCGTCTACAACGGCTATCAGATGCGGGCCATGGCCGCTCTGCCCGGCATGCGCCGCCGCACCGTGACGATGGGCAGCTTCTCCAAGGCCTACGCCATGACCGGCTGGCGAGTCGGCTACGTCTGCGCCCCGTCGGAGATCCTCGAAGGCATCCTCAAGGTCCACCAGTACGTGATCATGTCGGCCGCCACGGCGGCCCAGGATGCCGCCCTGGAGGCGCTGAAGTCCGGCGAGCCGGACATTGCCCGCATGGTCGGCCAGTACGACCGGCGCCGGCGGCTGCTGGTCGACGGGTTCAACGAGATCGGCCTGCGCTGCTTCGAGCCGCGCGGCGCTTTCTACGCCTTCCCCCAGATCACGTCCACGGGACTGACCAGCGACCAGTTCGCGGAGCAGTTGCTGCGCGAGGAATCCGTGGCCGTCGTGCCGGGAACCGCCTTCGGCGAGGCCGGCGAGGGTCACGTTCGATGCTGCTACGCGACCAGTGAAGCCGAGCTGAAGGAAGCTCTCGTTCGAATCGGGCGCTTTGTGGCGCGCCGCAAGGGCGCGGCGTGACATCCGCTCCGGCCGCGGCCGGAACCGGAGCGCTGGCACGGTACGAGGCCGTCATCGGCATCGAGATCCACTGCCAGCTCAAGACCGCCAGCAAGATGTTCTGCGCCTGCGACACCCAGATCGAAGGCGCAGAGCCCAATAGCCATTGCTGTCCGGTTTGCCTCGGCCTGCCCGGAACGCTGCCGACGATCAACAAGTCGGCGGTCGAGTGGGTCATCGCCACCGGCTTCGCCATCGACGGCGAAGTCGCGACGACGACCCGCTGGGACCGCAAGAACTACTTCTATCCCGATATCCCCAAGGGCTATCAGATCAGCCAGTACCAGCTGCCGCTGGTCGCCAACGGCAAGCTCACCTTCGACACGAGTGAGGGCCCGTTCACGGTTCGCGTGCGGCGGGCTCATCTCGAGGAGGACACGGGCCGGCTGATCCATGAGGACCGGGACGGCCGAAGAGTCAGCCTCGCCCGCAGGAGCCTCATCGACTTCGACCGCTCCGGGATGCCGCTGATGGAGATCGTGACCGAGCCCGACATCCGGACGGCCGAACAGGCTCGCCGCTACGCCGAGGAGCTGCGGCTGCTGATGCGGACGATCGGGGCGTCGGACGCGGAGATGGAGAACGGCCAGATGCGGGTCGAGGCCAACGTCTCGATCCGCCCCATCGGCCGCGAAGCATTCGGGACACGCGTCGAGGTCAAGAACATGAACTCGATGCGGGCCGTGGAGCGCGCAATCGCGTTCGAGATCGAACGGCAGGCCGAGCTGATCGACGGCGGCGGGGCAGTCCATATGGAAACCCGCGGCTGGGACGACCCGAGCCAGTCGACTTATCACATGCGGCCCAAGGAAGAAGAGAACGACTACCGTTACTTCCCCGAGCCGGACCTACCGCCGCTGACGACCACGCCCGAATGGCTGGCGGCGATCAAGGCCCGGCTGCCGGAGTTGCCAGCGGTGCGGCGGACGCGCTATCAGACCGAGTTCGGCCTTTCCGGGTACGACGCGTCGGTGCTGGTCAATGACCTGGCCTCAACGGCGCTCTTCGAAGGGGCGTTGGCGGCCGGCGAAGGAGTACCGGCCAAGCTGCTCGCAAACTGGGTGACGGGCGAATACATGCGTCTGGTCAAGGGCGAGGAGAGCGGCGGCTCGGCCGATCCGGTCCAGCTGGCGGCCCTGGTCAAGCTCGTTGCCGACGGCGCGATCTCGGGCACGAACGCCAAGGAAGTCTTCGCCGAGCATTTCGCGACCGGCCGGGTCGTTGCCGCGATCGTCGAGGCGCGGGGCTTCCGCCAGATATCCGATGCCGGTGCACTCGGTACCGCGGTCGACGAAGTACTGGCCGCGAACCCTGCCGCGGTGGCCGACTATCGCGCCGGCAAGGGCGCCGCCGTCGGGTTTCTCGTGGGTCAAGTGATGAAGGCGACGCGAGGCCAGGCCAACGCCGCAATGGTCCAGACCGCTCTCCGCGAGCGGCTGGCCAAAACCGAATAGGCGCAGCGGGGAAGCGACGATGGGCGTAATCAACCTGATCTGCTGGGGACTCGGCGTGGTGCTTGTCGTCGTCGGCTACCAGCGAGCCAAGGGGCCCTGGAGCCGCTATCAGGAACTCAAGGCGCAGGAATCCAACCTCGCCCGCTACGAAGGTTGGCGCGGCACGCGTCTGCGCGACGAAGGCACCAGCGCCGCCTCGATCATGGCTCAGGAGCTGCGCCGGCGCGCTCAACTCGGCGGACTGATCCTTGGCGTGGGCTTCGTTCTGCTGGTAGTGGGCTTCGCGGTTCACTGACGGCCGCCGATGCGGTTCCGGGGAGCGGTTCCCGGGAGCACCATTTGCGTCGCTCAACTGCTCGTGGATGTGCGATGCTTGGTCGCAGACGGGGCCCAGCGATCACCTCGAGGCCCAACCTCAAGAGGCGGAGGCGGGTTCGACGAGAGGCGGCGCCACGTCAGTGGGAGCCATGACCGAACGAACGGCTGTCGGCGAATCGGACCATGACCAGCGTTTTGCGGGGCTGGCGGCGGCCTGTGCAGCTGCCGCGGTCACGATGTTCCTGCTGGGGGCCCTGAGATCCCCCGATTCCCAGAAGACGGGCCAGCTGGTCGTCGCCCTCATGGTCGCGGCGGCGCTGCTCTTCGCCCTCCTGTTCCTTCGCCGAGGTTTTGCGCCGCGTGCCCTACTCGTCGCGGGCGCCGTGCTGATCTTCCTTGGGGTCACGGTGGCGCCGATGTTGCAGGCGAGCCTCGACGGCGCGGTCGTCCTGCCGCTCGCCGGCGCCGTACTGGCGCTGCCCGCCGCGCGTGGTCGAGTTCTCCTCGCGGTCCTGTCGGCCGCGTTTGCAGCGAGTCTCGTTGGCGTGGCGATCATCCCCGACTCGCTTGGTCTGGTGGATTCGGGCGGCTCGTTCCAATCGGATCTGTCGTTCCTCGAGACGGGTGTGATGCTGGCCTTCATGTACGGCCTGCTGTGGTGGGTCGGAGATCGCTGGTGGCGAGCGGACGATCAGGCTCGACGGGCGCTGCGGAACCAGCGGCGGCTGTTGGAGGTAAGCGAGCGCTTGCTGTCGACCCTTGACGCGAGCGGCGTCTTCGAGATGATCGCCGACTCCCTCAAAGCCGTCCTGGCCTATGACAACCTGACGATCTATCGCGTCGACAGGGCCGAGAACGTCCTGCGCCCGGTGCTGGCGCGCGACCGTTTTGCGCAACTGATCATCGAGTCGACCTTCCCGCTGGACATTGGGATCACGGGCTGGGTCGTCGAACATGGCGCGGCACAATGCGTCAACGACGTCCTGGCGGATCCACGGGCGGCGACGATCCCCGGCACCCCGGACGAGCACGAGGCTCTGATCGTGGTCCCGCTCCTGGTCGACGGCGAGGTCGCCGGCACTCTCAACGTCGGACGCATGGGAGCGAAAGACGCATCCTTCAGCGCCGAGGAGTTCGAGGTCGCCCGACTATTCGCCGGTCAGGCTTCGATCGCGCTTCGCAACGCGGATACGCTGAGAGCCGTCGCCGACCGTGCCGAGACCGACGCGCTCACGGGACTTCGAAACCGCGGCGCGTTCGATGAACGGGTGGCGGCACTGATCGACGATCCGGCCAGCCAGCCGCTGGTCCTGGTGATGCTGGATCTCGACGGGTTCAAGCACTTCAACGACGTCAACGGTCACCCGGCCGGAGATGCTCTGCTGCAGGACACTGCCCGCGCCATCAGAGCTTCAGTGCGCGACGGCGACCTTGGCTTCCGGTACGGCGGTGACGAGTTCGCCCTGCTTCTACCGGGCACCGATTCCCAGAGCGCCCGCCAGATAGCGGAGCGCGTCCGACTAGCCGTGGCCGCAGTTGGGCCGACCGGAAGCTTCGGGGTTACGGCCAGTGTCGGCATCGCCGACGCGCCGCGGGACGCCCATTCGGCCGAAGCCCTCGTACGGGTAACCGATGCGGCCCTGTATCGGGCCAAGGGATCGGGCGGCGACCGTGTTCAAACCTGGAGGGAGATCCGAGCGCTGTCGGCCGACCCCAAGGCCACCGTATAGAAAGTCCTAATCTGGCCGTGGCGACCAGCCCAGTTTCAGCCCGCCGGCGGCGACTCCGAAGACGCGGCAGCCACCCGCCGAACCTCCAGGCCCTCGAGCAGGGCGTCGAGGCCGTACTCAAACGGCTGGCTGTGGTGGTGGCCGAGCAGCATCGGCAGCATCCGCCTCATCACCGGGAAGCGATCCAAGGGAATGGCCGCGATGCGCGTGTTCATCTCGGCCGCGAACTGGTCCCACGTGTAGCCGGACGCCTCGATCTCGGCGGTGGGCATTACTTCGCCCAGGACGCAGCCGACCGTGTAGTTGATGACCGTTGCTCCGGCCGCGGCCGCATCAGTCTCCGAGAACCCGGCCTCGAGCAGCTTCGAACAGACGTACTCCATGAGACGAAGCGTGTTGGGGCCGATGGCCAGCCGCGTTCCGCGAAGTACCGCCGCGCCGCGGTGCCGGAGGAGTACCGCTCTGAAGTTGAGCGACACCATCCGCATGCTGGCGCGCCAGTCGAGATCGTCCGGCGGCAGGGCCACCTCGGCCATCAGCGCGTCCACGGTCAGGTCGAGCAATTCGCCCTTGTTGTGCACGTGGCGATAAAGGGAAGTCGCGGCCGTGTGCAGCTCCTCGGCGAGCGTCCGCATCGACAGACCTTCCGCGCCGTGGGCGTCGAGGTGCGCCACGGCCGCGGCCACGATCCGGTTTCGGCTCAGCGGCTCGCGAGGGGAGCGGCTTTCTTCTGGCGGGTCGGTCCAGGCCCCGAGGAATGGCGGGTGTTCGGCCGGGCTCATCTGCTAGACGTCTCCTGATCGGTTGCCCAGATTGTAACGCCGTTCACGGTGCGTACGCTTGACGCGCAGCGTACAGCGTACGCTATGATAACGCCGTACGCAGCCGCAGTGTCCGCGGGCTGCGACCACGGACAGGAGTCAGGGCGGTGCACGGAATGAGTGGCCTTCACGTATTGCGCGCGGGCGGTCCAGA
This sequence comes from Chloroflexota bacterium, assembly GCA_003171035.1. Lineage (GTDB taxonomy): Bacteria > Chloroflexota > Limnocylindria > Limnocylindrales > CSP1-4 > Fen-1039. The sequence goes on from PMXR01000038.1 coordinate 23,286, forward strand.
GCCGGCAAGGCCGGGCGGAGGAGCGCGTAACTCGGCTCAAATACAGGGCGACCCGCGGCGATGGCGGGCGCTGGCGATCATCGACTTGTGCCTTCTTGCAGTGACGATGGACAACACCATCCTCAACGTCGCGCTGCCGACGATTTCGCGCCAGCTGGGTGCGTCGGGGGCTCAACTCCAATGGATGGTCGACGCGTACATCGTCGTCTTTGCCGGACTGCTGCTGACTTCGGGCACGCTCGGGGACCGGCTGGGGCGGCGCAAGCTGCTTCTGGCCGGCCTGAGCGTCTTCGGCCTGGCATCGATGGCGACGGTCTTCGTGGGGTCGGCCGATCAGCTGATCGCCATCCGCGGCATCATGGGCCTGGGCGGCGCGCTGCTGATGCCGGCGACGCTGTCGTTGATCACGAATCTATTCACGGAAGCGGAACGCCCGCGGGCCATCGCGACCTGGGCAGCGGTCTCCGGAGTGGGCATGGTGCTGGGTCCGATAGTCGGCGGTGCGCTGCTGGAGAACTTCAGCTGGAACGCGATCTTCCTCGTCAACGTCCCGATCGTGGCCGTCGGCCTCGTCGGCACGCTGCTTCTCATCCCGGAGTCGCGGGATGCACATCCCGACCGGCTCGACCCGCTGGGCGCCCTCCTGTCGATCGCCGGACTGGCGACGCTGGTCTACGGCATCATCGAGGCGCCCGGCGTCGGCTGGACCGCGCCCGAAACGCTGCTTCGAGTCGGCGTCGGTCTGGGGCTGATCTTCGTCTTTGGCGTGTGGGAGCTGCACAACAGCGCCCCCATGTTCGATATCAAACTATTCGCCCGGCCGAACTTCGGGCCGACCAGCTTCGCCGAGACGGTCGCTCATTTCGCGCTCGTCGGTGGGATGTTCGCCCTGACTCAATACCTTCAGTTCGTGTGGGGGCAGCCGCCGCTGCAGGCCGGCATCTCCATGCTTCCGGTGGCCTTCGGCGTCGTGATCGGGTCGATCGTCGCCACGAAGCTGCTGCCACGCATCGGTGCCAAGTACCTGATCGTGGCCGGAATGGCCGGCATATCGTTGGCGCTTCTGTCGATCTCGCGACTGACGGTCGACTCTTCGTATCTCGCCTTCGGCGTTGTCCTGGGCTTCATGTCGCTTGGGATGGGTCTGGCGATGGCCCCGGCCACAGACGCGATCATGGGCGCGGTCGACAAGGCACGGGCGGGCGTCGGCTCGGCCACGAACGACACCACTCGCGAACTGGGGTCGGCGCTGGGCGTCGCGATATTCGGCAGCATCGTTTCGTCCGGGTACCGTGACCGCCTGTCAGGGCGGCTCGTCGGTTTGCCGGGCGGCCTTTCCGGACTGCCGGCTGGTGTCGGGGCAGCTGTTCGAGACTCTATTGGGTCGGCGACGGTCGCCGTGAGCCATCTCCCCGGCGAAACTGGAGCCACTGTCATGGCCGCGGCCAAGCAGGCCTTCGTTGCCGGCATGTCGTCGGCTACCGCGATCGGGGCGTTGATCGTTGCCGTCGGGGCTGTCATGGTCGTGGTCTGGATGCCAAACCGGCGTCGGACCTCGGACACAGACCAGGTTGAAGGCGCTCCGGCCGACGCCGCGGCCTACGTCGCACGTACGGTCTGACCCTGGGTCGAAGGTGGCCCGTCCATTGGATCGCCGGGGTCAGCGGCAGATGGACTTAGCGCTGCCACACTCTTTGTGTCCGTTTGGATCGGAGTGGGCCGGCAGCCGGGAAACCGACAGCCACGCCCCAACGGCGAGCGGCGCTGAAGAAGAACATCTCAGGCGTTAACCCGCGCCTCGGCCGCCGCACCGCGCCCGTTACTCGGAAGGTTGGCCGCCCCGATCAGCCGGGCGGCAGTCGCCGCAGCTCGATTGCGGTGCAGCGGTCCATGACCACCGCCATGCCCGCGCCCGCGGCGATCCGGGCGGTTTCCCAATTGACGATGCCGAGCTGGAGCCAGAGCGCACGGGCACCGGCGGCGACCGCCTCGCGGGCGATCTCCTCGGTGAGTTCCGGGCGGCGGAAGACATCGACGACATCGATCGTGCCGCCGAGTGCCGCGGCAGCCTCGGCCAGCGTAGCCACAGCCGGAATGCCGCAGACCTCGGTCTCTCGCGGGTTGACGGGGACGCACGCGTATCCGGCCGCGATCAACGTTCTCAGGACGCCGTTGGAGGGCCGGGCAGGGTTGGACGATGCCCCGACGACGGCTATCCGACGAGCGCTTCGCAGCAGCTCGGCGATCCCGGCATCGTCGAGGAGCGACAGGTCCCGGCGGTCCGATTCGGTCGCGCTCATGCGCTCGGGCTCGGCGCAGGCCCGGATTCCACGACCGCGGACGGGGTCGGCCTCTGTGACAGCGTAACCATCACCGCATCCAGGCTCGCCTGGAAGCCGGACGGAAGATCGGCGTGGAAGTCACTGAGCGCAACGCCACCGCCGGCGACATCGTTCATCGACAGTCGCGGCAGCTGCTTGCCGGCGGCAATTGACCCGATGGCGGCCGAGACGGCTGTGTCGTAGCGCTTCAGGACGCTGACGATCACACATTGCCGTACGTCGGGCACGATCTGCGCGGCGTCGATGTCGACGGCTACGAGCCGGGCCTTGGCGCCGCAGGCCTGACGCATCGCCCCTATGCCCGACAGGCTCGGCATCGCCACGACGACGGTATTGCCCGCCTTGACCAGGCCCGCTGCCGCGGTTCGGCCTTTGTCGGGAGCATCGGCAGTGCCGGCGTAGGCAACCGTGACGATCGCCCCGCCGCTGAACTCGGATGCCCCGGCCTTCAGCCCGGCCGCGTAGTTGGCCGAGCGCACGTCAGTAGTCGTGTCGCCCACCATGCCGACCCGGCCCGACTTCGCGAACGCGGCCGCGATGTAACCGGCAAGGTAGCCCGCCTCCGCCTCGTCGAAGACGAGCCCGTGGACATTGGCCGGGGCAGTGTCGGCGACGGCGACATCGAGCTCGAGGAACTGGGCCGCGGGATGCGCTTTGGCAGCCACCTGGACGGCCGCATCGGCGTCGGGTCCGACCGTGACGACGACCGTGCCGTCGGCGCCTGCGGCCGAGTCGAGATCCTTGGCGAAGTCGGTGCTCGAAACCGGCTCGACGAGGGTTGGCTTGGCGCCGACCTTCGGAGCGGCCGTCTGAACACCACTCCAGGCCAGGCCGGCAGCAGTCGCATCCTTCGGTTCGCCCAGTTGGGCGACGATGACAATGGACTTGACGAGCTGGGGAGTCGGCGAGGGGGTCGCGGTCTCCGTCGAGATGTTCGTGGTGGCCGTCGGTCCGCCCGTCGGCGAAGGCGTTGGGGCGGGCTGATTCGAGAACATGCTGCAGCCCGCGACCGCCACAGTGAGGGCGGCGCCGGCCACGGCCAGAGAGAAGGACTTGTTCTTGGAGTTATGCATCGTTGCCGAATTGTAGGCGTCGGTGGCCGCCGGCTCGCGGCAGACCAAACAAACTCGCCGCGGGCGTGAGGAATCCGGCGCGGCTCGCGCGGCGGAACCCCCCGACCGGCCGTAGCTCGTCGTGCCCCGCGGCGGCCAGACTTGCCTGGCGGGCTAGCATGGCGGCAGGGAGACGACGATGAACGGGCGATCAAATCCGGTTGAACAACGCATCGGGGTGGCCGACGGGCTCGAACTGCGCGTCCTGCGCCGTTTGCAGGTCGGCGACACCTCGGCACCGTCGGCTGCGAGTCCCACGACTCGGGCGGCGTCGTTCGTGCTGGTCCACGGCCTGGCCTCGAATGCGCGGCTTTGGGACGGCGTGGCAAATCATCTGGCCGAAGCCGGTCGGGCCTCCGTCGCGGTCGATCTGCGCGGCCACGGCCGATCCGGTAAGCCCGAGAGTGGCTACGACTTCGCCACTATCTCGGAGGACCTGCGGCGCCTCATCTCGGCGCTCGGCCCGGGGTTCGACCGCCCGATCCTCACCGGCCAATCGTGGGGTGCGGGCGTGGTGTTGGATTTCGCCGTGCGGCATCCGGACCTGACGAGCGGCATCGTACTGGTAGACGGCGGGCTGACTGACCTTCGCGACGCGTTCCCGACGTGGGATGTGTGCTGGGAGCGGCTCGCGCCGCCGCACCTTGTCGGCATGCCGCTGGCGTCGGTCGAGGGCTACTTTCACTCGGCCCATGCGGACTGGCCCGACGAGGGCCTGGAGGGATCGCTGGCCAACTTCGAGATCCGCGAGGACCGCACGATAGCCCCATGGCTCTCGCGCGAGCACCACAAGGCGATCCTCGAGGCCATGTGGAACCAACGCACGGCGGATCTATGGAGTGCTCTCCGCGTGCCGGCTCTGATCATTCCAGTCGACGGTGGCGAATCGGATTGGACCAAAGCGAAGCGGGCCGGAGTCGACACGGCGGTGGCCGCGGCCGCGGCGAACGGCGTCCCGGTGCGGGTCGACTGGTTCGAGGGCGACCACGATATCCACGCCCAGCACCCGGCCGAGTTGACGGCGTCGATTCTTGCCGCCGATCTCGACGGCCTCTTCTCCGGGGCCGTGCTCGCATGACGCCGTTGCCGCGCATCCTCACGATCATGGGTTCCGGCGAGACGACACCCACCATGTCGCGCGTCCACCGCGCCGTCATCGACCGGCTTGGAGAGCGGCCGGTGCCCGCGGTCATCCTGGATACGCCGTACGGATTTCAGGAGAACGCAGCCGACATCACCGCCCGTACCATCGAGTACTTCGCCGCGACGGTTGGGGCACCGTTCACGGTTGCGTCATTCCTCTCGGCCGATGCCGATGCCCTGACACGCGAGACAGCGCTGGTCCGTATCCGCGAGGCGCGGCTCGTCTTCACCGGCCCGGGCAGTCCGTCGTACGCGCTCCGGCAGTGGGCGGGGTCGGAGATTCCGCGGCTCCTCGCCGACAAGCTCTCCCGCGGCGGCGCCGTGACGATGGCCAGCGCCGCGGCCCTCACCCTGGGCCGGTTCACGATCCCGGTCTACGAGATCTACAAGGTCGGCGAGGCGCCGCGCTGGCTGGAGGGGCTGGATCTCCTCACGCCGCTCGGACTACCGGTCGCGGTCGTGCCCCACTACGACAACGCCGAAGGGGGGAATCACGACACGCGCTTCTGCTATCTCGGGGAGCGGCGGCTCCGGATGCTCGAGGCGGAGCTTCCGGCCGACGCGTTCATCCTCGGCGTAGACGGGCACACGGCGCTGGTGCTGGATCTCGACGCAGGATCGGGGAGCGTCCTTGGACTTGGTACGGTCACGGTCCGAAAGGACGGCCGCAGCACGGTCTTCGCGGCCGGGAGCGAGGTTTCGATCGCCGAGCTCGTCTCGGCTGCGCATGGCTCTGCGCCGGCGCCTGTACTGGCCCCGGTGCCGGCTCCGGCTCCGTCTTCCTCGCGCGGATCGGGCGTGGCCGTCATCGACGCCGCCGCTCCGGCGACGGGTCTGCTGCGCGACGAAGTCGCTCGGTTGGAGAGCGTCTTCAGCACATCGCTCGAGGAATGCGACGCCCCCGCCGCGGTCCGGGCCATCCTGAATCTCGAGGAAACAATCCAGGCCTGGTCACACGACACCGACCAGTCGGATGCGCTCGCCACGGCTCGATCGGCCCTCCGATCTGCGATCGTGTGCCTGGGCGAGCTCGCCGCCGACGGCACGACGGACCCCGCCACGCTCATCGGGCCGTTCGTCGAAGCGCTGCTCGCCGAGAGGGTCCGCGCCCGCGACTCCCGTGACTGGGCCGCCGCCGACACGATACGAGACCGGCTGCTGGCCGCCGGCATCGAACTTCACGACACTCCGGACGGCACGACCTGGGAGTTGCGAGAGTCTGAGCGCGTCAGCTGAGGTGGGCTCGGCCGGAGGCCACCGGACCGTCTACCATTACCCCCCGTGACCGTCGCCCCTAACGATTTCGTCCACCTGCACCTCCACTCCGAGTTCAGCCTGCTGGACGGACTCGGACGCATCAACGAGCTCGCCGAACAGGGGTCGCAGCTCGGGTTCGACGCCATGGCCATCACCGACCACGGCGCCCTCTACGGTGCCGTGGCTTTCGTCCAGGCGGTCGCCGCGAAGGGCATGAAGCCCATCGTCGGAGTGGAAACGTACGTTGCACCGCGCGGCATGCGCGACAAGCAGGGCAAGGCCGACAGCCAGCCGTTCCATCTCGTTCTCCTGGCCGAGAACTGGGAGGGCTATCAGAACCTCTGCCGGCTCATCACGGACGCGCATCTGGAGGGCTACTACTACAAGCCCCGCATCGATCACGAAATCCTGGCCAGGTACTCCAAAGGCCTGATCGGATCGTCGGCCTGCCTCGGCGGCGAAGTGGCCAAGGCGCTCGAGGTCGACGATTGGGACCTGGCTCGCAAGGTCGCGGGCGAGTACGGCGACATCTTCGGCAAGGACCGCTTCTTCCTGGAGATGCAGGACCACGGCATCCCCGAGCAGCGGGCACTCAATCCCAAGCTGCTGCGCCTGGCGCCGGAGGTTGGGCTGAAGACGATCGTCACCAACGATCTCCACTACGTGCGGCGCGACCAGCACGAAGCTCACGACGTTCTGCTGTGCGTCGGCACCGGCAGCAACCTCGACACGCCGGGTCGGATGCACTTCGAGGGGAGCGAGTTCTACCTGAAGTCGGCCGCCGAGATGGCGGCGCTCTTCCCCGACAACCTCGACGCCATCCGGCGAACTCGCGAGATCGCCGAGATGGTCACGATGAAGCTGCCCTTCGGCCAGCTGCGGATCCCGAGCTTCCCGGTGCCCGACGGCGAGACGATCGAGAGCTGGCTGCGCAAGGAATGCAACGCCGGCCTGGCCCGACGCTACGGCATGGTGACGCCTGAACTGCAGACGCGCCTCGACTACGAGCTGGACGTCATCTGCCGCATGGGCTACGCCGGCTACTTCCTGATCGTGGCCGACTTCACCAAGTTCGCCCGCGACCAGCGCATCGCCATCACCGTCCGCGGCTCGGCCCCGGGCTCGATCGTCACGTACACGCTCGGCATCACTCCGGTAGACCCGATCCACTACCAGCTGCCCTTCGAGCGGTTCCTCAACCCCGACCGAGTGACCATGCCCGATATCGACGTCGACTTCGAGGATGGGCGCCGTGAAGAGGTCATCAACTACGTCAGTCGCAAGTACGGCGCCGACCACGTGGCCCAGATCATCACCTTCGGCACGATGCTCGCAAAAGCCGCCATCCGCGATGTGGCCCGAGTCGTCGGCATGACCTACGGCGAAGGCGATCGCATGGCCAAGGCCGTCCCGAACCAGCTCGGGATCACGCTCGACGAGGCGATCAAGACCAGCCCGGCGCTCAAGGAGATGTACGACAACGAGCCGTCGGTCCACCGCGTCATCGAGTTTGCCAAGCACCTCGAGGGCGTGGCCCGGAACGCTTCCACGCACGCCGCCGGCGTAGTCATCAGTCGCGAACCGCTGACGGAGTTGATGCCGCTCCAGCGGGCCACGAACTCGGACGCGGTCATGACCCAGTACGAGATGCATGCCGTCGATGCGCTGGGCCTGCTCAAGTTCGACTTCCTGGGCCTCTCCAACCTGACGATCCTTCGGGTCGCGGTGGATCTGATCAAGGCGCATCGCGGCGAGGAGATCGACCTCGAGAAGATTCCGCTCGACGACAAGAAGACGTTCGACCTGCTGACCACGGGCGAGACGACGGGCGTGTTCCAGCTCGAGTCGGCCGGCATGCGGCGCTACATCCGCGAGCTGCGTCCGAGCACCGTCTTCGACCTTGCGGCCATGGTCGCGCTCTACCGGCCCGGACCGATGGACAACATCCCGTCCTACATCAAGCGCAAGCACGGGGAGGAGAAAGTCACCTACCTCCACCCGCTCCTCGAGCCGTACCTCAATCGAACCTACGGCGTCTTCGTGTATCAGGAAGACATCATGTCGGCGTCGACGGCGCTGGCGGGCTTCACCGGCCCTGAGGCCGACATGCTCGGCTACGCCATCCGCAAGAAGAAGTCCGCGCTCATGGGCGAGATGCGGGAGAAGTTCGTGCGTCAGGCCGCCGAGAGGGGAGTCACGCCGGCAGTCATCGATGCCGTCTTCGCGGCGTTCCAACCCTTCGAGCGCTACGGCTTCAACAAGGCCCATGCCACCTGCTACGGGTTGATCGCCTACCAGACCGCGTACCTCAAGGCGAACTACACGGTCGACTACATGACGTCGGTGTTGACGGCCTTCCGCGACAACGAGGAGAAGGTCGCGGCCGCGGTGGCGGAATGCCGGCGGCTCGGGATCGATGTCCGCCCGCCCGACGTCCACCGCTCTTTCGTGGAGTTCACGGTCGAGGACGACGCCATCCGGTTCGGGCTGCTCGCCGTGAAGAACGTCGGCGAAGGAGCGATCGAGTCGATAATCGCGGCCCGAAATGAAGGCGGCGACTTCCTGTCGCTGTCCGACTTCTGCTCGCGCGTCGACCTTCGGCTGGTCAACAAGCGCGTTATGGAGTGTCTGATCAAAGTCGGGGCGATGAACCGGTTCGGGCACGCCGCGCAGCTGCTGGCGGCGCTCGACGACGCGATGGCCGCCGGCCAGGCCGCCCAGCGCGACCGGACGAGCGGGCAGACTTCGTTGTTCGAGATGGGCGCGGACGCCGGTGCGCTGGACCGGCCCCTGCCGCAGGTCCCCGAGGCTCTTTCGCGAGAGCGGCTCCACTGGGAGAAGGAGCTGCTCGGGCTATACCTCTCCGAGCATCCGTTGGGGTCGATGGCCGACCAGATCGCGCAATTCGTGACGGCCTACTCGAGCGATCTCAAGGATGAGTCGCTGGAAGGCCAGCGGGTGCTGATCGCCGGCATGGTCACCGGCGTGCGCACGGTCACGACACGGAACAAGGACACGATGGCCGTTGCCACGCTCGAGGACCTGCAAGGTACGCTCGAAGTCGTCGTCTTTCCGCGGATGTACGCCACGAGCGGCGGCACGTTCGCCGAAGGCGCGATCCTCCTGGTTGGCGGCCGGATCGACCACCGCGGCGAGGAGTCTTCGGTGCTGGCCGACGCCGTCTGGGTCTGGGAAGACGCGGTGACCCGCGGGCCGTCGACGATCGCCCAGGAGTTTGCGTCGGGTGACAACCGCCGGGGCAGCCGCCGCTGGGGCAACGGTGGCAACGGCGGGAACGGCAACGGCGGCAACGGCAACGGCGGCAACGGCAACGGCTACGGCAGGCCGGCCGGGCCGGCACAGTCGCCGACCCCGCAAGTGGCTGCTGCCGGAACCACATCGGTGGCTCCGGATATCTCGGCTGCCGCGTCCGCCCAGGCCGCCGATCCGGCGCAGGCCGCATCGCCTGCTACGCCGCGGTTCCGCGTCTCGCCGCTCCGGGGTGGGGGAGTGACGCCGTGGCCGGCTCCTGCGGCCACCACGGGCGCTGCAACGGCCGCTGGCGCGACCACAGCCCCGGCCGCCACCACGCCACCGCCGGACCCGGCGGCTCCAATGGAGCCGATCGGGTCCGTGCCCGCCCCCGACGACCTCGCCACCTTCGCACCGGAACGCGAGGAACCGCCGCTCCCCGACGAGGCGCAAGCCTTGGCGGTTCGCGTTTCGGGCGCCCCGACGGAACCACGCGAGGCGCCCCGGGCCGGCGTACTCAACGTGAGGTTTGCCCGCGGCGCGGATACGGCCCGGATCGTTCTCGCGATGGAGGAGTTGCGAGCCGTCTTCCGGAACTGGCCGGGAGCCACCCGCGTCGTGTTCCACATCCCCGCCGAGAAGGGCGCCACGCTGCCGATGGAGGTCCGCGGCGGCGTCGCGTACGACTCGGAACTGCTTGCGGAAGTCAGGCGCAGGTTGGGCGAGGGACTCGTGCGTCTCGAGGTGTCCTCGCAGATGTAGGGGGCGCCGGCCTCGATTGATGAAGCGTTCTTACGCAGTCCTTAGGCGTCAGGGCGACTCTCCAGCCGGGTCCGAACGTCTCAGCTGCGGTTGAGTCGGGTATGTTCCGGTACAATTCTGATCCGTCGGGGCGACCTTCGGTCGGCCGGCGAACCCCTTGAGGGGGTAAGGGAGAAGTCACCAAATGCAGAAGTATCTGCTGGCGATCGGGGCCTGGCTGCGCAAGCCGATGGGGGCGGCCGTGCTGTCGTTCATCTTCCCGGGGCTCGGGCAGGCGACCGGCGGACAGCCGCGGCGCGGTGGCATCGTGGCGATCCCCGCCCTGGCCGTGCTCGGCGCTTTCCTGCTGATTCTCATCATCGCCAGGGGTTCTCTACTCAACTCCGCATTCGATCAGTCGTGGCTGACGAGCCTCCTCATCCTGGACCTCGTGGCCTTCGTCTATCACATTTGGGCCGTGGCGGACGCCTATCTGGTGGCCGCGAAATCGCAGGCCAAGCCGCGTCGTCGTGGCCCGACAACGGTCAAGTGGGCATCGGTGTTTGGGATCGCCCTCATCGTTTCCAGTACGATCGTCGTCCACGGAGCTTTCGCCTCGGTCGACATGAACTGGCAGAACGACGTTTCGTGCTGGACGGCCCTGACGCCTTGCTTCGGCAACACCACCGCGGCCAACGAGACCATCCCGATCACGAGCGACGATCCGGGCGACCAGAACATCGCGACCGATCCGGCCAGCGGCTCCGTTCCGCCCGACTCGACGGCCAGCACCGCGGTCGGCACCTTCGATCCGAGTTCGTTGCCGTCCTTCACGGTCCCGACAGACGCCAAGAATTGGGCCGCGGACGGGCAGCTGAACGTCCTGCTGGTTGGTGTCGACAGCGGCAGCGGAGGTTCACGCAACGCGGGCCTGAGGCCGGACACGATGATGGTCCTCCACGAGGACATCAAGACCGGCCGTGCCGCTCTGATCAGCGTCCCAAGGAACCTGTATTGCGTGCCGCTGCCGCAGGCGATTGCCCAGCATTACGCCAAGGCGCAGAACGGCTGTCCGGCCTACACGTGGCCGTATATGCTCAACTGGCTGGCCAACGATGCCGGCTGGAACCACCCCGGCTACTACCCGTTCGACCAGGGGGCCGGAATGCAGTACACGCGGGCGGTGGATGCGACCGTTCAAGCTATTGAGACGCTGACCGGCTTGACGCCCAGCTCAGGTCACCCGATCGACGGCTTCGTCGTCATCAACCTGATGGGTTTGGTGAATCTCATCGACGCCCTCGGCGGCATCGACATCAACGTTCCTACGCAGACCTACGACAAGCCCTGCGGACTGAAGGGCACGTGGCAAGCGGCATACCGGGTTTGCTCCCTGACCCCGCCACACGACGGCTACGGGCTGCCGGAGGCCGACGGCAAGGTGCCGCAGAAGATGATCGACGACGCCAAGAACTCGAACGGCATGCAGACGATCACCTACATGTCGAAGAACGGCTACGACATAGGCTTCAACATCAAGGCCGGCAAGCAGCATATGGATGGCGATTGGGCTCTGGCATACGCCCGAACTCGTATCTACACGTCCGACTACGATCGCAATAAGCGCCAGCAGTTGGTCCTGAAGTCCATACGATCGACCCTCGACCCCTGCACCGTCCTGCCGCGCGTCGGAAACCTGGTTAGCAGCCTTGGGTCGGCATTCTGGACGAACATGCCGCTCGGTGACGTCGACAAGTGGGCCGGAATGGCCAAGTACATCACCGGTGACAGCGTTCAGAGCATCGAGCTTGCCCCGGGAACGGGTTCGGGCTCGATCGGGCCGAGTATCTACATCAACACCGCCTCGTGGGCCAAAGCCCAGTCCCTGGTCGCCCACAGCCTCGACAAGGCTCCCGCGGCGACGGCGACGGCGACCGACGGCAGCGGTGGTGGTGGTGGCGGCGGCTTCAGCTGCTAGAACCGGTGGATGGCCGGCGCCGGGCGCGCAGACCCGAGGCCGCGCTCTCGAAGGGGATTGGTGCCGACGGCGGGAGTCGGCACCGATAGGTCCTGATCGTGCTCAGGAGCACCCCCAAAACAGCCAGTGTGTTCCCATGGGTGTTCCCATCGCGTCCGGAAATGCGCGCTTAGGCCCCTACGACGTCCGCCTCAACGCAAGCTCGACGCGGTCCGCTGCATCGCGCAGACTCGCGTCCAGGACGCCGGTGTAGTGATGTGTCATCGCCTCGGCAGCGTGACCCAGGGCCGCCATCGCTACGCGCTGATGAACCCCCTGCGCCGCCAGGACGGTCGCGAACCCGTGCCGGAGATCGTGCAACCGGATGTCGCCGAGACCCGCTGCCAGCATCGCGTCGCGGAAGTGGCGATCGAGCGTGTTTGGATGCCAGGCGAAGATTCGGCCATCGATCGGCGCTGGCTGCGTTTCGCGCCAGGCGAGGTACTCCCGGACGGCCTCCACGGCGAGCGCCGGCATGGCGACGGTCCGGGCGCTGCTCGCGGTCTTCGTGTCACGTATCCGCGCTCCCTGGCCTGGCACGCGGCCGTACTGGCCGCGGACCGTTAGGACCGCTCCCTCGAGATCGACGTCGCCAGCCCGAAGGCCGAGGATTTCTCCGCGGCGGAGGCCGCAGGCGCCAGCCAGAACGACGATCGGGTAGAGCCGGGTCCCAGCAGTCGCGTCGAAAATTGCGCGGAGTTCGTCGGGCCCGATTGTCGGGACCTCCCGCTTCTCGGCCGCCGCAGGCGCGTCAACTAGGGCGGCGACGTTGCGCGCCACCAGACCCTGGGCTTGGGCATATCGCAAGGCGGACGACAACCGAACCAACGCGTGACCGCCAGGCCCACCCCAGGATCGGACGGCGGCACGGACGTCCTCAACCGTTAGTTCGTGCAGCCGGATAGCGCCGAGGGTTGGGCGGATTCGGAGCTTCGCGTCCAGCTCGTACGCCTCGAGCGTCAGCGGGCGGACACGGTCCTTGCAACCCTCGAGCCAGGAGTCGACAACGTCAGTCACGGTCGTATCGATCGCGCGCAACGAGACGCCCGACTCCTGCAGCTCGACGAGGTCCCGAAGCAGCTTCGTCCCGGCCCTTTCCGCCTCTCTCTTCGTCGGATATCCCGCCGTCCGGGGTCGTCGTCGCGTGCCGGTCTCGTCGACGTAGCTGCCCTGCCAGCGCCAGCGGCGCACGCGGAATTTGTCCGTCGACTCCACGACGGAGCCTTGGCCGCGATGGCGGGTTTGCTTGCCATGCTTGCCGTTTGGGTTCGTCATGTCTTCCATCATCCTCCAATAGATCGGCGAGACGGTCGCGGCGCGCATACACGACGCGTTTGCTGATCCGCGTGCAGGCTTC
>PMXR01000061.1 GCA_003171035.1 Chloroflexota bacterium
GATCTCGTACAGCTCCTCGGCCGTCATCTTGCCCGCGCGGTATGCGCCGATCGCTTCGAAGATGGTCACGATCGTGGCGTCGCGCTTGCCCTTGTACACGCCCGGATAGATCGTGCCGTTGTAGAGAATCACGCCGGGAATATCGAGCCGGCCCAGTGCGATGATCGCGCCGGGGATGGTCTTGTCGCACCCGACCAGGCAGACGATGCCGTCGAACAGATGGCCTCGCGAGCACAGCTCGATCGAGTCGGCGATTACTTCCCGGCTGATCAGGCTCGCCTTCATGCCCTCGGTGCCCATCGTCGTGCCGTCCGAAACGGCGATGGTGCCGAACTCCATCGGTGTCCCGCCGGCCGCCCGGATCCCCGCCTTGACGTGCTCGGCCAGCCGGCGCTGGTTGTAGTTGCACGGCATCGTCTCGATCCAGGTCGTGGCGACCCCGATGATCGGCCGGGCCAGATCGTTGTCGTTGAAGCCGATCGCCTTGAGCATGCCGCGTGCGGCGGCGCGGTCCGGCCCATCGGTCAGCGCGGCGCTGTGGCGCTTGTCGGGATTGCTCGGCAGGTCGTACGGCAGGGGTCGAGGTGCGTCAGGCATGGGTCATCTCCGCGGGGCTAAAGCGGGCGTATTTGGGTCGCCGTCAAGTTTAGGCCTTCACACCGGGTCGGCGAGCGGTGAACCCGTGTCGGCGGGACCGCGTATCCCGTAGGATGCCGCCATGACGACAGAAGGGCGGTCGCGCTTCTCGGTTCCGCCTCCACGCCCAATCGCCTGGGCACTGGCCTATACGTGCTGGATCGTATATGCGGTTCTCGACTTCGGCCCCCAGCTGCGGGACATCATCAAGGTGTTCCCGTGGAGCCAGTGGTGGGGCTTCGACGGCGATCTCATTCTTCAGGCCGGCCGGCGGTTCCTCGACGGCCAGCCGATCTACGCCGATTCGCGCTTCATGTACGCGCCGGCCGCGGCAGTCTTCGGGATTGCCGGAGCCCTGGTTCCGCGTGAATACGCCCTTCTCGCCTACGCGTTCTTCAAGGTTGCCCTGGCCATTGGGGTCACCTACCGGCTGACCAACGGTTCGTGGCTGTCCGTGATCGCGGTCCTCACGTTCCTGCCGTTCATCAACGACGTCGCGCCGGGGAACTTCATGGTCCCGATCACAGCCGCCATGGCCATTGCCACGTTCGGGCAGCCCCGACGCCGCTCCGGGATTTTCCTTGGAATCATGGGAGCCACGATTCCCAAGCCGTTCCTGGTTCCCTATTTCCTCTGGCTGCTCGTATACCGCCGCAAGGCCGCCGAGGGGGCGATCGCGACGGGAGCCCTGGTCGCGCTGATGGCCGCCGTCGTGACCGGGCCGGCCTCGTACATCGACTGGCTCCAGAGCCTCCGCAACGGGGCGCCGTTGATCGCGACCTGGGACGGCAACTACGGCGTCAGCAACTACCTGCCGACACTGGCCATCCCGATCGCCGTCGCCGTGCTGCTTCTGACATTGATCGTCGTGGCGCGCGCCGACGAGAATCGATCCCTGGCCTGGGTTCTGGCCGCCGGCATTCTCGTGTCGCCGTATGCCGGTCCGCTCGAGGGTTTGCCGCTCTTGCTGGCGTTGCCGATCCTTCGGCCGTGGCCACGCGTCTACGCCATCGCCATGCTCCAGCCCCTGACCACGATATCGGTCGCGGTGGCCGGCATCGTGGCCCTGATTGTGGGTCCGCTCTCGGTCATGCCTGCCAGCCGCGGGAAACCGGCCGACGGTGTGCCACCGTCTCCAGGCGATGCCACGGTCACGCCCGATTCGCGGCCGAGCCACGACGTCGTTGCCGGCCCCGATGTCGCGGCCGAGGCCGTTCCTTGAACGAACCAGATGTCGTAGCGCCGCCTAAGCCTCCGAGGCCGGCGTCCGTGCGCATTCGCCGCTCGCTGGCGGCCGGATGGGCTGCCGCGTCCGACAAGGCCGGCCGGCTTGCGGTGCTGCTGGTCCCAGCGCGCGTGCGTCGCATCTACGTACCGCCGGCCTACTCCGCCATCGACAGGGCCGCGGTCATCATCTTCGGGTTCGCCTGTGGGATCCTCCAGGCGAACGGCCGGTTTCCGCGGCCTCAAGACGCATATGGCTACTGGATCGCGCATCTCGACAAGCTGTACCCGGTGCAATGGGGCGTCGATGGGCAATACATCTACCCTCCGCCGCTGGCCCAGATCACCACGATCCTCCAGCCCATCGGCTGGCAGGTCTTCATCATTGTCTGGACGACTCTCCTGTGGGCGGCCCTGGCGTACATGCTCGGCCGCTGGGCGTGGCTGTTCGTGGCGCTGGGAATCGCCGCCCTTGTGTTCGGGCTGCCGTATGAAGCCGGAGACGTCCTGGGGCATGCCCTCAACGGCAACGTGCAACTCTTCATCGCCGCCGGCCTGGTCTTCGCCCTGCGTGGCAACGTGCTTGGTTGGCTGCCCGGCCTGCTGACGAAAGTAGTTTCGGGGATCGGTCTCGGCTGGTATGTCGTGCGGCGCGAATGGCGACCGCTGGTTCTGTCGCTTGCCGCCGCTGCAGCTGTCGCGGCATTCTCGTTCATCTTCTCCCCAAGCCAGTGGTTCCAATGGGTCGACTGGACGATCAAGAATGCCGGCACGCCGTCGCCGATCGTTCTGGAGCCGATCCCATTCATAGTTCGCCTGCCGATGTCGCTGGCGGTACTGATTTGGGGCGCAAGAACGAACCGGGCCTGGGTCGTGCCGATTGCCGTGGGGTGGGGGACGCCGGCGCTTTACCTGGGGACCTACCCGAGCATGTGGATCGCGTCGATCCCGCTGTTCCTGGATCCACGCTTCCGACGCTGACGGAACGGCCTCAGTCGGACGCCGTGAGCCAGTCCCAGATCGTGCCTGTGAAGGTGGTCCCAAACCACAGGGGGTCGCCGAGCCTGTAGCGCCTGCCGTCTGAGCCGACGCCGGTCACGAAGACGAGCCAGCGGCGCTGGTGGTGAGATCCGAGGTCGGCCGGTATCCGAAAATAGCCGTCGAGCGTGGCGGGCTCGATGAGGTACGGAGCCGCGCTTCTCGGATCAACCGCGAACCCGACGGTATCAGTCATGTCCCACGCCGAGACACCCGCAAGCGCGCGCCAGACTTCGATCCGCATGGATGTGAATGGTGCCTGCTTCAGGCCGTCGACGAGCCACTGACCGGCCCAGGGCCCCTTGAAGTCGTTGATGCCCAAGGTGCCGCCGCCGAGCGGGACGACGCATCGCCCATCCGTGGTCATCGGCGGGAGACCCGGGGCGCAAGGAACGTAGCCCTCCGGGGCGACTCGGTCGTAGCCGAGAACGCTGTCGCTGGGCCAGCTCATAAGCGAATCTTTCCCCGAGCCGTAGTCCGGCACGGCCGTGCCCATGAGCAGCCCGCCGACGAGGATCGCCGCCGGGACGAGCGCAAGCTTTGACCGGGAGCGCGGCAGGTGCAGACTCGCGTCCGGCCGAAGCAGCGCACCGGCGGCAAAGAGAACCGGTATCCCGAGTTCGCACGGGACGACCAGCCAGCTCTGCTGTACGCCAATCTGGAAGGTCACGAGCCAGCCCAGCGCCGCGACTCCGGCAATCGCCCAGAAGCCACGCAACTGCCGAGCCTTGCGGCGGCTCAGCCTCGATGAAGCGCGGACGCAGCGTCGTCCGGCCACGAAGGCCGGAACCCAGGCCATAACGCAAAGCAGGGCCGTTATCGTCTCGAGATCGGACGGCCCGATCTTGATTCCGTTCCAGGAAACCCCGGCTGCATCGACGGACCTCTGGAGAATGAGAACGCCCAGATTCAGGGACAGTGCGATTAGTCCCAGCACGGCCAGATAACCCTGGATCATGCCCACGCCGGCCGACCAGACGCCGCCGGCAGCCCCGGCCAGTAATCGACGAGTCGACTGATGCGCGGCCCGCAGTTGCCGGGCCAGTTCCTCGGCCCGGCCGAGGCGGGCAAGCGCCTCGCGGGTAGCTCGCGCTCGATCCAGTCCCTCGGCCTCCAGCGCTTCGATCGAATCGTCGAGGTGGTCCGACAGCTCGGCCCGGATTTCGGCTCGGACCTCGGGCGGCAGGCCCAGTGCGGAGTCGACCGCGTCGAGATAGGAGGATGTATCTGGCGGAGTTATGGCCGTGGTCGCTTGGGCCACACGTTCCCCGGCGATCCGAGCCCATTTCCCTGGCAACGAGATCCATGCCTGGATCTCAAACACCAGGAACAATGCTGCGAGCGGCCAGGCGAGGTCCGTCCATGTCGTTGCCACCACCGATGTCGGCGCCACCACTGATGGAGCAGCGGCGAGCAAGATCGCTAGCAACGATCCGGCCGCGATGCGCCGCCGGGTTCTAGTCATGACTCGGCTCCGTCACTCCGATCATTCCGGCCGTGAACGTCGCCCATTCGGCCTCGTGCGCCGCGAGCAACTTCTGACCGGCCGGGGTGATCTGGTAGTAGCGCCGGCGCGGACCCTTGTCGCTCTCACCCCACTTGGCCTGGAGCGCCCCTTCGGATTCCAGACTGTGGAGGGCCGGATACAGCGAACCTTCGCCCGGGTTGAAGGCGCCGCCGCTCTTCTCCCGGATCCGCTGTGCGATTTCGTAGCCGTACAGTTCCCCGTCCCGAAGGACGCTCAGAATCAGCAGTGGCGTCGTGCCTTTGAGCAGCTGGCCCCGAATGCGGCCGTCCCTCACGTGCGCCTCCTTCAGCACTACCTCACCTTGAGGTATATCTCATTCTGATGTAGGTAGCATAGAGCGCTACCCGCCTCAACGTCAAGGAACATGCGGGCCGTCCGGGCTCCGTCGGCCAGGGCCTTGCTCATGTGGTGGGCATATGCGACGCCCATCGATCGTCTAGAGCCAGCTCCCGTCGGGAGTGCCCAGATCGGCATCCATCCGTAACCGCTGAGGGACGACTCGAGAGCTGGCGAGCGGTTTGGCGTCGCGACCTGACATCCCAGATGGGCAAGTTTGACCGACATGGGGCGAATGTCATGGGCCGGCGTCCGATATGCCCAGCTGATGAGCAGCCGGGCCTCGTGTCGGCATCTACGGCCCTTGTTGCACCCGGAATCGAGGAGTGACGCGTTGCCAGGCGGCACCCTTCGGCGCAGCGTTACGCCACGAATCGGAGCGGATCTTGGGGGGCGCGAGGCCGCCGGCTGCGGAACCTCTGCGGCACCCCGTCCGGCTATTTCGCGGCCGCGCCCTCACGGGTTTCGACGCGGGCGGGATGCGCAGCTTCCCAGGCCTCGATGGCGGGGAGTTGCGATAGGACGTAGCCGATTTCGTCGGTGCCGGCCAGGATCATCGTCCGGGCGAACAGATCGATTTCGAAGTCGAACGAGTCGCCGCCGGGCAGCGTGACCTTCTGCGACTCGAGGTTCACCGTCCACTCGCCGTCCGGATCGGCGGCAAGCAGCGCGGTCAGCGCCGCGTGACGCTCGGGAGTGACGACGATCGGGAGCAGCGCGTTCTTCAACGCGTTGCCCTTGAAGATGTCGGCGAAGCTCGTCGAGAAGATCGCCCGCACTCCCCACGCCCGCAACGCCCACGGGGCGTGCTCGCGCGAGGAGCCCGACCCGAAGTTGTCGCCAACCAGGAAGATCTGGCGGCCGGCATTGTGCGGCTCGTCGATGAAGGACGGCGGCACCCGCCGCGCGCCGTCCGGCGTGAAGCGCCAGTCGAAGAAGAGCGCGTCGGCGAGGTTGGCCTTGTCGGTGATCTTGAGGAAGCGGGCCGGGCAGATCTGGTCCGTGTCGATGTTGGCGCGTGGGATCGAGATCACGCGGCTGGTGACGGTGCTGAACGGTTCGGGCATGTCAGTGGGCCTCCACGGCCGGTGTCGCGGTGACGGTTCGGGGGTCGGTGACGACGCCGGTGATGGCGCTGGCGGCGGCGGTCAGCGGCGAGGCGAGGAACGTTCGCCCGCCCTTGCCCTGGCGACCCTGGAAGTTGCGGTTCGAGGTGCTGATGCCGTACTGGCCGGGCTCGAGCTGGTCGCCGTTCATGGCGATGCACATCGAGCAGCCGGACTCGCGCCACTCGGCGCCGGCCGCGCGGAAGACCGAGTCGAGGCCCTCGGTCTCAGCCTGCTTCTTGACCTGTTGGCTGCCCGGGACGACCAGGACCCGAAGCCCCGGCGCCACGTGGTGGCCCTTGAGCACGGAAGCCGCGGCGCGCATGTCCTCGATCCGGCCGTTGGTGCACGAGCCGATGAAGACGACGTCGAGCTTCTGACCGGCGATCGACTTGCCGGCCTCGAGGCCCATGTACGCCAGCGCCCGTTCGAGTTCTTCGCGGTCGCCGGGCTCGACATCGGCGGCCGACGGAATTCGACCGGTCACCCCGATCCCCATGCCGGGGTTCGTGCCGTAGGTGACCATCGGTTCGAGCTTGTCACCGTCGATGACGATCGACTTGTCGTATGTCGCGCCTTCCTCGGTCGGCAGCTTGCGCCAGCGCGCGACCGCCTCGTCCCAGGCAGCTCCCTGGGGAGCGAACTTGCGGCCCTTCAGATAGGCGAACGTGGTTTCGTCCGGGGCGACGAGCCCGGCTCGGGCGCCGCCCTCGATCGACATGTTGCAGACGGTCATCCGCTCTTCCATCGACAGCGCGCGGATGGCGTCGCCGGTGAACTCGAAGACGTGACCCGTGCCGCCGCCGACGCCGATACGGGCGATCAGGGCCAGGATGATGTCCTTGGCGCCGACGCTCGGATGAAGCCGGCCGTCGATCTGGACCCGGAACGTCTTGGGCTTGCGCTGCAGAAGTGTCTGCGTGGCCAGGACCATCTCGATCTCGCTCGTCCCGATACCGAACGCCAGCGCCCCGAAAGCGCCGTGAGTGGCGGTGTGGGAGTCGCCGCAGACGATGGTCATGCCCGGCTGCGTCAGCCCCAGCTCCGGCCCGATGACGTGGACGATGCCTCGCGTCGGACAGTCCTTGCCGTGGAACGGGATCCCGAACTCGCGGCAGTTCTCCTCGATCTGGACCAGTTGCTTGCGGGCCAGTTCGTCGGTGATGGGCAGGGACGGATCGGTCGTCGGGATCGAATGATCCGCGGTGGCCACGGTCTGACCGGGCTTGCGGACCTTCGCGCCCCGCTCGCGCAGGCCGGTGAATGCCTGAGGGCTGGTGACCTCGTGAACGAGGTGAAGGTCAATCGCGAGAATCGACGGTGCGCCGGGCTCGGAGGACACCACGTGGGCGTCCCAGATCTTTTCTACCAGTGTGCGCGGTCTCTCAGCCATCAATACCACTCGCGATCTACAGGCCCCGCCTCACAGCGGACGGGGTTATCGAGGTTACCAGATCGTCGCAATGGGTAGCCTCGGACGATCCACCCGGCGCGGCCGGGTGGGTGCATAGGATCCCTTCCGAGGCGTGATTCATTCTGTAACCTACGGAACGGCGACGATGAGCGAACTTATCGAGCCACGCCGTAGACACGTCACAGTGGAGCGGAAATGACAGGCCCTAAGCTGGCGGCAGCCGCCGACGAGGTACGGGAGACGGCTCGGCCTCTGAAGCTGCTGCACAGGCTCGTCCGCGGACCGGTCAGCCGGACCGCCACGGCGATGTTCGTGACGGCCGTGGTTGTGATCGCAATCCTGGTCGCTCGCCTGGTTGCGGCCGGCGGTATGCCCCAATTCCTCGGCCAGGACGTCGATCCGTACTCCGCCGGGCTGGTCCTGGCGAGCCTGGCATTCGGCCTCTGGCTGACGCGCAGCCCGCGCCTGATTCCGATTCCGGATGCGACGAACCGCCGCTTGCTGCTCGTTGCTCTTGCCGTCTTCGGCTTGCTTGCCGTCGGAGCCATCGTCATCTTCGGAACCTCGCCGGTCACGCCCGACGAAGAAGTGGCGCTCTGGCAGGCCAGGCTGTTCTCCCAGTTCCAGATCATCGGCCGGTACCCAACCGGCCTCGTCGACCACATGCTGCTGCCGACCTACCAGAACACCATCATCCTGGTCGGCTCCGACGGGCGGGCGATCTCCGTCTACTGGCCGGGCTGGGCCATCCTGATGACGCCGTTCGTATGGCTCGGCGTCCCGTGGCTCCTCGGGCCCGCGACCGCCGGCCTGAGCGTCTTCCTGACCGGGAAGATCGCGATCATGCTCGGCGGCGCTCGAGCCGCGACCATCGCCGTAATCCTCACGGTGACCTCTGGCGCATTCCTGCTCACGGGGATGAGCATCTACCCGGCCGCCGGGCACATGGCCTTGAGCCTTCTGTTCGTGTTGCTGCTGCTGCGCGGGGGCACCCGCGACATGGTCCTGGCGGGCCTCGTCGGCGGCCTGGCGGTCAGCCTCAACAACCCCTTCCCGCATGCGGTCTTCGCCCTGCCCTGGTTGCTCTGGCTCCTCGCCGATCCGGCGCGGCGCAGGCGGCTCGTACCGCTGGCCATCGGTTACGTTCCGGGTCTGGTCATCCTGGTGGGCTGGCTGCTGCTTCAACACTCGTTGCAAACGGCCGATGCAGGGCCGGCGAGCACGGTCTGGGCCAATCGCCTGTCCCTGATCATTGGCCTTCCCACGGGAACGTCGCTCGGCGCCAGGTTCTGGGAGCTCATCCGGGAGTGGGCCTGGACCGCGCCCGGTCTGATGCTTCTCGCCGTCGTCGGGTGGAGGCGGTCACGCGACAACGCCGGGCTCCGTCTGCTCGGCCTGTCGTTCGTGTCGACGGTGGTCCTGTACAGCCTCTTCCCCGGCGACCAGGGCCTCGGTTATGGGGCCCGCTACTACCACGTGGCCTTCGGCGCGCTCCCGATCCTGGCCGCGATTCCCCTGGCGACCGCGGGCTGGGAGCGCCTGCGCAACATGTCGCTGGCGGCAGCCCTGGTCGGTTTGTTTCTGGTCGTTCCTCTGGAAGCCTCTTATGCGCACAACCTGGCTGCGATCAGCACTGTGCCCGTCGCCCAGTTGAGCAAGCCCGGAGTCAACTTGATCTTCATCGACTTCGAACAGAAGCGCGCTCCCGGGATCACGATGAACAACAACCCCTCCACGGACGGGTTCCTGGTCTTGATAAGCCAAGGTTCGGCCGCGGATCAGGCTCTCGTCGACAAGTACTTCCCGGGCTCGAGGCTGGTCGTCACGACATCGTTCGGGAGTGGCTACGCCAGGCCCTGACGGAGTGTTCTAGGGCCGTCGAGTCGGCGGCCTGACCATCATCTCCACCTTCTCTTCGAGCTCCTGGAAGCGCCTGGCGGTAGCGCTGAGCACGAGCCCGACGGCGATCAGCAGCATGCCCATCAGTTCCAGTGCGACGGCCAGGACCGCCGACGGCAGGTTTGGCACCAGACGTGTCTGCAGGAACTCGCGGATGACGGCGAAGCCGGGGATGAGGCCGCTCAACATGACAAGAAAACCGAGCCCGCCGAAGAAGGCCATCGGCCGGTAGTCGCGGAACAACAGCACGATCGTCCAGAGGATCCGGCGTCCGTCGTGAACGCGGCGGAGCTTGGTGAAGCTGCCTTCGGGGCGGGCGCGGAGGTTGATCGGCACCTCGACGATGCGGTAGTTGCGCTCGACCGCCTTGACCGTCAGCTCCGCTTCGATGTCGAAGTCACGCGCGGTGATCGGCACGCCCTGGACGAAATCGCGGGTCATGACGCGGAACCCGGAGAGGATGTCGGTGAGCTTGACTCGCAACAGGAGGCGCAGGAATGTCGGAAAGAGCCAGTTGCCGAGCCGGTTGAGGGGCCGGAATTGACTCGAAGTCCCGGCCATTCTGCGCGAGCCGACGGTCATGTCCGCTCGCCCGGCCAGGATGGGTTCAAACATCGCCGCAACGGATTCGGCCGGGTAAGTGTCGTCGCCGTCGACCATGACGTAGTAGTCCGCGTCGATCCGCCGGAAGCCCGTCCGAACGGCGAAGCCCTTGCCCCGACGCGCCTCGACGATGAGTTCCGCCCCGCTCGACAACGCGAGCGCCGCGGTCCCGTCGGTCGATCCGTTGTCTATCACGTAGATCGTCGCGGTCGGGAGGACGCGCCGGAAGTCCGCAATGACCTTGGCGATGGTCGGCGCCTCATTGAGGCACGGGATCACGACGGCAACATGCTGCTTGGCTGGTATCGCGATGGCGTTGCCGCCTTGAGCGCTGGGTTCCCCGCTCGACATCGGTCTCCTCCTGCGCGCGTACGTCGCTGGGCGCCGCCGGGCGGACGTTGAGCGGTGGTGGCCGGAAGGAATGGTCGGACTGTACCACGGTGCGGCTATGGCGAACCGGCTATCGGGTGGGCCGATCGCCTGCGGCGTCGGGGCTACCGGCCGGCCCGCCGCCCCGCACATCGGTGAAGAGTTGAGCGTACGCGGCCGCGGCCCGGTCCCAGTCCCAATGGCTCCGTGCGAATTCCACTCGTTGCGGAACCATCGCCGCCCGGCCGGTCTCGTCGTCGAGGATCCGGCCGATCCGGGCCGCCCAGCGGCTCAGCGCATCAGGGCCGAGCACCGACTCGCTGTCGGCGACCGACGCTACTTTCGGGCAGCCTGCGATCGTCGAAGGATCGACCAGGGCCGGCAGGCCGGCGGCAAGAGCTTCGCTCACGACGAGTGGGAAGCCTTCGCCCAGACTCGGGAGCGCCAGCAGGTCCGCGGCCCCGTACAACTCGGCCAGCTTTGCGCCCGACCGGCCGCGCTCGACATGCACGTTGGGCAGGTTCCACGAGCCCGGATCCAGCGGCCCGTAGCCCGCGAACAGCCACTCGACTTCCGGCATCGTCGCTGCGAGGCCGCGCAGCAGTGCGAGGCCTTTGCGTTCCACGAAGCGGCCGACGAACAGCACCACGCGGCGTTCGCCCAGGCCCAACTCGGTGCGCACGCGTTCGCGATCGGGCCGGCTGAGTGGCTTGAACGTGTCGAGGTCGACGCCGTTCCGTATGAGCGACGGTCTGTGCAGCTGCCATCGCCCCAGGAACTCGTCCCGGACCCGCTCGCTAACGAACACGACGGCCGCTGCCCGCCTCAGGATCATCCGGCTCGTTACCCTGATCGCCGCGGCCATGATCTTGCGGACGGCAATGTTCCGGTAGGGGATCGCCCCCACGTGCACCGTCACCACCAGCGGCGTGTGGGCGGCGATCGCGGTGAGCGCAGCCACCAGGTTTGCCAGGTAGATGAGGTCATGCACCCACACGAGGTCGCTCGCTCGCGCGGCCCTGACCACGGCCGCCAGGGATCGCGGAGACGGGATCGGGACCGGCAGGCCGAGGCGGCGTTCGAGGCCGTTCCAACAACGCATCGGGCGAAGGTTGAGGCCGGGGTGCTCCAGCCCACCGGTGGGGCCTGCGGCGAACCACGTTATGTCCGCCCTGCCGGCCAGACGCGCGGCCAGCTGACCGGCGACGATCTCGAGGCCTCCGCCGTGGATCGGGTAGTAATCGGTGACCAGCAGGACGCAGGGGCGGCCGTTGCCGGCCCCGGATGAGACAGCACCCGGATCTTCGTCCGTCCTTCGGCCTCTCCTGATCCCGAGCTTCACTCAAACCTCGACTGCACCCGATCCTCGGGCAACTTGCGCCCCGTCCGTGACCGCATAATGCCACCCAGCGGAGCCGGACCTGTCGACGAATGCGCAGGCGGAGTTTCGCCGCCCCATGTGGCCCACGAGCGCGGGTAGGAGTCTACGGCGGAAGTGATGACTAACAGCACGTCGCCCGGCGTGAACCACACCAACGACGGCCGCCGCCGGCTCAATCCCCGGCCGTGGGATACCGACTGGCTGGTCCTCCGTGGAATGCATCGCGAGATCAGGCGGATCGCGGCGATCGTTGCGAGCCCCGGCACGGCGGTCATCGACTTCGGGTGTGGCGACAAGCCGTACGAGTCGGTCTTCACCCGCCTCGGCGCCCGATACGCCGGCGCCGACCTCGGCAGCGGCAGCGAGATCGCGGTCGGCGACGACGGCCGTCTCGGCGCGCCGGACAAGTCGTATGACGTTGTCTTCTCGAGCCAGGTGCTGGAACACGTCCGCGACCTCGATACTTACTTCGCGGAGGCGCGGCGTGTGCTGCGGCCCGGTGGCCACCTGCTGCTGTCGACGCACGGGAGCTGGTTCTACCATCCCCAGCCCGAAGACCACCGGCGCTGGACCCGGGAGGGTCTGACGGCCGAATTGGCCGCGCACGGCTTCGAAGCGGCCGAGTGCAGCCCCGTCGTCGGGCCACTCGCCTACACCACGATCTTGCGCATCACGATGATCGCCTACGTTCTCCGCCGCCTGCCGGTTGCCGGTCCGATCCTGGCGCGATGCCTGACGCTCCTGGCCAATGCTCAGGCGCGGCTCGAGGACGCGATCACGCCGTCCGGCGTCGTCCGCGACAACGCCTGCGTCTACGTCACCCTCTCGCGAAAGGTCGCGCCGTGACGGTCCGCCCAACCGGCGTGGGGGTTCGGTATCTGTTCGTCGGCGCCACCTGCGCCCTTCTCCACAACGCCATCGTGATCGGCTTCGACAGGATCGGCGTGCACTACGCCGTATCGAGCCTGATCTCGTTCGTCGTCGTCGTGACGGTCGGCTACCTGATGCACACGGCCATCACCTTCAGGGCGCCCCGCAGCCTCTCGAGCTTCGCCCGATACGCGGTCGCGTTGGCGGCCAACTACCCGCTGATCGTGGGGCTCCTCTTCCTCATGGTCACCGTCCTCGGCATGCCGGTCCTGATCGCTGCGCCCGCCGGAACCGTGATCCTCTTCGTCTGGAACTTCATCGCGAGCAGGTGGGCGATCGTCCGCCACGGCGGCCGCGGCGCGGCAGGAGGAACGGCGCTCGTCGGGCGGACCGACGGCGAGCCCTCGGGCGAGAGAGTGGCGGAGGTGCTGGCCGCCCGCGTCGCCTTGTATCGGCACCGCCGCCCCGTCTACCAGACCGTGTTGCTGCAGTCGCTCCGTGGACTGTGGAACCCGGCCGATCAGCGGCTGCTCGATGTCGGCGGGGGAACCGGTCTGATTGCCCAGGCAATCCACGATCTGTTTCCGATCAAGCGCATCGCCTCCGTCGATGTCGAGGACCGCTTTCTGCCCGGCTTGTCGATCGAGACCGCGACGTTCGACGGCACCAGGCTGCCGTTCCCGGACGCCAGCTTCGACTGCGTCCTGCTCAGCAACGTCCTGCACCACGTGCCGGAGAGTTCACGGGTCGCGCTGCTGCTCGAATGCTCCAGGGCCGGCGGCGGTGGCCGCATCTACATCAAGGACCATCTGGCGACCGGCGCACTCGACCGGTTTCGTCTGGCGTTACTGGACTACGTGGGCAACAAGCCGTTCCACGGAATGGTGAGGGGGACCTACCTCGGGTCCGACCAATGGGCGGACCTGGCGCGGGCGACCGGATATGAAGTTCAGTCCACGGTCTCCGGCGCCTACCGCACGGGCATCCTGGCCCGGCTCTTTCCCAACCGGCTCGAGATCACGATGCGCTGGGTCAAGCTCGCCTGAACGTCAGGCCAGCTCGAACTCCTGCCGCAGACGGATGTCGCGCGACGACCGTCCTACCTGGATCTCGAAGCGTCCCGGCTCGATCCGCCAGGAGTGGCGGCCGGAATCCCAGTAGGCCAGGTCTCGATCCTCGAGGGTCAGGACCAGTTCGGTCGCCTGACCGGGCGCCAGCCGGACGACGGCGAAGCCCTTGAGCTCGTGCGGCGGGCGCGGCACCGATGACTCGAGATCGGCCACGTAGACCTGGACGACTTCCTTGCCGGCGCGCGATCCGCTGTTGTGGAGCTTGACCCGCAACTCCAGCGGCTCGCCGTCGGCCAGCCCGTCCGAGGCCACGCTGAGGGAGTCGTACTCGAACGTCGTGTAGCCCAGGCCGTGGCCGAAGGCAAAGCGCGGCTCCGTCGCGGCGACGTCGAAGCCCCGATATCCGACGTTGACGCCCTCGCGGTACACGAGCTCGTCCTCCGCGCCCGGCGTCGTGTCGTATGCGGGATAGTCGGCGGCGCGCCGGGCCAGCGTCACCGGCAGGCGGCCGCCGGGCTCGGCGAGTCCGAGCAGGACGTCGGCCAGGGCGTGTCCGAATTCCTGGCCGGGCAGCCAGGTGTAGAGGATCGCGGCCACCTTGTCCGACCACGGCAGATCCATCGGACAGCCCGCGTTGACGACGACGATCGTGTTCGAGTTCACGGCCGCAACTCGCTCGACGAGCTCGTCCTGACGCCCCGGCAACGTGGTGGACTTGCGGTCGCGGCCTTCGCTCTCCCAGCCCGCGTCCGTACCGATTACCACGACCGCCACTTCGGCCTTCGCCGCCGCGGCCACGGCCGTCGCCATGCTGTCGCCGACGATGGGCTCCGCGCAGCCGATCGAGAGCACGATCGGGATGTGGCCGCTCGAATGCGCTTCGCCGGTCACGAGCACGCGTTTGCCGGCCTCCAACTCGAAGTCCGCGCCTTGCTCCTTGCCACCGAAGATGGCGGTGGGAATGTCGACTCCGCTCTGGTCACCCCAGTCGTTGGCTGCCGAGACGCCATCGATGAAGAGCCGCCTGGCGCCGAGACCGCGCATGCCGATCTTGTGCGTCCCACTGACCCGCGGTGTCACCCAGCCCGACACCCTGGCAGAGAAGTCGTCCTGGGCGAGACCGGGCGGCAGGTCGCCGAACATGTGCAGGTCGCTCGACTTGACGTTGTACCGGGCCACGGATTCGCCCGACAGCTCCTGGCCGCGGAAGAACTCGATGGTCAGCCCGGGCCGGCCGTCCAGGTCGGCGGGGTCCATGCGCATGAGCGACGGCAGGAACAGGTCGATGCGGCAGCCGGGCTCGAAAACAAACTCGACCGACTTCGGCAGCGCCTCGCGCAAGCCCTCGAGCGGAGTGACCGCGTAGGGCGCCGTGATGTTGGCGGCTCCGCCGCCCTGGAAGCACGGCCGGTCGGCGTTCGGGCCGACGACTGCCAGCTGCGACAGATGAACCGGCGCCAGCGGCAGGACGCCGTCGTTGGCCAGCAACACGAACGATTCCGCGGCCGCCCTCCGGACGAGCTTCGCGGCCTCGCCATCCGACAGACCGACGGGCCCGTCGAAAGTCGCGACCGCCGACGCGGCTCCGACCGGTGCGTCTCGGCCCGCCTTGGCAGTCAGCGGGAGCGCCCCGACCCGAGTGGCCAGAGCGAGGATGCGCAGCGCGGCGCAGTTGAGTGTTTCCTCATCGACCTCGCCCCGCCTCACGGCCGCGGCGAGATACTCACCGAACTTAACAGCCGGCCCCGGCATCTCCAGATCCAGGCCCGCGACGGAGTCGGCGACAGTGTCGCGAGTCGCGTGCCAGTCGGAGACGAGCACGCCGTCCCAGCCCCATTCCTCGCGCAGAATGCCACCGACAAGCGCCGCGTTGCTGGTGCAGTAGACGCTGTTGACGCGGTTGTAAGCCGCCATCATCGACCATGCTCCGGCGCCGGCCACGGCCTCGAACGGCAGCAGATAGACCTCGCGCAGTGTCCTCTCGTCGACGATGCAGTTGACCGTCGTCCGGTGCGTCTCCGAATCGTTGGCCACGAAATGCTTGGGACACGCGGCGACGGCCTGGGATTGCATGCCCGTGACGTACGCCACGCCGATGTCGGCCGTGAGCTGCGGATCCTCGGAGTAGCACTCGAAGTCACGGCCGGCGAGAGGGGACCGGACGAGATTCAGCACGGGCCCGAGCATGTAGTGGACGCCGGCCCGCTTCGCTTCCGCCCCGATTCGGGCCGCGACTTCGGCGACCAGACCGACGTCCCAGGTCGCGCCCATGGCGATGCCGCAGGGGGAGCAAGTGGCGCTCGAACCCTTGGGCAGGGCGACGACTCGGACGCCGTTGGTGCCATCGAGGGTGAGCATGGGACCGAGGCCTATCGATTCGAGGCCGGCCGCATGCCAGGCGTCGATACCGCCGGTCAGTCGGGCCCGGTCTTCGATGCTCAGCGAGCGAACAAGAGCATCGAGACGCTCGACCGATACGGGGAGGATCGGCGAGTCTTCGGTCGCTTGCGTCATCTCGTCCTTCTCTGCCGGTCGTCGGGAGGTGGCAAATGAACTACTACCTCATCGTACCGCTTTATCAATACTCCACCCGGCCGTTCGGCGGGCTAACAAGCCGGCTTGCGGTGGCCTAACCTGTGGCGGAGCCCAGCGTGGGTACGTGCCGCCTCAGGGGGTAGATATGATCGCCACCGACAAGTCGCCGGGCCGTGCAGACAAGGCATGGGGCGAGGAGCTCGCATATCCCGATTGGATCCGGCGCCTCCTGCCGGCCGTTCACGATGGCTGCACTGCGGTTGAAAAGGTATGACCGAGAAGCTTGGGAGCGCCGCCATGCGCACGGTCGCGGCCCGGATCCTGCTCGACGCCGGCCTGGTGCTGGGCGGCGCACTCATCCTGGCGGCGGCTGCGACGCTTGTCGGGCATGACGGCGGTCTGGCGTACGACACCCGCGCCTACTGGCAGGCCGCGCGGCATGTTCTGGACGGAAGCGCTCTCTATACACCGGCATCCGTCTCCGAGCTGGGGGCGTTCAAGTACCCGCCGGTATTCGCCCAGATGTTTGTGCCGGCGGCTCCGCTGCCCGAGCTGGTCGTGGCCTGGGCGTGGCGGATCTCGGGGATTCTCTGCCTGCGCTATATGGTGGGATCGTGGAAGGCGGCCGTCGTCGCCTGTGCATTCCTGCCGGTCCTGATCGAGTTGAGCCTGGGCAACGTGACCTTGCAGATCGCGGCGATGCTGGTCTTCGCCTTGCGGGACAGACGCGGCGCGTATCTGTTGCCCTGGGCCGCCGCGCTGAAGTTCGGCCCGGTCCTGCTCGTTCCGTATGTGTGGTTCCGCATGCCGGAGTCGCGTCGGCCGCTGATCATCGGCACGGCCGTGTTCGGCACGGCCTGTCTGGCCTCGTATCTGGTCGCGCCCGGGGCGTGGGCCGGATACCTAGATACGTTCGGTTGGGAGAACGGCTCGGTGATGTCGGGCAGCGGCGTAATCGCCCTGGTTCCATCCTGGGGTGGCCTCGATTTCGCGATCCGCTTCGCACTGGCCGCGGCCGTGGCCCTGTACGCCGTGTACGCCCGTAAGGATTGGCTCGCCTACGCCGCCGCCTCAATCACTTGCCCGATTCTGGCATTCAGCCGCTTCGCGCCGTGGGTCGCGCTCTGGCAATTCCGGCGCCGCTCGCCGTCCGGATCCACGGAGCCGGCCGCCGGGGAGCAGGCGGCGGTCGCTGCCGAACAGGCCGCTGCATGACCGCCGCTTCTCGGGTCCGCGCCCGTCTGCCGATCTACCGCAAGCCGACGATCCTGGGCCTTTCGATCTTCGGCTACGTGCTGTTTGCCTGGCTGATGTTGATCGTGCCCGGCACGCCGGGTTTCAAGAGCGTCGTCGGGTTCGACTCCTTCGCGTACTGGAACGTGGACCCGTTCCATCCGTACACGGCGGCCCTCGGCACGATCGGGTCATTCACGTATTCGCCGGCCTTCGCCCAGGTGCTGAGCCCGGGACACCTGCTGCCGTTCGGTGCCTTCTACGTGGTGTGGGCGAGCTTTCTGATCGTCAACTTCGTGTGGCTGACTCGGCGCATGGCCCTGGTCTGGCTGGTCTTCCTGCCCGTGCCCCTCGAGCTGTACCACGGCAACGTCCATCTTCTGCTGGCCACGGTCTGCGTCCTTGGTTTCGAGTACCCGGCGCTGTGGTCGATCGGAATTCTGACGAAGGTCACCCCGGGCGTGTCGCTGCTCTGGTTCGTAGTCCGCAGGGAGTGGCGCTCGCTGACATGGGCCCTGGGCGCAACCGCGGCCATCGCGGCCGTCTCGTTCGCGATCGCCCCCGGCGCCTGGTTCGACTGGGTCAAGTTCCTCACCACTTCCCAGGATGCCGGCGCCGGGTCAAACGACTGGTACTCGTTCCTGTTTCCGCCGCTGTGGCTGAGGATTGCGATCGCGGCCGCCCTGGTGGTCTGGGGCGCTCGTACCGATCGCCGTTGGGTCGTGCCGGTGGCTACGGCCGTGGCGATGCCCGTCTTCTGGATCACCACTCCCGCGATACTGGTGGCTATACCGAGGTTGCGCGGCAAAGCTCCCCGTGCCGCGCAGGCAGTTGGGCCGGCAGTTGGGCCGGCAGTCGTGCCGGCTGCCGCGCCGGCTGAAGCAAGGGTGTCCTGATGTTCGCCCGCCTGGGTTCGATCGTCGTCCGGCTCCGCTACATCATCGTCGTGGGGTGGCTGGTCGCAGCGGCACTGTTCGGTGCGCTTGCCCCTTCCCTTGCCCAGGCCGGCTCCGCCGACGAAACCAGCTTCCTGCCGAGCGACGCCGAGTCGCTGGCGGCGCGCGGCGTCATCGCCGCCGAGTTCCCCGCCGACTCCGCGCCCTCCACGGCGCTCATCGTCTTCTCACGCCCCGGCGGCCTCACCGACTCGGACCGCCTCGCCATCGAGGGCTTGCGCAAATACTTCGAGGGCGCCGGCCATCCCGCCGAAGTGCTCCGCTACGTGACGGCCGAAGGCTCGCCGTCGCTGGCGTCGATGTTCCGAAGCACCGACGGCGTCGTTGAGCTGGCCCGTGTCGACATGGCCCACCCATCGTTCCTGCCCCCGACCAACGACACGATCGATGCAGTTCGAAGCCACCTCGCCGGCGCGAGCGTTCTTCCGGCGGGGCTGGTCGCCCAGGTCACCGGCCAGGCCGGCATCGGCCGCGATTACCTCCAGGCGATCAAGGAGGGCACCGACCGGACGACCTTCGTCACGATCATCCTCGTCGTTTTGGTCCTGCTGCTCATCTACCGGGCTCCGCTGGCGGCATTGGCGCCGCTGCTCACCATCGGCGCGGCCTTCCTGGTGTCGCGCGGCGTTCTGGGATTCATCGCTCAGGCGGGCTGGCCGCTCTCGTCCGTCCTGGACTCGTTCATCGTCGTTCTCGTGTTCGGCGTCGGCACGGACTACACGATCTTCTTCATCTCACGCTTCCGCGAGGAACTCGCCCGCAACGATCACGACACCGCCCTCAGGGTTACGGTCGGCCGGATCAGCGCCGTGATCGCCGCGTCGGCGGCAACGGTCATCGTGGGCCTCACTTCGATGGTGGTGGCGCGGTTCGGGATGATCCAGACCACCGGTCCGGCCCTGGCAGTGGCCATCCTGGTAACAGTGCTGGCGGGGCTGACGCTCACGCCGTCGCTGCTGGCGATATTCGGGCGGCGACTCTTCTGGCCGCTGCACGAGAAGACCCGGACGGCTTCCGACGACAGCCGGGGGGTATGGGCGGCGCTTGCGCGTCGAATCACCGCCCGACCCGGCCTCGTCGCCGCTCTGGTGCTGGCCGTGCTGCTCGTTCCATCGCTGGCGTTGCCACAGGTCAAGGAGAATTTCGACGTCCTGACCGAACTCCCGGCGGCGGCCCAATCGCGGCTGGGCTTCGAGACCCTGAGCCAGCACCTTGCCGAAGGCCAGCTGATGCCGCTCACGGTCCTGATCAAGGTTCCGGGTGACTCGACGGCCTTCACTTCCCAGCAGGGCCTGGCCTCGATCGGCGCCACCGAGAAGGCCCTTGCCGGGCTGCCGAATGTCCAGACGGTTCGAAGCGAAGTCGACCCGTTGGGTAGCGGCTCCGTCTCGGACGTGCTGCTGCCCTCCGTCCAGCTCCCCAAGCTCGCCGCGGCGTTTGGGCAACCGCCCAGCCCCGACCTCAACGTCCAGTTGAGCGATGCGAGCCTGAGCGGCGTTGAGTCGGCGGCGACCTATGTCGGTGGGCTCCACGACGCATTCCCGACATTGCCGGCCGATACGCTGCAAGGCGCCAACTCCGACCTGACCACTCTCGCCAATGGCCTCGTGTCGGCACGGGCCGAGGCACTCGTCCCCAATCAGCTCGATGCCATTGCCGGCAAGCTCAAGGGTCCCGCTCCGGAGACCTCGTCGGGGAACCCGGCTCAGCAGCTGGCGGCCCTGAAGTCATACCTGGACGAGCTTGGTGCGGCCTTGCCGGCCGTGACGAAGGTGGCGGCGTACCAGAAGGCCGAGAGCTCCGTCGTCGCGCTGGCTGCGAACACGAACCCGATCGTCGCCACCCAGCTGCTGGGGTCGCTGGGCGACCTGTCGACCTGGTTCAGGGATCAGCCGACGCAGTTCTACTTCGCCCCGACCGCCATCTCGCCGAGCGATGGCATGCAGACTACCGAGGCGGCGATGGCGGCCGCCCGAACGCGCCTGCCGGCCGAACTGAACGGCCTGGCGGCCGCCGTCTCACCGACCGACATGTACGCCAGCCCGGATCTGAGGGCGTCGTTCGTTTCGAGCGATGGCACCGTGGCGCGCATCTACGTCACGACCTCGACCAACCCGTACGACGAGAAGTCGTTCGCCACGGTTCGAGACATGCGCACGCTGATGGCCACCGACCCGGGCCACTTCGCCGCGTCGTCGGCCGCCGGCGCCACGACCGCAACGCCAAAGGCCTACGTGGGTGGCTCGTCTGCCGAATTCGCCGACGTCCAGGACACCATTTCGGCCGACTTCCTGCGAGTGGCCGCGATCACGATCCTGGGCATCCTGATCGTGCTAATCCTGCTGCTGCGAGCGCTGGTCGCGCCGGTCTACCTCGTCTTGACCGTGCTGCTGTCGTACGTAACCAGCCTCAGCCTGTCGGCGTTGATCCTCCACTACGTATTCGGCCAGACCGGGATCAACTACTTCATCCCACTCATGGTCTTCGTGTTACTCGTGGCTCTCGGGTCGGACTACAACATCTTCTTGATGTCGCGGGTCCGCGAAGAGAGCTCGACGCGCGACCTGCGGCCCGGCATCAGGATCGCCTCGGCTCGCACCGGCACGGTCATAACGTCGGCCGGCTTGATCCTGGCCGGCACATTCGGGGCCCTGGTTACCTCGCCGCTGCAGCTGCTCTTCCAGGTCGGCCTGACCGTGGCCCTCGGCGTGCTGATCGACACGTTCATCGTCCGTAGCCTGCTTGTTCCGGCGATCACCGCCTTCATCGGCGAGCGGGCGTGGTGGCCGTTCCATCGCAGAGGCGACTCGAAGGGACAGTAGCTCGGGCACGAGCTCGGGTACCGGGCCGCCGAATCCGCAACTCAGCATCACCCTTGACGGCGCGGCGCTAGCATTGCGCCTCACTGCGGTGTTTGCCGCGCCAAACCATCCAATTCAAGTGCAGGTCGAGAGCGACGCCGTCGATGAAGAGCTACCACCTTCTTCTGCTACGAGTAGTTGCGTTCACCGCCGTCCTCATGGGCGCGAAAGCGGTCATGCACTACCTGGGTTGGGAAGTGATCACCGTGAATCCCCTGTTCACCGGCGTCATCGCGGCCAACGTGTTCCTGATGGGCTTCCTGCTCAGCGGCGTCCTGTCGGACTACAAGGAGAGCGAGAAGCTGCCGGGAGAGCTGGGCGCGTGCCTGGAGAACATGGCGCAGGAACTCATCGGCATTCGCGCGCTGAAGCCGGACGCCGTCGTCGGCCCGTGTCTTGTCGCCCTCGCGCAACTCGGCCACGACCTCGACGACTGGTTCTACAAAAGATGCGACACGGAATGCATCCTCGGCAAGATCAACGACCTGACCACCGCCTTCGCACTGATCGATCCGTGGACACAGCCGGCCTACATAACCAGGCTCAAGACGGAGCAGAGCAACCTCCGGCGCACCCTGATCCGGATCGAAGTCATCCGCGAGACTTCGTTCGTGACGGCCGGGTATCTGCTGGCCTACATCATCACCGGACTGCTGTGTGTGGGGTTGGTGCTGGCCAAGATGGACCCGTTCCACGAGTCCCTGATCTTCACCGGCGTCATCGCCTACCTGCTCCTGTTCCTGCTGCTGCTGATCCGCGACCTGGACAATCCGTTTGGCTACTACGAGCGCTTCTCCGGCGCCGACGTCTCCCTGTATCCGTTGCAGAACTCGATGGTGCGGCTCGACAAGCTGGCCGGCGTCGAGGCATCGGCCAGCCTGCGGTTCGTACAGGTCGACGTCCAGGCCGCCGCCGCCCTACGGGCGGCTCTCGACGCCGCGCTTCCAACGGGCGAACGGCCCGGCTGAGACTGCGGCTATTTTCAGGGTTTGACCTCGGAGCGCTCGGTACAGTCGTCGTCACAGCCGGTCGATACCTCACGTACCAGGGGCCGACCCCCCGATCGGGGCATGCGCACAGCTTGACGGCTGCTGGTACACTCGCCGAACCGCGGGCTGTGGAGCCCGAGGCAATTTAGCTACGGAGAACCAGGTTGGGTCTTTTCGACAGCCGGAACCGCCGCCACGTCGCCATCCTCGTGAGGGCTGACGGTCGGCGTATCCAGGTGCCCGCCGAAGACCTCGGCCTGATCGATTTCTCCTTCTTCGGCCTCCTCCGCTTCATCGGTGTTGGTATTGAGCGCGTAGTAGTACTCATTACCGGCGGCCGGCGGGAGGATGGACGAAGGGACTAGCGAACAGCGCAGGACCTCAGAACCAGAACCCTCGCCGGAGACGGCGGGGGTTTTTTTGTTGAGCAAGACCACCACCGGATCGCGGATCATCAGCGGCGCATGGACAGGCAGACGAAAGGAAGGGCGGTAGGGATGGAGACAACAGACGACGGGCCGGGTCGCTCGCCGGCGGCGACGACGGGCGATTCGCCGCGCTCGCGCATCAACCACATGCCCGGCGCGGGCAGTGAACGCGCCGAGGCCATCAGCGCCGGCCGGCACGAAATGCTGCACGACACCCTACGCAAGGAGATCAAGAGCCTGGCCGAGCGCGGTCTGAAGCGGCCGCGGATCGGGGCCGATGCCGTCTGCGAATCCCTTCTCCGCCAGTCCGCGGAGGTCGTGTTCGGGTTCCCGGGCGGCGTGCTGCTGCCTCTGTACGACGTCCTGGGCGACTACCCGGAACTGCGCCACATCCTGGTCCGCCACGAGCAGGGCGCCGCGCACGCCGCCGACGGCTTCGCCCGCGCCACCGGCAAGGTGGGCGTGTGTCTGGCCACCTCCGGGCCCGGTGCCACCAACCTCGTCACCGGCATCGGCAACGCCATGCTGGACTCGGTGCCGATGGTCGCGATTACCGGCAACGTCGTCTCCTCGCTGCTCGGCAAGGACGCCTTCCAGGAAATCGACATCACCGGTATCACGCTGCCCTGTACCAAGCACAACTACCTCGTCCGCGATCCCAACGAAATCCCCCGCGTCTTCGCCGAAGCTTTCCACATCGCCCGAACCGGCCGCCCGGGCCCCGTCCACATCGACCTCACCAAGGACGCCCTGATGGGCGTCTGCACGGCCGGGCATCCCGACAAGGTCGACCTGCCGGGCTTCAAGCCCAACCTCGACGGCCATCCTCGCCAGATCAAGTTCGCGGCTCAGGAGATCGCCAAAGCGCAGCGGCCGGTCATCCTCGCCGGCCACGGGGTCCTCATCTCCGACGCCATGGACGAGCTGAAGGAGCTCGCCGAGAAGGCCCAGATCCCGGTCGCGCATACGCTCCTGGGCGTGAGTGCCATGGACGAGACCCATCCGCTCAGCCTTGGCTGGGTCGGCATGCACGGCTGGAAGCACGTCAACAAGGCCATCCAATCGGCCGACTTGCTGATCGCCCTGGGCATGCGCTTCGACGACCGAGTCACCGGCCACGTGCCCACCTTTGCGCCCTACGCCCGGATCATCCATGTCGACATCGACCCGGCCGAGATCGGCAAGAACGTGGCCGTCGAGGTCCCGATCGTCGGCGACGTCAAGCGTGTGCTCCGGGCCCTGATCCCGCTGGTTGAGCCCGTGTCGCGTGAGACCCGGGCCGCCTACCTCGACGAACTCGCCGAGTGGCGCATCGAGTCGGAGAAGACTCCCTGGCACGGTTCGGGGGCGTGGCGCAACGGCCAGCTCTCGGCCGACTTCGTCGTCAGCAGGATCGGCGAGGCCAGCAACCACGACGCCACGATCGTCGCCGACGTGGGCCAGAACCAGATGTGGGCGGCGCGCTACGCCGGGTTCCGCCGGCCCAACAGCCACATCAGCTCCGGCGGCCTCGGCACCATGGGTTACGGCCTGCCCGCGGCGATGGGCGCGGCGGTCGGTCTGCCCGACAAGGAGACGTGGGCAATCGTCGGCGACGGCGGCTTGCAGATGACGTCCCAGGAGATGATGACCCTGGTCCAGGACCACATCCCGGTCAAGATCGCGCTCCTCAACAACCACAAGCTGGGCATGATCCGGCAGTGGCAGGAACTGGTCTACGCCGGCAACTACCACTCCAGCAACCTGCTCGGCCCCGACTGGTGCAAGCTGGCCGAGGCCTACGGCATCCCCGGCTTCCAGGCCACGACCCCGGCGGAAGTGGACGAGGCCATCGCCTCGGCCCGTGCCGTGGACGGTCCCGCGCTGATCGAATTCGTCATCGCCGCGGAACAGAACGTCTATCCCATGATGCCCGCCGGCAAGGGACTTTCTGACCTGCTCGAGGAGCAGTTCGAGGAGCCGAAGCAATGAGTGCCACCGACCCGGCGCCCCGAACGGCGCCCGCCCACACCGCGCCTCCTGCCCGGCCGCTGCCGGGCGACGGCCACTCGCATCGCCACGTGCTCGTGGCCATAGTGCTCAACCGCCCCGGCGTCCTGAACCGTGTGTCCAGCCTGATGCGTGCCCGCAACTTCAACATCGACACGCTTGCGGTCAGCCATACTGATCAGCCCGAGGTCAGCCGGATGACGCTGACACTCCACGGGGACGATGTGGCGGTCGAGCAAGCTGCCAAGCAGCTCTACCGGCTCATCGACGTGCTCAAGGTCCAGGACGTCACCAGCGACCCGACCGTCGAACACGAGATCGCTCTCATAAAGGTCCACGCCAGCGACCGGAATCGAGGCGAGGTTTTGACCATCGCCGACATGTACAAGGCCAAGGTCGTGGATCTCGCTGCCGAGTCGCTCATCGTCGAGGCGACCGGCACGGAGGCCGAGGTGGATGCGCTGATCGCGCTCCTCCGCGGATTTGGCATCAAGGAGCTCGTTCGCTCCGGAACCGTCGTCATGTCCCGGGGGACCGGGTCGATCGAGGAGGCTGTCAAACGATGACCGCGAAGATGTACTACGACGCCGACGCCGACGCATCGGCGCTTGCCGGTCAGAAGATCGTCATCGTCGGCTACGGTAGCCAGGGCCACGCGCACGCCCAGAACCTGCACGACTCCGGCTACGACGTCACGGTCGTCGAGGCCAATCCCAAGGCTCGCGCGCTGGCCGACGAAGCCGGTCTCAAGACCGCAGACATCGCCGACGCCGTCAAGGCCGCCGACGTGATCATGATCCTGGTCCCCGACACCATCCAGAAGAAGGTGTACGAGGAATCGATCGAGCCGAACATGCATGCCGGCCAGCTGCTGATGTTCGCCCACGGCTTCAACATCCGGTTCGACCGCATCAGGCCGGGCGCCGGCATCGACGTCGGCATGGTCGCCCCCAAGGGCCCCGGCCACCTGGTCCGCTCCGTGTTCGAGCAGGGCGGCGGCGTCCCGGCGCTCTTCGCCGTCGAGAAGGACTCGACCGGCACGGCCCGCGCCAGGACGCTCGCCTATGCGCGTGGCATCGGCGCGACCCGAGCCGGCGTCCTCGAGACCACGTT
>PMXR01000138.1 GCA_003171035.1 Chloroflexota bacterium
GGTCGGCCAGCGCAGGTCGCGGACGGTCTTGGTGAAGACGTTACGCAGCAGCATGGCCCGCCTCCTTTCCGACGACGGTCGCATCGCCGGCGCCGTAGTACGCCATGAAGATCTCCTCCAGGCTCGT
The DNA here is from genome assembly GCA_003171035.1 of Chloroflexota bacterium. Classification (GTDB taxonomy): domain Bacteria; phylum Chloroflexota; class Limnocylindria; order Limnocylindrales; family CSP1-4; genus Fen-1039. Next base: position 128 of record PMXR01000138.1, read on the forward strand.
CTCAATGCTGCGCAGATTGACGACCTCGAACCGCGCCGCGACCTTGACGAGGGCATCTAGGCTGCCCATCACCGTGCAGCTCAGAACGCCCTTCTCTATGACCACGTCCTGGACGCCCGGCAGACCCGCGAACGCCGCGGGGTCGACGGCGCCACCGAACTCGATCTCGAGTTTGCGCAAGGCCCGTTCCTTCAGCGTCGCGATCGACTCGACGGCGAGCAACCGCCCCTCCCGGATGATCCCGACGCGGTCGCACAGGTGCTCGACCTCCGGCAGCTGATGCGACGAGATGAAGACCGTCCTTCCTTCTCCCCGGGCCTCTTCGCAGAGGTGCTCGAATTCGAGCTGGATGAACGGGTCGAGGCCGGCCGTCGGCTCGTCCAGGATCAGCAACTCCGGCCTGATCATGAAGGCGGCAACCAGCCCCACCTTCTGCTTGTTGCCGCGGGACAGGGTCTTGACGCGCCTGCTCGTGTCGAGCTCGAGCCGCTCGACGAGCTTGTCGCGGTAAGCCTCGTCGACCGTGCCCTGAAGGTTGCCGAGATATGTCAGCAACTGCCTGCCGGTCAGGTCGCCGTAGAGCGAAAGCTCGCCCGGGACGTAGCTGACGCGCCTGTCGATGGCCAGCCGGTCGCGGTGCACGTCCAGGCCCAGCACCCGTGCCGTCCCGCTCGTCGGCCGTATCAGGTCGAGCAGCAGCCTGATGGTTGTCGATTTGCCGGCGCCGTTGGGGCCGAGGAAACCGAAGATCTGGCCGGCCTCGACTACCAGGTCGACGTCGATGACGCCGCGCGAGTGGTGGCCGTACCACTTGGTCAGCTTGCTGGTCTCGATGGCGGCAGGCATCAGACGGCTTCCCTTTGACCGCGACGCGTTCAGCATGCCGCGATCCATCAGCTTGGGCAGTTAATGACCCCGGGAATCGTACATGGCCGGAGCCTCATGCATGAGTCCCGGGGTGCCGTCTCTACGTAGAAACGCCTACACGTAGCCGTCTAGCAGCCCCGACCGGGCCATCGAGACCCCCTGAGCGTGCCAGTACTCCCGGCCGTGGACCCCCGCCGTGGGTCACTCCCCGAACGATTGGCTCAAGCCGGGAATACACCTACACGACCTCCCTGCCGAATGCTTTGGCCCAGTTCTACAAGACGAGTCCAAGGCCGAGCCTGCCGGTGGACCCGCGGCCAAGAAGCCAGGCAGCCCAAGGATTGGCCAAATGTCGATCGCCAGCTATCCCGTGCAGGACCGTCGGGGGGCGGGTCGCTCGGCGGCGCCGCCGAGGCCGGCACGAGCGGTCACCCACGCCTTGATCATCCACCAGGCAGAGATCGTCCGCCTCGGCGTCTCCACGATGCTGAGCAGCGGATCGGCCTGCGAGGTTTCGAGCGCGGCCTCTGTCTACGAGGCCTTCCGCCTTGCCTCGGACGTTCATCCCCAACTCGTCCTCTTCGATTTCGTCCCGGCCGAAGGCCCCGAAGTCTGCCGACTGCTGGCAGCACTGTGGCCCCGCCCTCGCCTGATCGCGCTCGTGACCCGCGGCCGCGAAGTTGCCCCGAACGACTGCCTCTCCGTCGGCGCCGATGCCGCGATGCTCATGGACAACGTGAACCGCGACACCTTCCTCCTCGTCGTCCGACGTGTCATGGACGGACTGGGCCCGCTGGTCGCCGGCTTCCCGAGCGTCAACGAGCATCTGGAAGCATCCCTCGTCGACGAGGGCCCGGTATCGCTTCTCACCCCGCGCGAGCGGGAAATGCTGTACCTCATCGGCCAGGGCCTCTCCAACCGCGAGATCGCCGAGTCGCTGGTCCTCTCCGTAAAGACGGTCGAGGCCCACCGCGCCAATCTCAGTCGCAAGCTCAACGTCCGTTCGCGGGCAGGGCTGATGCGGCTGGCCCTCACCGGCAGCCTGGCCTGATCCCATGATCCCGTTGACGCGACCCGACGGAACTTCCGTGCTGATCAACCCCGACCGCATCGAGCTGGTCGAGGAAACACCCGACACCGTCATCACCCTTGCCGACGGCAAGAAGATGCTCGTTCGCGAGACCGCAACCGAGGTCGCGACCCGGTTCCATTACTACCAGCGCTCGCTCCACGTGGACGCGCGCTTCGGTGGTCGACGGGCATACGATCCGCCGCCCGAGCACGACCCGGCTCAGTACGAGCATCCCAACCGTGCGCGCCTCCGCGCGTACGGCGAGAACCCCAGAGGCTAGGCGCTAAGGCATGGACGCCGGAATCGGCATCATCCTCTGTCTGGTCGCCATGATGGTGGCCGACGTTCTCGACGGCGGCTCACCTGCGGCGTTCCTCAATCCCTCGGCGATCCTGCTGATCTTCGGGGCGACCTTCGGGGCCACGATGGCTTCGACCTCGGTCAAGCAGTTCATGACCTTCCCCAAGATGATGGCCCTCAGCATGAAGCCGCGGGTCAGCGACATCACCACGATCCGCGCCATGCTGGTCAAGTTCGCCGAGCGCGCCCGACGCGAAGGCCTCCTGGCCCTGGAGAGCGACGTCGAAGCGGTCGAGGATCCCTTCATCCGCCACGGCCTGCAGATGGTCATCGACGGCCTCGAGCCGGACACCGTCGAAGAGATTCTCGAGATCGAGATCGAGTCGATGCAGGCGCGCCACGGCAAGGGCATCGACATGTTCGCCAAGATGGGCGGCTACTCGCCGACCTTCGGCGTCCTCGGGACGGTCATGGGCCTGGTAAGCGTTCTCGCCAACCTGTCCGATCCCTCCGGACTCGGCGGATCGATCGCGACCGCCTTCATCGCCACCCTCTTCGGAGTCGGCGCGGCGAACATCCTGTGGCTGCCGATCTCCGCCAACCTCAAAGGCAAAGACCAGGCCGAAGTCAAGGAACGGCGCCTCGCTCTGGCGGCGATCCTGGCGATCCAGGCCGGTGACAACCCCCGCATCGTCGCCCAGAAGTTGCGTGCTCACGCCGGCGACGAGGAAGAACCGGCCGCTGCGCCCGAGGCAAGCGCCGCCGGATCTGCCGTCGCAGAGGCCGCGTGATGGCACGGCGCAAGAGATCCCACATCGAGGGTCCGCACGACAACGAGGAGCGCTGGCTCCTGACGTACTCCGACCTGATCACCCTCCTGTTCGTGCTGTTCGTCGTTATGTACGCCATCAGCACGACCGACGTCCGCAAGCTCACGGTCCTGGCCCAATCGCTCTCGGCCGCGTTCAACGCCGACGTCATGCAGGGTCAGCAGGCCATCAGCATCGACAACGGGCAGAACATGGACGTCCAGACGGACACGAGTTCATCCGGCACGAGCCCGGTCCAGTCGGATCTCAACTCCATCAAGGCAGCCCTCGAGGATTACGCCATCGGCCAGGGGCTCAGCGGCGAGGTCGAGGTCGGCATGGCCCCGCAGGGCATCGTGATCCGGCTCAACGACGCGCTCCTCTTCTCGTCCGGCCGGGCCAACCTCGACGACCACGCTCTGAGCCTGGTCAAGCAGGTAGTGGCCATCATCAAGCCTCTGCCCAACCAGGTACGGATCGAGGGCAACACCGACGACCAGCCGCCCGACGGGATCCTCTATAGCAGCAACTGGGACCTCTCTACGGCCCGAGCGCTGTCGGTCCTGGAAGCCATGGCGAGCATGGGCATGAACCCCGGCCAGCTGTGCGCCCAGGGCAATGCCCAGTACAACCCGCTCGTGCCCAACACGGACGACGCCTCGCGAGCGAAGAACCGCCGCGTCGACATCGTGATCATCTACCCGGCCGACGCCACGGCGGCGCCGACCCCGATGGCATTGCCCTCCTTCTGATGACGACCACCTCGACAGCTGCCGGTCAGGCCGGCCGCTCCGACAAGCATCTGGAGTACCGCCCGTGAAACTGCCAATTCCGAAGGGCCGCCGAGCCATCCTCGTCCTGGGGCTGCCGCTGGGATTGGCCGCGGCCGGTGCCCTCGTCTTCACCCAGATGTCGGCCGGACCCAAGACCCCGCCGGTCGTGTCCGACCCGAGCCAGGGCCAGTTCGGGCCGATGCTCGCGCTCGACGATAAGGTCATCAACCTGTCCCAGACCACGCCGGGCGGATACAAGTACGCCAAGATCGGCGTGACCATCGAGTTGCGGCCGACCGCGTCCAGCTTCTACGGACTCCACGGTACCGAGCGAACCAAGCAGGAGACCACCGAATTGGCGGCCTATACGGACGCCGTTCCACTCCTGATCGACGCCGTCGGGACGACCGTGGCCTCGCACGACTCGAGCACGCTCACGACTGCCGCCGGGCGATCCGCCCTGAAGGCCGAGCTGCTCGTGTCCGCCAGAAAGATCCTCGGTGACACAGATGTCATCGATGTCTTCTTCACCGACCTAGTGATGCAGTAGGCAGGCCGAACCATGCTGTCGCAGGCCGAAATCGATGCGCTCCTTGGAGCGGTGGCGGATGGTTCGCTGCCCACCGAGGACCAGCCGCCGTCCATCAGTTCGGACGGCCGGATCGTCAAGACCTACGACTTCCGCCGTCCGGCCAAGTTCTCCAATGAGCAACTCCGAACCCTGCAGGCTATTCACGAGAACGTCGGCCGGATTGCGGCCGCTCGACTCTCGTCGTTCCTGCGCGGCCCCATCGTGATCCAGCTGGCCGGCACCGACCAGCTCATCTTTGACGACTACGTGACCCAGCTGAGCCTGCCCACCGAGCTGGTCGTCATGGCCAGCACGGGCCTGGCCGGCCCATTCATGATCGACATGGACATGGGCTTCGCCCTGGCCGCCGTCGACCGGTTGCTGGGTGGCCCCGGACGCATCCCCACGGACCGCCAGGAGCCGACGCCGATCGAGGGCGATCTGATCGCGCGGGTAGTGGCGCATCTGCCGCACGCCCTGAACGAGGGTTGGTCGCACCTCCAGACCCTCGACGTCAACATCACCGAATCGGCCCTCACGCCGATCCTGCTGCGCATCGCCGCACCTGCCGAAGTGGTGGCCGTCATGACCTATGAGGTCCGCTTCGCCGGCCAGACCGCGCCGATGACGATCTGCTACCCGTACGCCACCCTCGAGCCGCTGCTCCCGCGACTCGCGGCAACGATGTGGTACGCGCAGCGCCGCGCTGCTTCCGGCAGCTCGGCCGCCCGAGACGTTCTCGAGAACGAGGTTCGCTCAGTAGAGATCCCCGTCGCCGCCACGTTCAGGGCGGTGGACATCCCGGTCGAGGCTCTTTCGGAGCTGCGGCCCGGAGACGTCATCAGGTTCGACGAGCGTTTCGACGAGCCTGTCCTTGTTGCGGTCTCCGATCAGGCACAAGCGTGGGCAATCCCCGGTCGAGTCGGGGATCGCGTAGCGCTGCGCCTCGTCAGCCCGCTTGTGCCCATGGAGGCCTGACATGAGCTGGGAATCCTTCGACTGGAAGCCAGCAGACGGTGCCTCGCTGGGTGCCGGCGCCTCGATCCTGCCGCTCTGGCCGATGTTGCGGTCGGCCATCGCCGAAGCCATCTCGGCGGACGCCCTGTGCCCTGTGACGATCGGCGACCTGACCGTCGGCCACGTCAACTTCGCCGATACGCCGACGCCGTTGCTGGCCGCGCGCTCGTTCGAGCTGCTCGGCACCGACAGGCGCGGAGCCTGGGCGGCGCTCGATCCGGCCAAGGGCGACCAGATCGGCGGCAACGCCTATACGCCCCAGCGGCTCGAGGAGCTGGTTCTCGACGGCATGGACGGCGCCTTCGAGCAGATGCTGGGCGAGGGCCTGGGGCTCGGGTCGCCGCTGGAGGTTTCGGTCCCCGAGGCGCCGATGCTCCTGCTGCGCGTCCAGATAACGTCCGTCGACAACGAAGAACTGACATTGATCTCGGCCTATGACGACGCCGTCGCCGGCGAGTTGTCCGCCCATGTCGTCGCCCTCCAGGCGCTCTCGTCGGAGGTTTCGGCGGCACCTGCTCCGGCCCCGGCCCCGGTGGCTCAGCGTGCTCAGGAATTCAAGTCGGCCGCACCGGGCCGGCCCGCGACGGCTTCCCCGGCTGCCGCCCCGGCCGCGTCCAACGGCAACGGTGGCGACGGCGGCGGCAACGGTGCCGCGTCGTCTCTGCCGGCCAACGTCCGCCAGGCTCAGCTGCCCGAACTGATCGCGGCGCCGACCGGCCAGCCCGGATACAACATCGATCTGCTCCTCGGCGTGACTCTGCAGGTCGCCGTCGAGATCGGCCGCACGACGCTGCCGATCCGCGACGTCCTGGCCCTGACGCCCGGCTCGATCATCGAACTGGACAAGCTCGCCGGCGAGAAGGTCGACATCCTCATCAACGGCCGGCCGATCGCCCAGGGCGAGGTGGTCGTCGTCGATGAGAACTTCGGCGTCCGCATCACCGACGTCGTGGCCCGACAGCAGCGCCTGACGCCCACGGGCCGCTGAACATGACAGTTGCGGGCCGCCCGGCCGCCACGAACCGCGACATGGCGCGGCGAGTAGTGGCGCGCCGATCGAGCTCCGTTCGCCGCGTCGCCACCATCGCCTGCATCGGCGGGCTCGCCGGAGTGGCGTTGCTCGGCATGATGCACCCGCTCTCCGCGGCCGGTGCCCAGCCGAGTGCGACGGCAACGCTTAGCGCGATCACAGGCGTAGGCACCGTCTGGGGCACCGGTACCGACACCGTCGGCGGTGGCGTGGACTGGCTCGATCTCATCACCAAGGGCGCGATCGTTCTGGCGCTCCTCTACATCACGCTCCGAGTCCTCGGCCGCAACGGCGTTGGCACCAAGAAGAAGGGCGGCAGTCTCGAAGTGCTCGAGTCCCGGACCCTCGCCGCCAAGGCATCGCTGCATCTGATCGCCATCGGCGACCGCCGGCTCGTGGTCGGCCTCACGCCCAGCGGCATGGTCTCGCTGGCGGAGCTGGACGCGGCTGAACTCGAGACCGAGGCGGCTGCCGCCGATCCATCAGTGGACGCCCCGGCCGACGCGTTCGGCACGACGAACCGTCCGACGCAGCCCGTGCTGGGCTCATTCGGCACCCTGCTCTGGCCACTCGACGCGATTGCGGGCCGGCTTGCCCTTCTGTTGAACGGAGGACGGGGCCGATGACTCGACGCCGCCTCGGTCTACTGCTCCTATTCGCCGGCATCGTCTTCGTCGTCGCCGGCTGCACCTCGACGACCGGCCAGCAGGACATCTCGGTCAAGGTCGGCGACGGACAGGCGTCCAGCGGCAACGGCCAGATGGCGCTCTCGGTCGAGATGCTGATCGCGCTCACCGTGCTGTCGCTGGTACCCGCAATCCTGATGCTGGCGACGAGCTTCACCCGCATCGTCGTCGTGCTCTCACTGCTGCGCAACGCCATCGGTATCCCGAACCTGCCCCCCAACCAGGTCATCCTCGGCCTGTCGATGTTCCTGACGCTGTTCGTCATGGCGCCGACGTTCCAGGAGGCCAACAACAGCGCCCTCCAGCCATTCCTGGCCGGCACGATGGATCAGAACACGGCCATCCAGCGGGGCATCGACCCGTTCCGCACGTTCATGCTCAAGGAGACGCGCCAGGCCGATCTCCAGGTCTTCATCGACCTTTCCAAGGAACCGCGGCCGGCCACGGCCAACGACGTCTCACTCGAGGTCCTGCTCCCGGCATTCGTGGTCAGCGAGCTCAAGACCGCGTTCACGATGGGCTTCCTGCTGTACATCCCGTTCCTGATCATCGACCTCGTGGTCGCCTCGGCGCTGATGTCGATGGGCATGGTCATGGTCTCGCCGACCCAGATCGCTCTGCCCTTCAAGCTGCTCCTCTTCGTCATGGTCGACGGCTGGGTCCTGGTGGTGCAGTCGCTCGTCCGGAGCTTCGGCTAGCTATGGGTACAAGCGACGTCGGCGCGGTCATGCAGCGGGCCCTGTACACGACCCTGATGGTTGGCGGGCCGATCGTCCTCGTCTCGATGGCGGTTGGACTCGTGATCTCGGTGCTTCAGGCCGCCACTCAGATCAACGAGGCCACTCTCACCTTTGTCCCGAAGCTTGTCGTCGTCACCATGGTCCTGATGATGCTGGGTCCGGGAATGGCCACCCAGTTGACCGACTTCACCCGCTTCGTCTTCCAGGCCGCGTCGGAGGCGGGACGATGACCGTCACCCTGACCGGTGGCCAGGCAACGATGCTCTTCCTGGTGATGCTGCGTTCACTGGGCCTCGTGTTCACGGCCCCGATCTTCGGTCACCACTCCGTGCCGACGCTGGTCAAGTACGGGCTGGCTTGTGCCCTCGCGATAGCCCTGGCCAAGACGGCGGGCGCGACGGCCGGGTCTATGCCACTCATCATGGCGGCCCCGATCGAACTCATCATCGGCATGGCCCTGGGCTTCATCCTCTCGATGGGCTTCTCCGCGATTGAGTTGATTGGGCATGTCATGTCCATCCAGCTGGGCCTTTCCCTCGCCGCGGTCTTCAGCCCGACGCAGGAGGAATCCTCGACCGCCATCGACCCCTTCTTCTCGGTCATGGCCGGCCTCCTGTTCCTGGCCATGAATCTCCACCTCGCCGTCGTCCAGGCCCTGGCCCATTCGTTCGCGGTCTATCCCGTGGGCGGTGGCTGGCCTGCCGATATCGCCCTGACGGGTGCCCAGACGATCTCGCTCGCGATCGAGCTGGGCGTCAGGGTCGCCCTGCCGATCTCTCTTGTGCTGCTGCTCACCGAGTTGTCCGTGGCGATGCTCGCCCGCGCTATCCCGCAGATAAACGTCTTCATCCTGGGCATGCCGCTCAAGCTCCTGGTCGGTGTTGCGGTCCTCGGCGCGGCCATCCCGAGCCTGATCTCCGGCGCCGAGTCCATCTACCGGTTCGTCTTCAACGCCGCCACCGGCGGCGCCGTCTCGACGTAGGCCCGGACGATGGCAGAGAAGACCGAAGCTCCCACTCAGCGAAAGAAGGAAGAGGCCAAGAATAAGGGCCAGGGCGTGGGGCGCTCCCATGAGTTGTCCATGGGCCTGACGCTGGGCGTGGGACTGCTCATACTCTCGAGCCTCGTGCCCGGCGTGGCGTCGCGACTCGTCACCGAGATGCAGTCCGCGATCGTCAACATGTCGCCGCATGCCAGCAACACGCAGCTCCTGAACGAGACCGGCGGCGTGATGGTCACGGTCCTGACTCTGATCCTGCCGCTGGCCTGCATTGTCATGGTGGCCGGCGTCGCGGGCCAGCTGGTTGCCGGCGGGCTGGTCCTGTCGCCCAAGGCCATTCGTTTCGACGTCAGCCGCGTCAACCCACTCTCCGGCCTCAAGCGGATGGCCGACAAGCAGGCCCTGGTCCGGCTCGGACTGGCCTCGGCGAAGCTCGCCATCCTGGCGATCGTCTCCTGGGAGGTCGTCGCCAGCAGGGTTCCGGCCATCGTCAATTCCGAGGGCTCCAGTGCCACCGTCATCGCCGGCACTTGCCTGGCGGCGGTCTTCCAGCTGGGGCTCACGATCACGATTCTGCTCGCCGTCGTGGCCCTCACCGACTTCGTCGTCCAGCGCCGCAAGGCACAGCAGTCGATCCGCATGAGCAAGCAAGAGGTCAAGCAGGAGTACAAGGAACAGGAAGGCGACCCGCAGATTCGCGGAGCTCGACGGCGCCGCGCGCGCCAGATGGCGTTCGCCCGAATGATGGACGCGGTGCCGACGTCCGACGTCATAGTGACCAACCCGACCACCCTCGCGGTCGCGCTCAAGTACGACTCGCTGACGATGAAGGCCCCGAAGATCGTGGCCAAGGGCCAGCGCCTCATGGCCGAACGCATCAAGGCCATCGCGCGTGAGCACAACGTGCCGATCATCGAAGACAAGCCGCTGGCCCGGGCGCTCTTCCCGCGTCCGATCGGTTCGGAGGTTCAGGCTCATCTGTACCGGGCTGTGGCCCGGCTCCTCGTCCTGGTCCATCAGACCCGTTTCGGGGCCGGTGCCAGAGGCGGGCGTCGCGGATCCGAGAACCGGGCTTCCGGACAGACGCGAACGGCCCCGGGCGGGTTCGCCGGCCGGCCGTGGTGGAGCTCGGCAGGCAGCTCCGGCCTGCCCTCGACGCTCGGCGGCTCGACGAGTGAGGCCATGCCGCTCGAGGCGGTCGCGCTCGAGCCCGGTGCCGTTGCCGGAGCCGAGGGTGCCGCGCCGGCGGACGACTGGCTGGATGAAGCGGCCCTGACTGCCGAAGACGTCGACGAAGAGGCCCTGGCCGTGGCGATGGCGGAAGACGAATTGGGGGACATGACGAACGACGAGCTGGCCCAGCTTGAGGCCGGTCTCGTACTCGGCGAGGACTCAGGCGACCCCGACGACGAGGAGCACGTGAAATGACGACTCAGACCGCCCCGGCTGCACCAAGCGTCCTGCGTCGGAGTGACGCCCTCCTGGCGGGTGCCGTCGTAGGCATCGTCGCCATGATGATCATCCCGATGCCGTCCGTGCTGCTGGACATCCTGATCGTCCTCAACATCACCTTCTCGCTCACGATCCTGCTCGTCTCGCTCAACATCCGCGAACCGCTGGAGTTCAGTTCGTTCCCGCCTCTGCTCCTGATCGCGACCCTCTTCCGTCTGGGGCTCAACGTCTCCGCGGCCCGCCTGATCCTCCTCAACGCCAAGGCCGGCGACGTCATCGCCGCCTTCGGCAAGGTCGTCGTCGGCGGCAACACGGTCGTCGGCATCGTCGTCTTCCTNNGGCAAGCAGATGAGCATCGACGCCGATCTCAACGCCGGGTTGATCACGCCGGACGAAGCCCGCAACCGCCGGCGCGCCATCGAACACGAATCGGACTTCTACGGCGCGATGGACGGCGCCTCCAAGTTCGTCAAGGGCGATGCCGTGGCCGCCCTGGTGATCATCGTCGTCAACATCGTCGGCGGTCTGACCGTCGGAGTCATGCAGAAGGGCTTCGACATCGGCATGGCC
>PMXR01000043.1 GCA_003171035.1 Chloroflexota bacterium
TTCGACCACAGACTGACCTCTCCGGGCACGTACGCCAGCCGGCGATGCAACTCGACCGCGTCGCGCCACGGGTCCTTACCAAGCAATTCGACGTGGCCGGAGTCGGCACGGAGCAGGCCGAGCAGCACACGAATGGTCGTGGTCTTGCCCGCGCCATTCGGACCGAGAAACCCGTGGACCTCGCCGGCCTTGACCGACAAGTCGAGACCGTCGAGAGCGCGCGTCGATCCGAAGTTCTTTGTGAGACCTGAAGTGGAGATCGCGTTGGGCATGCTGGAACGCTACTAGCAATTGCCAGCCGATGTGTAAACCTACCTGAATGGTCGGGGCAAGAGGATTTGAGCCGGCGGTTCCCAAGTGCCGGATCATCGTGCCGACGTGGATTGCGAAGGCAGTCGCCAGGAGCGGCCTGAACGGCGGCGCCAGCAGCGAAACTACTGATAGTGCGTCCACATTCGGAGCACCTTGACGGTCTTGGCATCGTCGAGGACTTGGTAAACCAGTCGGTGCTGAATGCTGATGCGCCGCGAATACGCGCCTGACAGGTCTCCCACTAACTTCTCGAAAGGGGGAGGAGTCTGGTAGGGGTTATCGGCCAGGATCGCCAGCAGAGCTTGAGCCTTTGGCTTCAGGCCGGCTGCGGCCAGCTTCTCAGCGTCCTTCTGGGCCTGCTTGGTGTAAACGAATCTCCAGCTCACCAGCGGAGTTCGCCGTCGAGTTCCTCCACAGGCGTTGCCATTCCTTCGATGATGGACTCTCGCATGCCCGGAATGGACACGAGGTAGAGGGTCTCCTGGACTGCGCGCCAGTCATCCTCTCCTACCAGAACGGCATTGCCTCGTTTGCCTGTGATCTGGACCGGCTCATGCGAGTCGGACACATCGTCGAGAAGCTTGTAGAGCTGCTTGCGCGCTTCGGTCGCGGTGACAGTGGTCATTACTGTGAATCCCTTGTACGTACGTACTAGCGTACGCGCGGGCGGGTGGTGCGTCAAGCCTCCTGGATGCCCGTGGGGCCGAACGGCGGTGGCGAAGACGCTCATCGTTACGCCCGTCGATATTCAGGGCGTGCTTCCGGTCCGTGGGCCGAGCATTATTCTCGCCTCGCGCCCCGTGCTGACCAGGGCTCCGGGGCGCATAGTGAGAGTCCTTCAGGCGGTGTGACGGCTGGACTGATGCACGGCTCGTGCTGGTAGGTGTCGGATATCGAAACCACGTTGAGGCTCGGCGAGTCCTGTTGGAGGTGGCGTAGTCGCCGGTCCCAGGACGCGCGGCAGATAAGAGGCGAGCGCGCTACGCGCCGGGCAACATGACCTGACCGCGCCAACAGCCTGAACCCAGGAGCAGCCGGCGAGCTTGACGCGCCGACTCCTGCCTGATATAACGCTAACCGTTATAGCGTGCATCGTAGTAGGACGCCCGACATGCCAATAGACCAAGCCTCCGACCTTGGCCGTTTCGAGGAGCCATCTCTCTTGGTGCTCGTTTCACTCAGCGACGGTCCAAAGCACGGGTATGCGATCCAGACCGATGTGCGCTCGTTCGCCAACGTCAACCTGGGCCCAGGGACCTTGTATGCGGTCCTTCCGCGACTGGAACGAATGGGGCTGATCGAAGCGCTGGCGACCGAGGACCGTCGCCGACCCTATCGGATCACGGGTCTCGGGGCCACTGCGCTTCGAGCTGAGTTGGCTAGGGTCCAGGGCATAGCTGCAGCAGGGCTGGCGCGCCTGGGAGCAGAGTCGTGATGCGCGGCTTTGCGGCGCTCTATCCCAAGTCGTGGCGGGCCCGATATGGCGAAGAGTTTGATGCTCTGCTGGCGCAGCAACGGCATACCCCAGGTGCAGTCATCGACCTGCTACTAGGTGCTCTAGATGCCCACCTGACTGGGGACAGGGGAGTGTCTAGCGTGGTCTCGCGGTGGCGGACCCCGGGTGCTCTCTCGTTTACGGTTGGGGGTCTGATCTGGTTCGCTGGCGACGCGATCGAACTCATCGGTGGAGCCCTAGGGTTTGATTTGCTCACGTTCAACTCAGCGAGACTTCTCGTCGTCGCAGGGGAGCTAATCGTCGCGTTCGGCGTCATCGACCATGCTCGCGGTTCACGACGTGGCAGCGCGCTATCACTCGCTACGGCAACAGCTGGCATCCTGGGCCTGCTGCTAGGCGCTACCACGATGCTGACGCTCGTGCTGCACACGATTGGGATCTCGACCGCTGCTCTCTCGTCCACCTTCTTGTCCGGTACGTCTCCCGGGGCAGCCGCGTTCTACGCAGCCATGGCAGTCTTTGCTCTTGTCATGTTGATGCGCAACTTACTGCCTCGGCCTCCCCTCGCGGCCCTGGCTGCGGCTTCCTGCGGCCTCGCAGCATGGGCAGCTAGTCCATCGCCGATCGACTGGATCCAGGCCGCACGGATTCTCTACGTCGCCCTGCCGCTCTGTTGGCTTGTCGTTGGTTTGGCGAGTCTAGTCTTCCGTCCATCGCGAGTGGAGGTCGCTCTCAAGTAAGCGGTCGGAGTCCTCCTGCCGGCCTGGAAATGCTCCAACCGGCCCAGCGGCTCTCTCCCACAAGCACGCCTCGGCGCGAGCGCGGCTCGGATGGTCAGAGCAGAATCGCTCGACAGAGTTGCCGCTTCCAACTGAGATACGAGATCGCGCCGGCCGCCAGGCGGGCGTCGATCCTGGTCGAGGCGTCCATGGCTTCACTGGCTCATCCTGATAGCCTCGGCTAGTAGGTCGCCGTGATCCAGTCCCAGATCGTTCCCGAAAACGAGGTTGGACACTCCGAGCGCCAGTCGACCCGGTACCGGATCCCGTCCGGTGCCACGGCCGTCAGCAGAAGCAGCCAGCGCGTGGTCTTGACGTGGCCAACGTCGAAATGGGCGCTGAAGGTGGCGCTCGAAACGTCGGCAAGTTCGGTCGCGAATGGCTCTGAGTAACCCGGAGCTGGAAGCCAGGCCTGGACCCAATCCGGCGAGCCGGCCACCGGGACTGCACGCCAGAGTTCGAACCGAATGTCGCGAAGTCCGGCGAGGACTTTGGGATCTCGAATCTGCCAGGTTTCGTCCACCACAGATCCGCCGATTGCACCCCACCTGCCGTCCAGCCCGATGTCGCCGGACCAGGCGGGCGCGATCTTGTTGAGTGCCGCGGTTTGCTGTCCATTGTCATACGAGGAGTTCGCGGTCAATGTGCCAGTGGAAACATAGGAGCCGGTAGCGATCACTGCCACGATCAAGACTGTTGCTGCCACCGCGACCAGCCGGCCCGGGACCCGCACACTTGCCAGTGGCAATGGCCGCATCGCGAAGAGGGCGCCAACTGCGAAGGCGACCGGGATGAGCAATTCGATTGGCACGGCAAGCCAGCTTTGCTGCGCGCTGATCACGAACATCAGCAGGCAGGCGATCGCAAGCGCGCCGCCGATTCCAGCCCAGCGACTGATGACCGAGATTGACCGTCGGCTCAATCTATGGGCGGCCCGGACTCCGCGGCGAGCCCCTGCCAACGCAGCGAAACAGCCGAGTCCTGCGGTGACGGCGGTGCTCGTGTCGGTCGAGTTCAGGCTGATTGCGGGCAGGAAGCGGGCGGCGAAATCGGCCGGCCCACGCAGCGCCGTGTTGAGAAGCAATCCCGTGACAAGAGATACGAGCCAGTACATCAGCAGCCACACGAAGTAGCCCTGAATCGCGCCCACGCCAAATTCGAAAACTCCACCGAGCGCTCCCGCCAGCGCCCGCCGCGCCGAGCGATGGGCCGCATTCATCTGGCGAGCCAGTTCGGCCGGATTACCGAGCCTGGCCAATGCCTCGCGCGTCGCGCGCTCTCTGGGCTGGCCTTCGGCCTCCAGACTCGCGACCGAATCGGCCAGGTGATCGGCCAGCTCCGCGCGTAGTTCGGCTCGGTCGGTCTCTGGCAGATCAAGGTTCGAGTCGAACGTCCGAAGGAACTCATGCGCCTCGGGATCCAGCCCGCCTGTGTTCGCGGGCGGGACAGCTCGATCGAGCGACCGCTCGAGCCTTACGTACAGCCAGCAGCCCACGGCGACACACAGCAAGGCTGCAAGCAGAAGAGTCACCGGCCCGCCTCCCCTCCGACCGTGCGAGCGACGCTGAGGGCGAACGAACTCCACTGGGCTTCATGCTCGGCCAGCAGCGCGCCGCCGGCGCTCGTCATGCGGTAGTAGCGCCGGCGCGGGCCCTTATCGCCGTCTCGCCACGTCGCCGAGAGGGCCCCCTCAGCCTCAAGCGCGTGGAGGGCGGGGTATAGCGACCCCTCGCTCGGAGCGAACGTGCCGCCACTCCGCTCGCGGATTCGCTGCGCGATCTCGTAGCCGTAGAGTTCGCCGTCGCGCAGCACGCTGAGCACGAGCAGCGGCGTTGTCCCCTTCAGGAGCTGGCTCGCGATCCGACCCACGTCTACTACCTCAGAGCGTCGTGCATCACTATACGAGGTAGCATAGCAGTGGCCGCCGGAACGTCAAACAAATAGTCGGCGATTACTCGGGTGCATGGCCATCGCGCTGCTACCGAGCGGTAGCATCCGCAGCTAGCCACCGATCGGTCGCAAAACATGATTGACACCGAACGGTGTCATCGGCACAATGGAACCGATCGGTAGCAACGGCGAGGGCAAAACGTGCTTGTGAGATCCATCGGCGAGGCAGCCGCGCAAGTCCGCGGTCGTCGGCTGCGGCTGCGGCTCAGCCAGGACCAGCTCGCACAGCGAGCAGGCGTGAGCCGGAAGTGGGTGTACGAGTTCGAGGCCGGTAAACCGCACGCCGAGCTCGGACATCTTCTACGTGTGCTCGACGCCCTCGATCTCCAACTCGATGTCTCGCCGCGGAACGCCTCGTCGGAGTCGGCGGAGGGTGCGGTCAACCTCGACGCGATCCTCGAGGCGCACCACGATGGCTAGGACGAGCGAACTTCCCGAAACACTCGTCGTAGTCCTCGGCGGCGCCGTCGCGGGCACACTCGTACGGCAGGCGAACGCGACGCTCCGATTCGACTACGACGAGTCATATCAGGCGAATCCCGAGGCGACGCCCATTTCGCTCTCGATGCCCCTGGCGGTGAGGACGCACCAGGATGGCCGCGGCAGGCGTGCTGTCACCAACTTCCTGTGGGGGCTCCTGCCGGAGAACGACGCCGTACTGGCACGCTGGGGCCGTCACTATCAGGTGTCCATCTCGTCTCCGTTCCTGCTCCTCTCGACGCCTGTCGGCGAGGACTGCGCGGGTGGCGTCGCTTTCTGCCCACCTGACGATCTCCCGCGCTTGCTCGACCGACCCGGGCATGTCGACTGGCTTACAGACTCGGAGGTCGCTGGTCGGATCCGCGAGCTTCGCCGTGATCAGACCGCATGGCTGGGCCGCACGTTCACGGGCCAGTTCAGCCTCGCGGGAGCGCAAGCCAAGACGGCGCTTCTGTACCGGGACGGACGATGGGGCGTGCCGTCGGGCGGGGCCGCGACAACCCACATCCTCAAGCCCGCAGTTGCCGGGCTCGACGATCACGATCTCAACGAGCATCTCTGCCTCGCTGCCGCCCGCCGTGCGGGGCTCGTGGCTGCGCGCTCCTGGGTTGGCACTTTCGAGGACCAGTCGGCCATCGTGGTCGAGCGGTACGACCGGATCGTCGAGGGTGCTCTCGTAGTGCGTGTCCATCAGGAGGACGTCTGCCAGGCCCTCGGCATCGCACCCGCGGCGAAGTATCAGCGCGACGGCGGTCCCGCTCCGGCGGACATCGCCGGACTCCTCCGCCGCTGGGTTACGCCTGCCGCCACCGGGGACGCTGCTGTTGGGAGGTTTGCCGACGCGCTCATCTGGAACTGGATCATCGCGGGCACGGACGCGCACGCGAAGAACTACTCGGTCCTACTGTCGGGACCCCAGGTCCGTCTTGCGCCGTTGTATGACGTGGCCTCGGCGCTTCCGTACGGGTCACACGAGAAGAAGCTCCGCTTCGCGATGAAGATCGGCGGCGACTACGACGTGTACCCGCGATACAACCGCTGGCCGGCTGTGGCAAAGGAGCTCGGCCTAGACCCCGACCGGCTGGTCGATCGCGTGCGCGAGCTTACCTCGGCTGCGCCGGACGCGTTCTCGGCCGCAGCCGCCGAGCCTGATGTCCAAGCGCTCGCGCGCCCGTTCCCAGCGAAGCTCGTCGACCTGGTTGCCGAGCGTGCGAAGCGTTGCGGCGCGCTCGTATCGGCGAACCCGGCCTAATCGTCGCTCCGACCCGTGGTGGACCGCGACGGGTGATCAGCGACCTACTCGAATGGTCGGGGCGAGAGGAGTCGGGCCTCGGCTAACCCGCTCGTCTGGGATCTGGATCCCACGTCTGTACCGCGGTCGTGTTCTGGTGACGATGGGCGGTGCCAGGCCACCCCTGCGCTCGGTGCGCTCTGCATGAGGCGTTAGCTCGCGTCCGTGGCTCATCGGATGTGTTGGGTACCTTCGGGGCGAGAGGTCTGGCGGCTGTACTTCCCATTCCGCGGATTTGTCGTGCCGCCGGCGATCCTTTGGCGCTCAAGAAGGTGGGTTGATGGGAACTTGGTCGCGGCTCATGCCGTCGCTGAGTCTGCATTGGCTAGCAACGTCGAGGGCGTCTGCCTGTTGTCGAGCCGGCGAGCACAAAGATGGCGGTCCCAACCCGAGCCTCTGAGCACGCCGAGCAGTCACGCCTGGGATAGGATCTACGCATGTGGGGGCTATACGCTTATCTCAGCGCCAACCTGAAATGCTCGGTCTGCGGGGAGATCGAGCGCGAGCCGTACGCTTTCCAATGGGGACGCTGCACTGAACGCGGGCGAGACGACTCGAAGCCGTATGAGGTAGGCGAGAGTATCCAATGGCTCAGCTGCGCTGGGCGCGTGCCCGCGTTTGCTTCCGTTGGGGAGGGCCAGGCGAATTGGGGAGACCCGGCCATCCGCGATCTGCGAGTGGGGTCTGGCGACTTCCTCGAGTGGGCCGTCATTCCCCGCTGCAGCTCCTGCGGGGCGGAATATGGCGGTTTAGAGATCGACGTCAAGGCTGGGCGGATCGCGTCCGCGCGGCGTCTGGGACTCGCGGAGCTAGGGGCATCCAAGCACAACTGGACGTTCGATCGCCGGGCCGGCTGGGTAGTGCGGACGGACTGGGCACCCCCATGGTCCACTGGCAGGTCAGACTTCCGCTCGACCCTCGATGGCTGCGCCAACGCCGAAATGGTGACTGACGTCCGGGACGAACAGGTCGAGCGACGGATCGGACCGGTCGACAGGCGAATGACTCGCGAGGATGGGCCGGCCGCTGTACCCCGCTACGCATTCCTTGACCACATATTCGCCTGCCCGTACTGCGGCGCGGCCTTCGGCGGCACGCCAGCGGCGTTCTGGTGGGGTTACTGCAGCGACCTGGCCTGGAGCCCCGGAGACGCGACGCCGGCGACGTACCGCGTTGCCGATGAGATCCGATGGCGAACGAGTAGCGGCGCCGCTGCCCCATGGGCCCGCTTCGACGATGGCCTTGGGATCAACGCGGGGGACCCTGCCGAGCAGCACGTAATTGTCATGGGCGGCGAACCGCTCCAGTGCGGCACCATGCCAAGCTGTCACCGATGCGGCCGGGAGTATGGAGGTGTCGCGATCGAGATCCTCAACGGCCGGATCGTCGATGGACGCTGCTTTGCCACCGGGGAATTCGACCCCAGCGTGTTCGATCACTATGTCGCCCAGGCTGATGGCACGCTCGTTGGCCGATCGGATATCACCGACCGGTCTTTCGTCGACGTCGCCGGAGACCCGGAACCCGCTCACGGCCCCCGGCGGCCGCTCCTAGCAATCGAGCAGACACTCGGGCGACCGGAGGATCGGAACGCTCGCTACTTTCCGGTCCACGACTATCTGGATTCCCTGGTCTGGGATGTCCGCACGGGCCATTACGCGCTGGGCGGGCTGCGCGCCCTTCCCGATGCCGAGATTGCCAGACTGGTGAGCCGGTTGCGCCCAACTCGGCGCGCCGAGCATATGGAGGAGTTGTCGGCACTCGACCCCGCACGGAGCGAGTACTTCAATGCGTGGGCGCGGGAGAGCTTCTATGCCGACGCCCTGATCGCCGTCGGCGAGCGCGCCGTGCCATTCGTGCTCGCATTCGTCGAGGAGCAGGGTCTGGTGGGCGATTCGGCCCGAGTGTTGGCCGCCATGCCGGACCCGCGTGCGTTGCCGTACTTCGTCGACGCGGTTGCGACGCCGGGCTCGCCCTCCCGAGAAGCGGCGGCTGAGCGACTGGGCGACTTCGGCGAGCCTTCGGTCATTCCACTGTTGCGAGGTGCGCTCGACGATCAAGAGCCCGGGATCGCACCTGCCGCCGCCTGGAGCCTCGCGACGCTCGGGGACGGCGAGTCGGCGAGCAAGATCGCGGCGCTGGCCGAGGACGCCGATCGCGATTGGGAGGATCGAACTGCGCTTGTCCGCGCCCTCGGGCGGCTCTCCGGTCCTGTGGTCGAGGCCGCGCTGCTTCGGCTTCTCGATGACGATCTCGTGGCGTGGGTCGCGGCCGAGTGCCTCGGCAGGATGAAGGCCGTGGCTGCCGCTTCGCGACTAGTTCGGATCCTGGACGAGGCGGGCGACGGTGCTGTTGGTTGGCGCTCCAACGGATCGCTGCTGGTTGACGCCGCACTAGGTGCGCTGGCGAGGATCCCCGATGGCGCCGCGCGGCCTGTCCTGAGGCGCTATCTCAAGCGCCCGCTTCGGGTGCAAAGTGCCGCCGAGAAGTTCCCGACGTACGGCGAGCTCGCAGCGAGAGCCCTGCGCGCCCTCGATGCCCACGAAAGGGACGGCAGGTGACCACATGAGGCGGCCGCGGAGGGACTAAGGGTCGTTGGCGGCCCGGCGATGCCGATGGGAGTTCCCGGCGATGGACGACTGGGTAGGCTAGACCTACTCGAATGGTCGGGGCGAGAGGGGTCAA
>PMXR01000145.1 GCA_003171035.1 Chloroflexota bacterium
AGTTGGCGGGCGATCCGGCTGACGGCTCCGGTGCGTTCGCCGGTCTGCTCGACCGCCTCGAACACCATCCGGACGGCGCGTTCCTTCAGTTCAGGCGGATAACGCTTAGTGCTGCTGTGGCTGTTGGCGTTGTCTGGCATGGCTCCATTCTCCAAGAGATGGAGTCTCCATCAAAGCCCGGGCGCGCCAGATCCTCACTCTGGACATCCGCTGTCAGGTGCTACTGACTCGAGGCGGCCAGCGTGATCTCGCCTGTGCCGCCGGGCCGGGCTTCCACCACGATGGAGTAGGTGCCGCTCGTCGCCGCCGTCTGAGCGCCCAGATCGAAGCTGCCCGCGCTGGACGAATCGACCGAAACCAACGAACCACCGGGCTTGAGCAGACTGACCTTGACCGCGCCGACCATATTGCCGGTGACCTTGACCGTGACCTTCTGACCAGCGTCCAGCGGGAGGCCCACCACGACGCGCTGCCCCGGATGCGAGATCGACACGCCAAGAGGAGGGCCGTCGACCTTCACGGACCCGGTGACATCCGGCGGGATGGTGGGAGCTGGGCCACTCGCCGGCGTGAGGTTCCAGAGGATGTCCGCCTGGACGGGGAGCGTCGCCGAACCTCCCGTACGCACTCTGGTGTCGACCTTCCGGCTTCCGAACAAGCCCCCACTTCCGGAAGGTGGCGGTATGTCCTTGATGGTGAAATCGTCTGCGGACCAGGTGAGCGGCATTGGTCCGTCGTAGACGCCTCCCCCGCCGGGCTCGTAGAGAACGTACTCAATGTTGTTGAACGTGATCGGGTGGCACTCGAGCGAGTACGAACGCCCGTCGGCCGCGGACGTGAGGGTACAAGCCCCTTGTGGGACGCTGGCCCAGTCCGATCCCTTCCACGTACTGCGCTGGGATGTGCCCTGGTCGCTTTGGAGAAGATCGTCGTCCACGCTGCTGGTGGCCGATCCGCCGGCGGCGCTCCACGACATTCCCGAGGGCGTTGGGAGGTCACGACTGAGAACGACGGTGTAGGTCGCGCTGTCGTCGTACGTGCCCGAATCCGTGATGTTGTCCGTATCGTTGCCGCTGGCGGTGCCGGCGAAGTGGTATGAGATGGTGCCCGTCCACGTGTCGGGTGCGGGCGTGGCGGATTGACCCGAGGTGGCGCCGGCCGTCGCACGCCGGCTCGACGTCGGACCCGATGTGGGCGGGATTTTCGGCGTCGGCGGCGTGACCTTGTCCTTCTTGACGTCCGACCCCTTACGCAGGCTGTGACCCTGGGCGTCGAATTGTTCCCACTCAGTCCAGGTCGTGCGATTGCCGTCCGCATCGGTCCAGTTGTGTGTGCTCTGCGTAAACCCTCCGTTCGAATCCCAGGTGCTCTCTTTGGTTGAGGAGCCGTTGCTGCCATCGCCATCGGTGGCCTGAATGTCTTCATGCTCGCTGCTCGAGCCATCTGCATTCTTCTGTCGGGTCGTGTTTTCGTCCCGGCTCTGGCCGTCGCTCGAGGTCATGTGGGTGATGGTGGTCGATGATTCCGTGTTGGTCGTGACTCCGCCGACGGTGTCGCTGGTCTGCCGGTCCGTGGTCTCGCTGTGGATGAACCAGCTCGTGTTGTTCGTCGCCAGCACACCGCCCGGTGGTGCAATGACCACGGTTAGGGCCGAGGCGCCGATCAAAGCCGCCGCTCCAACGCGCGCCAACCTGGCCGGCGCCCGCATCACGGCATCGCCTGCAGGGTCTTGCCGACTTGCTGCATCGTGTCCAGTTCGTCGGGCGTGAAGTCGGTCGACCCCTTGATGCGCCACACGGAGCACACAGTCTCACCGTTGACGACGGAAGTGCGCACCTGGAACAGGTGGCCGGTCGGGAACGGGCCGGCATCGACCGGGTTGCTGCCGTCGACGCCCCACAACGCCAGGCCGTTCGCCGGATAGAGTCCGCTATCGCTTGGGAAGGGGCCCGAAACGGCGGCCTGCCGCTCGAGGAAGAAGTCGCGACCGATCTGCCAGTCGGCCGGTGTCGAGACCTGGCAGGACCCAGTTGGATCCTTGCTGACCTTCCAGCCGGTTGGGGGCGATCCGGAGTTGCCGGACGATTGGGAGCAGCCGGCCGCAATACCGGCGGCCGCAACTACCACCAGGATCCACCTCGTCGCGACTGGATGAAGCATGATCCCTCCCCGGAATGCGCCTCTGCCACGTTCGCTTCTCATAGTCTATCGCCGCAGGCGCGGCTCGATGACGGCAGTGGGGGTTGAGACCATCGTGAGATGATCGGTTCGTCGTAGCCAACAGGGGGTTGAACCTCCCGGACCATGGAGCGTGGAATGTCGACTGAGACCCGAATCTGGCGCCGGGCGGCCGCAGGACTCGCGATCGCGGCGCTCGTGTCGGCATGCGGCGGCTCGTCGGCGACGCCGGCTCCCACGCCCCCGCCGGTGCCGACCGCGGCGCCCACGCCGACCGCTGGACTCTTCGTGGACGCTGGCTCGGACCAGGGTCCGATCAGCCCGCTGGTCTACGGCACCAACGACGGTCCGTGGCTGTCGGTGCCGCTCGAGCTCCAGCCCCAGGTCAAGGCCGCCAGGTTGACGACACTCACGTTCCCGGGCGGCAACTACGGCGACCAGTACGACCTCCAGACCTACGACGTCGATAACTTCATCGCCTACTGCCGCACGCTCGGCGCAGAGCCGCGCATCGTCGTCCGCCTGAAGGGCAGCACTCCGGCCAAGGCGGCCGATCTCGTCAAGTACGTGAACGTGACTAAGGGCTACGCGGTCAAGTACTGGGGCATCGGCAACGAGGCGGATCTCTACGCCAACGGCGACGTCCCGGATTACACCGTGGACAAGTACAACGCCGACTGGCGTGAGTTCGCCCAGGCAATGCGCTCCGTCGACCCCGCGATCAAGCTGATCGGCCCCGACGTGAGTCAGTTCACCGC
>PMXR01000116.1 GCA_003171035.1 Chloroflexota bacterium
GCCGCCGGCTTGGCCGCTGCCGCCGGCTTGACCGCTGCCGCCGGCTTGGCCGCTGCCGCCGGCTTGGCCGCTGCTGCCGGCTTGGCCGCTGCCGGCTTGGGGGCGACGAGTGCGTCCAATGCCGCCTCGGCCATCTGGCGTCGGTGGTGGGCTCGCTCCAGCTTGCGCACCCGCTTCAGCTCCTTGCGCGCGGCGTCGGCCAGCTGCCGCTCGAGCCGGCGGATCTGCTTGCGCACACCCGAAGGGACCTTCGCCGGACGCGGGTCCCGGGCCGAAGTCTTGGGTTCCGACTTGTCCTTGCTGGAACCCTTGGAGCGCCCTTTTGCCATCTCGAACCTCTTCCTATGAGTTGCGCCGCGGCGCAGCGCGCCCCTCCGTACCCGGCGCGCACAGGCAGCCATCGAAGCATAGCCCGCCCGGCGGATGCGTCAACGCAGCCCCATGGGTCGGATCAGCCATCGCGGGAGATCAGGTCCGGCGGGACCAGCCAGCGCAGAATTCCCGAGCCGGCGAGGAGTGGTCTGGGCAGGTCGATTCGGATGAGTGTCGCCTTGCGCATCGGCAGGTCCGCCACGCCGGTCAGTTCGGCGGCGAGCATGCTGAAGTCCGGGTCGTGGCCCACCAGCATCGGCCGCGCCGGGTTGCCGGCTGCGCGCAGCAACTCCTCGACGGTCCCGATGTCGAGCGGCCCGCCCAACGCATCGGCGACGTCCACGCGGATCGCCAGCGCCGCCGCGACCAGGCGGGCCGTCTCGAGCGCCCTGGTCTTGGGCGAGCTGAGGATCGCGTCCGGGCGGAATCCGCCCCCATCCAGGAGTAGTCCGAGCCGCTCCGACTGCAGCCGCCCCTTCTCGGTGAGCGGGCGAAGGTCGTCCGAGCCGTTCCACTTCATCGGATCACCGGCATGGGCGTGGCGCAGCAGGCTGAGCTGGACCGTGGAGGCTGGGTTCATGGCTCGATCATCTCACGGGCCGCCGAGCTAGGGGTTGAGGTCTTCTATCTCGCCGGTGGCCAGGAAGACGACTTCTTCGGCGATGTTGGTGACCCGGTCGCCGATCCGCTCCAGGTCTTTGGCCGCGAACAGGAGATGGGCGCCGGCGTCTACCCAGCTCGGTTCGACACGCATCCGGTCGAGTGACCGCTCGAAGTAGGCGTGATACAGCCGATCGATCTCGTCGTCCTGCAGCGCGACGCGTCGTGCTTCTTCGGCGTCCAGCTCGATGAGGGCCAGCAGAATACCGTGCAAGGTCGAACTCGCCAGTTCGCCCATCCGATCGAGGCCGGCGCGGCCGGCGACGCCGGGGGCGGAGCCGAGTTTCGCCACCTGCTTGGCCACGCCCGCGGCATGGTCGCCGATTCGTTCCAGTTCGTAGGCGACGTGGGCGAGTGACAGGATGAAGCGCAGGTCGCCGGCCACGGGCGATTGAGTGGCGATGATCGTGACGATCATCGAAGTCAACTCCGTCTGGGCAGAATTGATCGCCTCGTCGCCGAGGACGACCGCCGCGGCGGCATCGATGTCCTGCCTGGCAAGCGCGGCAACGGCGTTGTCGATGGCGTCGGCCGCCAGTCCGCCCATCCGGACGATGCTCTCTCGAACCCCGAGCATCTCCTTGTCGAAGACTCCCCGGTGCCCGTGGGCCACGAAGCGGTCGGTGTCCTGCACGCGATAACCATCAACGGGTTGGGCTCGCGCAAGCATAGCGACGGCGCCGGGGTCAGTTCTGGCGGTCCGGCTCGGTGGCGGGCGGGACGGTCCTGGTATCGGGCGTGGTCGCGGCACTACTCATCCATCAGTCCATTCTGAGAGGCGACCAACGGATCGCCGACCGTGGTGTCGCCCTCGAGCTCCAGCCAGCGCAGGGCATAGGCGAGGTCGAGGACTTCGGCTGCTGATCCGGCGGCCTGGGCGGTCGTCGCGAGCCGGCATAGAGACTCGCGTTGGTATGAATCGAGAAGCGCCCGGCGACTCCTGATGGGCTCGAGCTGGGCTCGGATCATGGCGATTCGGTCGGACAGAGCCGGCTGAGCCGCGATCTCGGTGTCGACTGCTGCCATCGTCGATAAGTCCTCCTGGTCCCTGACTGGCCGCCACTTGAGCAGTTGCGGGACCGCGGGAGGCACTACCGGCGGGAGATCCCACGGTGCCACGAAGCCGACTGTGGGATCCGGAGATGTCCGGCTCGTGAACTACCGGTTAACGCTGGCCCGATTCAACGCTGGCCCGATCTTGGGCGGCCGAGCCGGCTCAGAGGGCGGCGGTCGCCCGGCCCAGCGCGCGGCGGAAGGGGGCACCGCTGACGGCTCGCCATATCGGGCTGAGCGTGCGGCGCAAACGTGCCACTTCGCGCTCTCGAGACCGGAGGTAGGCGCCGATTGCCGCCGCCTCAAGCTCGGACAGTTCGCCGGCCCGTGCGACCAGCAGGTCTCGGGACAGTTTTGTGGCCACATCCGCGTCGTGGAGGCAGCCGAGGTGATCCTGCAGCGCCACGACCCGCGCCAGCAGTCGGGGAGCGTCCGGCCCGAGCGTCTCGCCGAAGAACTCCAGGGCGTAGCGGAGCCATTTGGTCGCGATTCGGAGATCGTGGAGCGTTTCCAGATCCGCCCACGGAAAAACAAGTTCGTAGGCGCGAACGGCCTCATACGAGGCCCATATCTCCGACGCGGCGCGGTCGCGGACGCGGTGCGGAGCCGTGGGCGTGGCCACGGCCGCTGCGGCATGAGCGCCCGCGTCCAGGAAGACCTCCATTTCCTCGACGAAACTGGCGTATCTCTCTGAGTCGAGTTCGCCGATGAGCTGGTTCCTGGCTGAGGCTCGCTGGCGCCGCCACAACGACAGCAGCGGTTCGACGCCGGTTTGCTGATCCTCGTCGAGGCCCAGCCGATACGCCTCCAGGCCCTGCATCAGAACGTCGAGGTCGCGCACGGCTCCGAGCCGGTCCGCGATCGTCTCGAGGTGGCGGCGGATCTTCTTGGTCTTGCCTGCCTTGAAAGCCCCGTAGAAGACACGCCAAGCGGCCCGCATTCGCCGGGTGGCGACGCGCATGTCGTGGAGTTCCTCGGTGTCGGAACCGGTCCGCGTTCCGGCTTCGCGGCGCTGCATCCGTGAGAAGTGAAGCTGCAGCACCTTGCGGGCCGCCTCGGGCATGCTGTCCTCGGCGACGATCCCGACACTGCGTGAACCTGGCTTCCCAAGCGCCCCCGACGACGCGGCGGTTTCGTCGCGGGTCGCATCGCCCGACGGCGCCGGCTCGTCCGCCTCGGCCTCGGGCGCGGCCACGGGCGCGGCCACGGGCGCGGCCGCCGGCTCGTCTGCCGGATCGGCCGCCGGATCGGCCGCCGACGGTGACTCCGGGGCGCCGTCCAGCAATGCCGCAGGCGCCGCCAGCCAGTGCCGCTGCAGCTCCGGCGGCATCGACGCCATCGCCGATCGCATCGCCCGGATGGCGTGGACCAGCTTCGACTCCGAGACGGCCCGCAGTCCGTCGTCACCGTCGAACACGGCGAGCAGCTTCTGCAGCGGCGCTTCATCGCCGCGCTTCAACTCCACTTCGAGCTCCTCGAAGCCTTCCAGGACGCGCCCGTCCCCGACGATCTCGACTTCGTCCAGGCTCAGTTCGGCTCGCGTCCCGCCGGCTTTGAGCGTGCGGAGACGGCGCAGCTGGCGGATCGTCAGCATCTCCACAAGGGTTTCGTCGCCGCAAAGCTCCAGAACGACGTTCCGCGCATGCGAGGCGGGCCAGTCGCGGGGGTTCAGGTGTGCGTCGGTGGGACCCTCTATCTCCTCGCGGCGCTGCAGCCTGCCGCCGGAAGTATTCAGCGCTTTGAGGCTTATCTCGCTGCCGCGCGAAGTTTTGCGCATTCGTGCCGCAAAGCCGGCGCGCGCAAGCGCCCAGTCGGCCGAGTCCACATAGCGGTCCTCGACACGGATCGAACTCACAGGTCCGCTCGGAGTGAACGGCCCGAGCTCCGGCGCCACGAGGTACCTGTCGCCCCCTCCGGGAGCAGCCACTTCGAACTTCATCTCGATTTCGATCTTGTGGCCGGCCGCCATGTTCCACCCCGATGACTGCTATGCCCTCGGATCGAGAGAACCCGTACCCGCATGCGGTCGGTGAGGGGCCACGACCGCTTCCTCGGCCATCGCGACGGCGCGGGCCTGAAGGACCTCGAACGTGTCGATGGTACCCGCCTTGCTGGTCAGTTCTTCGGTGCGATGGTATGACCCATCGGCGAGCAATTGCCAGGACCGGCGATCGTCCTTGAGCATCACCTCGAGGACCTGATCTATGCGGGTATGAGCTTCGGGGTCTTCGATGGGGACGATCGCCTCGACCCGACGGTCGAGATTCCGCTCCATCAGATCTGCCGATCCGATGTAAAGCTCGGGCCGGCCGGCGTTGGCGAATGAGAAGACGCGCGAGTGCTCGAGGTACTGGCCGACGATCGACCGGACCCGGATGCCCTCGCTCGATCCGGGCAGTTCGGGCCAGAGCGAGCATATGCCTCGAATGATCAGGTCGACTTGCACGCCGGCCTCGGAAGCGGCGTAGAGAGCGGCGATGCACTCCGGATCGACGAGCGAGTTGAGCTTCAGGACGATGCGCGCCGGGCGGCCGGCACGGGCGTGTTCGGTCTCGCGCCGGATCATCTCGAGGATCCAGCTACGCAGGTTCATAGGCGCGACGATGAGGCGCCGGAAGTCGCGCTGCCGCGACAGGCCGGTCAGGACGTTGAAGAGGTCGCTGACGTCGGCGCCGAGCTCCGGCCGGCATGACAGCAGCCCGAAGTCGGTGTACAGCCTGGCCGTGCCGGAGTTGTAGTTGCCGGTGCCGATGTGGACGTAACGCCGCAGCGTCGAGCCTTCGCGGCGGACGATGAGCGACGTCTTGGAATGCGTCTTGAGCCCGACCAGGCCGTAGACGACGTGGGCCCCGACCTTCTCGAGCTTGCGAGCCCAGACGATGTTCGCCTCTTCGTCGAAGCGGGCCTTGATCTCGACCAGAACCACGACCTGCTTGCCGAGTTCGGCGGCGGCGATGAGATCGCGCACGATGGGGGAGTCGCCGCTGGTCCGATACAAGGTCATCTTGATCGACAGCACGTCCGGATCGGCGGCCGCCTGCGAGATGAACAGCTGAGTCGAGGCTGCGAAGCTCTCGTACGGGTGGTGGACCAGGATGTCGCCGTTCCGGATCGCGGCGAACACATCGACGGGCTCACCCTCGTCCGGCGGGGCCAGGCGGGCCTGAACGACAGGGGCGTAGGGCGGCAGCTTGAGGTCGGGGCGATCGAGGCTCGCGATTTGCCACAGTCCCGTGTGGTCGAGCATGCCGGCGATCTCGTAGCAGTCGGCCGCGTCGGCGCCGATGCCTTTCTCGAGAACGCCGCGCATCGAGGCCGGCATCGCCTTGTCCACTTCGAGCCGGACGGCCTCGCCGAACCGCCTGCGCCGCAGCTCTTCCTCGAGGGCGAGCATCAGATCGTCGGCCTCGTCCTCTTGGAGCTCCAGGTCGGCGTCGCGGGTCACACGGAAGAGATGTGTTTCGAGGATCGTCATGCCCGAGAAGAGCATGTCGAGGTTGGCGGCGATGACCTGCTCCAGGAGCACGAACTTACTGGGTTCGATCTGCAGGAAGCGGGGCAGCACCGGCGGCACCTTGACCCGCGCGAAGCGCTCCTCTTGTTCGTCGGGGTCCTCCATGCGGATCGCCAGCGAGAGGCTGAGGGTGCTGATGTACGGGAATGGATGGCCCGGATCCACGGCGAGCGGCGTCAGGACCGGATAGATCTCGTCGATGAAGCGCTGCCGCAGGCCGGCGTGGTGCTCCGGCACGGCGGCATATTCGACGATCTCGATACCGGCGGCGCCAAGATCGCCGCAGACGGCGTCGAAGACGTCTCGCTGCCCGTCCAGCAGGGCACGGAAGCGGGCCCGGATGTCGGCCAATTGCTCGGCCGCGGGTTTTTCGCCGGGCGAGGTTGGGACGGTGTGGGCTTCGGCCTGCTCCATTAGCCCGGACACTCGGATCTGGAAGAACTCGTCCATGTTGCTGGCGAAGATCGCCAGGAACTTCACCCGCTCCAGGAGCGGGTTCCGCGAGTCGCTGGCCTCGAACAGGACGCGGTGGTTGAACTCCAGCGAACTCAGCTCGCGGTTGATATACGGGAACGCCGAAGACGCGTCGCCCGGGTTGGGCGACGGCCTCGAAGGTGTTCTCCGGATGATCGCGGTCACGTGCTAACTATCCGCCTCTACCGCTGCGGCTGCGACGCGCAGGTGCATCGGCCCATTCTCGACAGTCGGCGCAACTTAGCAAGGGCACGCCGGCCGGGAACCGCGGCGGTTTCACGTCGCAATCCCCGGCCGAGCCCGTTGCGCCGGCTAGCCCTCCGCCCTGTAGCGGCGCTCGCCGGTGCGAGGGTCCTCGTAAACCCGCATCCGGAAATGGCTGGTAGGGTCGGTGAAGACCTCGTTGGTCGGCATGAAGCGAGGGTCGATGTAGCCGCTCTCGCCGCCGCCCGGCCCCGGTGTCGAGTTGTCCCGTTCCGCCGCCTCGGACCGGTATCCGGACCGCTGCAACACCGCCGCGATCATCAACCCGGCTCCGATGGCGATGCTCCACAGGCCCGAGACGGCGTCGACGCCTCCGACGCTGAGCAGCACCATGCCGGCCAGGAAGAACAGGACACCGAGCAGGAAGGCCCCGACTCGAATCGCCTGGTGGAGCATGTCTATTCGGCGACGGGGGTTCCGGCGGTGCTATCGGGAACCACGACGACGGCGGTTCCGTAGGACACGATCTCGGACATCGTCGTACCGATCTCGGACGAGTCGAAGCGCATCGACAGGACGGCGTTGGCCTGCATCTGGCTGGCGTTGGCGACCATTCGATCGAGAGCCTGGCGGCGCGTGTTCTCGAGCAGTTCGGTGTACTCGTGGATTTCGCCGCCGACGATCGAGCGCAGGCTGGCTGCGAAGTTGCCGGCGAAGCCGCGGCTGCGGACCACGAGCCCGAAGACCTGGCCCTTGACCTCCACGACGCGGTAGCCGGGGAGATATGGAGTAGTAGCGACGATCATTGGGTTTCCTCCGATTGAGTGGTGGCGGTTGCCGGGGAACACACTTTCGTTGAGTGGCCGACCGCTGGCCGGCCCGGGTCGGTACCTACAGTGTCGGCCCTCGCGATCTGCGACGGATCGGTCGCCGGGACGAATCAGGTCTCATCCGCTCGGCCGATCCGGCCAGGGTCATCTCGTGGTTTCGCGCTCCGCGGCGCAAGTTGCGCACGGGCAGTCGGCTCGTAGCGTGTCGAAGGTATAGAAGCCGGTGTCGTGCCCATCGCCCCAGGTCGGCGCTATCGCGTACGCCCCGACGAGTCGCATGTCGACGAGCTGGGTCTGCTCCGCCGTCAACGTGGGATTGGTGTCCAGCCAGCCGGGCCGCCCCACCTCGCCCTGGCAGAAGGCGCACGGGCAGCGCAGCCGCAGCGCGGTGGCGTCGTATTCGCTGTGGTGGCCGTCGGCCCAGTCGATCGAGACCCGCCCGGCCTCGCGTTCCGCTTTGATGTTGGTCGCGACGTTTGCGGGCGATTGGCTCATGCCTCATTCTAGATGAGGCGTCGGGGCGGACGTCCACATGAGGATCGATCGAGCAGCGGACCCGGCTCGAAGAGGTGTCATGTGATGACAGTCGCCCGACACGGCGCGGCAACGCCCGTTTCCTCCCTTGCCGACCTGCCCGATCTTGCGGCATCGCTCTCAGCCGACTCCGTGCTCGAGAGGCTGGGCGCGGATGCGTCTGCAGGCCTCACACCAGAACAGACTTCGGCGCGGCTGGTTGAGTTCGGTCCAAACGAACTGGAGCCCTCGCGGAAGACCTCGATCTGGCGTCTGTTGTGGGATGGCGCCCGCGAGCCGTTCGTCGTCCTGCTCTTCGTTGCGGGCTGCCTCGCCATTGCGCTCAACGAGGTTCGAGACGGCCTGCTGGTCCTGGTGATCCTGGCGCCTATCGTTGGGGCCGGCGTCGTGACGGAGTATCGCGGCGAGAAGGCCCTGGAGGCGCTCCGTGACGCGGCCGCACCGATGGCCCGGGTACGGCGAGGCGGCGACGTCATAGACGTGCCGACTCGCGACCTTGTCCCGGGCGACATCGTCCTGCTGCGTGTCGGCGACGTCGTCCCGGCCGACCTCCGGCTGATTCGCGCCGAGACCCTGGCGTTCAATCGCTCGGTTCTGACCGGCGAGTCGCTGCCGGAGCCTGCCTCGGTCGAGCCCGATCCAGTCGATGCCGCCCTGGCCGACCGCCACAGCATCGCGTTCGGCGGCACGGCCGTCGTCGGCGGGCGCGGCGAGGGCGTGGTGATCGCTACCGGGCTGCGGGCCGAGTTCGGCCGCATCTCGGAAGGGCTTGCCGGCCGCGAGCGACGGCGCTCCCCGTTGCAGCGTGAACTCGATCGGCTCGTGCGGATCCTGTTCGTCGTCGCAGTCGGGTTGATCACGATCGTGGTCGGGCTCGGCTTTCTCCGCGGCCAGGAAGCCGGCAAGAACCTGTTGGCCGGCATCTCCGCCGCCATCGCTGCCATTCCCGAGGAGCCGCCCGCCCTGGTGGCGGTGGTTCTGGGACTCGGGGCCTATCGGATGATGAAGATGAAGGTCCTCGTCCGGCGCTTGTCCGCTCAGGAGACGCTCGGGTCGGTCGACCTGATCGTCACCGACAAGACCGGCACATTGACCGAGAACAGGCTCTCTCTGGCGGCGATCCGCACGCCGGACGGCGAGGTCGAAGATCACGCCGCGGTCGTGGAGATGGCCACTCTCGCCGTCAGGGCCGAGGAGGACGCCTGGAGCGTCGCCACGGGTAGCAAGCCGGGCTCGTTCAGCCGGTCGTTGTTCGGTTTTCTGTCCGAGCAGGCCGTCGTTCTCGATCTCGACGCCGACGACCTGATCGATGCCGAGCCGGTCAGTGACGAGAAGCCGTTCTCGCGGACGAAAGCTCATAGACGGCCGGCCGGCGGCGCCGCGATCGTCGAGGAGCTTGCCCTGGGCGCGCCCGAAGCCGTGCTGGAGATGTGTACCGGTCTTGCTGCAGCCGGGCGCCGGGCCTGGCTCGACCTGATCGAGAGCGGGGCGCAGGCCGGCGAGCGGCTTCTGTTGCTGGCACAACGTCCCGAGGAAAGGGAGTGGTTGCCGCTCGGCGTGCTGGCCTTTGCCGATCGAATCCGTCCCGGAATCCGAGAGGCAATGGCCCTCGCGACGGCAGCAGGTATACAGCCGATGGTCGTGACGGGCGATCACCCGACGACGGCTGCGGCGATCGCGGCCGAAGCCGGGCTGCCGAACGCCCACGTCGTCACCGGGACCGAGCTTGCCACCTGGGACGATGCCCGACTGACCCGCGAGTTGCCGAATCTCCACGTCGTCGCTCGCGCCATCCCCGAGCAGAAGCTACGCATCGTCGACGTTGCCCGTGCTGCCGGCCGGACCGTTGCCGTCACCGGCGACGGCGTCAACGACGCCCCGGCCCTCAATCACGCGGATGTCGCCGTGGCCATGGGCAGCGGAACGGCCGTGGCGCGGGAAGCCTCCGACCTGGTCCTGGGCGACGACTCGTTCGTGACGCTGATGCACGGCCTGCGCCAGGGTCGCCGGCTGGTGGCCAACGTCCAGAAGGGCCTCGTCTTCCTGGTGTCCACGCACGTGGCGATGCTCGGCTTCGTGCTGATTGCCACGATCGCGGGGTTCGGGCAGCCTCTCCTGCCGATCCAGATACTCTGGCTCGAGGTCTTCATCGACCTGCTCACGGCGGTCTCATTCGAGGGCGAGGCTGAGGAGCCCGGAGCGATGCAGCGGCCGCCGCGCCAACGGACGAAGCCGCTGCTCGACTGGGGGATGCTGGCCCGGATCACGCTGGCCGGCGGGTTCAGCGCGTTTGCCGCGCTGTACTTGATCGAGCAGCACGGCCCCGACTTCACCCACGCGCGATGGCTCGCTTACACGGCCCTCGTCGTGGGTCAGGTCGTACGTGCCAACGCGAACAGGAGCCTGTCGTTCCCGGTCCTGCTGCGCCGCCCGAACCCGCTGCTTCTCGTCGGCGGAGTCGTCTGCGTGGCCGTCCAGATCGTGATCCCGTTCGTCCCGCCTCTGCAGAGCGCATTCCAGGCCACGCCGCTCGACGCCTTCGACTGGCTGCTGGTGGCAATCGTCGCCCTTACGCCTGCCGCCATCGCCGAGGTGTATCGGGCCGTCCGGCATCGGCCCTGGGTCGCCTGATCGGGTCTGCGGGCGGCGCGTCGGCGCGCCCGGGCGCCACGCCCGGGTGCTCAGTCCTCCTGATACTCGAGCGGGAGCCGCTGGATCAGGGCCAGGACCGGCCTGATTGCCGGCGCGGCGATCGGGTCGGGGACCACGTGCAGTGGCATCTCGCCCGGCCGCGACGCGATCCAGCGCCACAGTTCGCTGCGTCGGCCCGGTAGATATGGGCTGCGCAGATGGCGGGCCATGACGCCATGTAGCCCCTGCTGCGAGACGGCGAAGTACAGGTCGATACCGTCGCGAACCACTCCGGGCAGGATCACGAGTTCCGATGCGGGCTGGACGACCTTCGCCAGCCGCTCGCGCCGGCGCAACAGTGGCTGGGCAATGATCGGCCGGCCGCCTGCCCAGAGAAGGTCGAACGCCAGGTAGACCGGCGTGGATTCGGTCTTCTCGCCGTTCGCGAGCCGGGCGACGAGCGCCTCTTCGTCCATCCGGCCGACCTTGTCGGGGATCACCACTTCGCCGTCGAGGATCGCGGGCTGATCGCCGACGAGATCGGCCAGACTCGCAAGTTCCGGAAGCAGGGGAGCGAGGTCGCGGCCGTCGTCGTCGACCAGCCGCAGGCGCGGACGGCCGGCCGAAACATCGGGCTCGATGAACGCCATAACGCGTCGACCGCCCCAGCGCGGCTCGAACATGTGGTCGTCCGAATCGAAGGCGGTGTCGGCCGGCTTGGCCAGCATCGGCCGAAGCGAACGCGGCAGCCGGGCCTGGTCTCCGGTGAGGCGTAATGAGAGCTGGTCGTCCACGCCGCCCCGCTAGTACTTCTCTGGGACGAAGTGCTGGCGGGTGATCGGAGGCCGGACGTAGCCCTTGTCGACCTGGCGCGGCGGCAGGATGATCTGGTCGGGGGTGGTGTCGTCGTAGGGGATCAGCGACAGCAGGTGGTTGATGCAGTTGAGCCGGGCGCGCTCCTTGTCATCGGCCTCGACGACCCACCACGGCGCCTCGTGAGTGTCCGTGGCGGTGAACATGGCGTCCTTGGCGCGCGAGTAGTCGACCCACTTGGAGCGAGCGGTCACGTCCATCGGCGAGATCTTCCAGCGCTTGGTGGGCTGGTTGATCCGGTCCTGGAAGCGGCGCTCCTGCTCCTCGTCGCTGACCGAGAACCAGTACTTGATCAGGATGACCCCGGACCGGATCAGCATCCGCTCGAATTCGGGCGCGGTCCGCAGAAAGTCGGCGTACTCCTCCTCGGTGCAGAAGCCCATGACGTGCTCGACGCCGGCGCGGTTGTACCAGCTGCGGTCGAACAGAACCCACTCACCGGCGGCCGGTAGCTGGGCCACGTAGCGCTGGAAATACCACTGCGTCTTCTCGCGCTCGGTCGGGATGCCGAGGGCGCAGATCCGGCAGACGCGCGGGTTCAGCGTCTCGGAGATGCGCTTGATGACACCGCCCTTGCCGGCGGCGTCGCGGCCCTCGAACAAGCACACGACCTTGAGCCCGCGGGACTTGACCCACTCCTGGAGTTTGACCAGTTCGACCTGCAGGCGGGCCAGCTCGGTCTCGTATTGCTTGGTGTTGAGCTTCTCGCGGCGCTTCTGGACGAGATCGCCCGTCGCGGCGTGGAACTTGTCGACCCTTGCGACGCCGGCGGCCTCGGCGTGTTCGGCCGGCGACTTGACCAGCTTCTTCTCGCGCTGTACGGCCTTCTTCGCTTCGGCCCGGGCGGCGGCGTCTTCTTGAGCGATGGTCGGGGCGGGAGCCGGCGGTGCCGCGGGCTTCGGGCGGGCCGACTTCGCGGCGCTTTTCGCGGCGGCGCTCTTGGGGGCAGCGGCGGCGCGGGCCTTCGCGGACGTGGCGTCCTTCGCGGGCGCGGCGGCCTTCGGATCGACCCCGGCGGTGGCTCGCTCTACCGCGGCGTCACTGCCGGCCTGGCGATTGTGGTGCTTCTTGGCCACTTGACCCTCCTTGCCGTGCACGGTAGGCCATGAAAGCGGCCGAGGCAACAGCTGAGGCCGATTGCCTCACAAAGCCCGAAGTAACATGCCCGGATGCGCTGGATCCGCCTCCTATATCTGGCCAACGGCGCCATCTACGGAACCTGGGGGGCGTTCATGCCGGTCGTGTTGACGTGGCATGGGTTCGACGCCCCGCTCGTCGCCCTGACCGGCAGCCTCGGATCGATCGCCTTCTGGTTGTCGCTGCCGGTCTGGGGCCACCTCGGCGACAAGGTCGTGGGAACCCGGCGAGCTCTGCAACTGACCGCCATCCCAACCGCGATCCTGCTGCTCGGCCTGGAGCTGCCGCTGCCGGCGCTCTTCATCGTGCTGCTCTGCGTGGCCGGCGGCGCGACCGGCGGCGCGATCGGGGCCCTGACCGACGCCCACACCGTCGCCGGCCTGGCCGACCCGGAGCGCGAATACGGCAAGCTGCGGATGCTCGGCAGCCTTGGTGCGGGCGTGTTCGCGATCGGCTTCGGGCTGCTGTACGACCGCACCGGCTACATGATGGTTCCGCTGGCCGGGGGAGTGGCGTTTTCGACCGTCGCGATAGTGGCGTTCAAGCTGCCTTACCGTCCTGCCGTGAGCCGGGCGGCCGATCGAACCGCCGCCGCCGAGTCGCCCGAGTCCGACGCCCGGCCCGGCCGGTTCGGCTCGCTCTCGGAGGCCCTCCACGGCAGGCCGCGATTGATACTGATTCTCGTCGGTTGCCTGGGCATCTTCATGGGGATCATGGGCGGCGGCACTTTCATCACGTTGCGGCTCCAGGCTCTCGGCGGCGGTCCATCGACGATCGGGTTTGCCAACGGCATCGGTTCGTCGGCCGAGGTTCCGGGCATGTTCCTGGCCGGCTGGCTGGTCGTCCGCTACGGAGTCAGGCCGGTGATGGGCATCGCGGCGTTCGGTCTCGCCTGCGTTTTCGGCAGCTGGGCGCTGACCACCGACCCATTGCTGATCTCGGCGACCAAGATCCTCGGCGGCGTCATGTTCGCCGGCGTGACGGTGTCGTTCGTGGTGACGATGGCCAGCATCCTGCCTCAGCGGCTCGTTTCCACCGGGCAAACCCTGTATCAGTCGGTAGCGTTCGGCGCCGCGGCAGTTCTCTCCAACCTCATCGGCGCCGTCCTGTACAAGCTGGGTGGGGCCGAAGTCGTGTTCATCTTCCTGGCCTGCGCAACCGCGGTCGGCGGCGTGATTTCGGTTCTGGCGTTGCCGGCCCACAGCAGGATCCGGCGGGTCCGCGACGAGACCGATCTGGCGCTTGCTGCTGAGTCGGTCACGGTCGCGTTGTCGACGCCCGAGCAGGTGCTTGCAGAGCGTGTCGGAGCCGAGGCGCACCAGTAGCACCTGCGCGGGCCCGGTCGCGTCGCGGTCGCGGCGCCGGTACCATGACCGCAGCAGGAGGAGTTTCAAATGCGGATGTGGGGCGGTCGGTTCGAAGGCATCTCGGACGAGCGGATGGCCGAGTTCACGCGTTCGATCGACTTCGACGACGTGCTGGCGATCGACGACATCGCCGGCTCGATCGCGCACGTCCACGGACTCGGCCGCGCGGGCCTGCTCACGCCGGATGAGGTGGAGACGATCGTCGCCGGGCTCGAGGGCCTCCGCCACGACGTAGCCGCGGGCAAGCTGACCTGGGATCCGGCGCTCGAAGACATCCACATGAACCTCGAGGTCGCGCTGCGGGAGCGGATCGGGTCGCTGGCCGGCAAGGTTCACACCGGCCGCTCGCGCAACGATCAGGTGGCCACGGACATGCGCCTCTGGCTGCGCCGCACCATCGACGGCCTGGACCGCGCCGTCGTCGAGATGGAGCGCGCGCTGGTCGGGCTGGCGGTCCGCGACGGCGAGGCGATCCTGCCGGGCATGACCCACATCCAGCCGGCCCAGCCCGTTCTGTTCGCCCATCACCTGCTGGCCTATGTCGAGATGTTCGAGCGCGACCGCGGCCGGCTGTCCGACTGCCGGCGGCGCGCCAACGTCTCGCCGCTCGGTTCCGGGGCGCTGGCCGGGGCGGGCTATCCGCTGGATCGCGAGGCGACCGCGGCCGAGCTGGGTTTCGACGGAGTGACCGCCAATTCGCTCGACGGCGTCAGCGACCGCGACTTCGTCGTCGAGGCGATGGCGGCGATCGCCTTGTCCATGGTCCACCTCAGCCGGCTGGCCGAAGAGATCACGTGGTGGTCGAACCCACGCTTCGGCTTCGTCCGCGTCTCCGACTCGTTCTCGACCGGCTCGTCGATGATGCCCAACAAGAAGAACCCCGACCCGGCCGAACTCGTTCGCGGCAAGTCGGCCCGAGTCATCGGGGAACTCACCGGCATGTTGACCCTGCTCAAGGGATTGCCTCTGGCCTATCAGAAGGACATGCAGGACGACAAGCCGCCGCTCTTCGACGCCGCGGCGACGCTCGAGGCCTCGTTGCTGGTCATGGCCGGGATGGTGGCGACGCTCGCCGTGAATCGCGAGCGGATGCGTGCCGCGGCCGGCGAGGGCTTCACCACCGCCACGGCCGTGGCCGATGCCCTTGTCCGGCGGGGAGTGGCGTTCCGCGCCGCTCACCACATCGTCGGGGCGCTGGTCGCCGAAGCGGAACGTGCCGGAGTGGCGCTGGACGCGCTCGACGACGCCACGATCGCCGCCACGCTCGCCGGCTCGGACGATGCCGTCGCCGCCGCTGTGGGAGCCGACGCGGCCGTCGCGGCGGCCCTGCGCGAGGCCGCGGCACTTGAAGGCGCGATGGCCGCGTGCGACGTTACGGGCGGCACCGCTCCTCGCCGAGTGGCCGCGGCACTTGCCGCCGCGAGGACGCGCCTGGGCGTCTAGACCGCCTGAAAATGTCGCGACCGCAAATTCGATTCCGAATCGGAATGCTCGGAGGCGGGCCTTCGGGCTAGCCTTTGGCAATGAAGCTGCACGACTTCGAGCCGGTTCCCGAAACACCGCAGCCGAGCGCGACCCGCCGCAAGGACTCCGTCGTGCTGACGTGCGCCGCTTGCGGTTGCAGGCTGACCGCCCGCGAGTCTCTCGACGACGGCGGCCGAATGGGACCGGACGCGGCCTGGCGCCACTTCTGGGGACTCTCCGGCCACGACGCCCGGGGCTGCCGCGTCGCCTGCGTGGATATGCCCCACCGAATCGGCGCGGCCGAGCCTACAGCGTCGTAGCTTGTCCGCGGTCGACATTGTCGGCCGCCTCGGCACGTTGCGCGTTCTCGGGCGCGGCTTCGCCAGCTCGGACCGCTCGTATGACCACGGTCGAAACTGTCGGGCACGGTTCCGTCGCCGTCAAGGTCGAGCCAAGCGCCGGTTAGTGCGTACCCGTGACTGCCTGAAGACTCAGGATGACGAGTACCGGCACGCCGAGCAGCACTGTGGGCACCGACATCACTCGAAGGCGCCACGGCCAGGTTCGCCTAGTCCGAAGCCAAAGAACGAGCCGGCCGACGAGAAGCCACCAGCCTGCGGGGATGGCAAAGCCACAGGCGAGGAGCAGCCAGTAGGTCGGGCTCGCGGGCATCCAGGCCACAAACAACGGGGTCGGCAGCACGCCGAAAGCGCCGAGGAACGCCGCGGTCTTCGCGCCCCACATCACGTCGGGCCGGATCACCTGCTCGAATCTGTCCTGCGGCGCGGGCTTCCGGGCCCGCCAATCCTGGAGCGAGCCACCGCCCTGGAGACAGACGCCGTCGACGAAGACGAGGATCCCGAACCGAGCCGGCTCTGGCTGGACCTGGATCACGACCAACTGTTTCGGTTCGGCCTGGGGAAACGCCGTTTCGACCCAAGGATTCTCGAGTGTCGCTTTGGGCACTGTCGCCACGGGGTAGTTGTCGACCGTGATCGACGTCGACCTTCCGAGCATAGGGCGGGTGACCATCAACCGACCGGTGCCCCCGTTTCAGGGAACGTAGACACCGTTGTAGACGGCCAGGAACGCCTCCGAGGGGAGTTCGATCGACGACTTTGGTCCAAGAACTGCTCTGAACACTGCCGCCCCTCAAGTTCGCCTTGCCTCGTCTGCCGGCCGTGATTATCGCTGGCGTGGACGGGCGCAATCATTCCGCCAACCATTCCCTCCACAGGCTCAAGAACAATCACCGGCACACCGAGCAGCACACGGTCGGCCCGATAGCCGCGTCGGTCGCGCCGCGCCCCGCCGACGGACCCAGGCGAGCATCGGTTGCGTTTCGCGACCCTCCGCCCCGGGCCGTACTAAACGGCAACCGCGACGCCACCGGAGCGCGACCCGGGTTACACCCCGCGGCTACTGATTCCCCCGAAACGCATCCCTACGCTTCCGGACGGGTGGCGCCATGCCACACCCGGCGGCCGCTGCCGCCTTGAGGGATGCGAAGGGAGAGCCGCTCGTGATTCTGACGGGAGCCAAGATCGATACCGGCGACACGGCCTGGGTGCTGATGTCGATCGCCCTCGTCATGTTGATGACGCCGGGACTGGCCCTCTTCTACGGCGGCCTCGTCCGCCGCAAGAACGTGCTCAGCACGATCATGCAGAGCATCTTCACCCTGGCCCTGGTAAGTGTCACGTGGGTCCTGTTCGGGTTCACCCTGGCGTTTGGCAAGGACGTCAACGGCTGGGGCATCATCGGCGGCCTCGACTTCATCGGCCTTCACGGTGTCGGCAAGGATCCGCTGGTCTACGCGCCGACGATCCCCGGCAGCGCGTTCATGGCGTTTCAGATGATGTTCGCGATCATCACACCCGCCCTGATCACCGGCGCCTTCGCGGAACGCAAGAAGTTCAAGGCATTCGTCATCTTCACTTTGCTGTGGACCCTGGTGGTCTACTCGCCGATCGCCCACTG
>PMXR01000066.1:0-547 GCA_003171035.1 Chloroflexota bacterium
GAGCCGATAGTGTGGCGGATCGGCATGCGGGCTCGGACCCGGACGGCCGGGGCCGAGGGTCGCATCGCCGCGTTGGAGAAGGGCGGCAAACGGGCCACGCTCGAAGCCGGCGGCATGCGCATAACCGTGCCGGTGGACGAACTCGAGCCCGCGGTCGGCGGCGAAGTCGTTGCGCCGCCGCCATCCGCCAAACGGACTCTGCGCGACTACGACAATGCGTCGCCGGGAGCGACGGCCTCCTCGGGTTCGCGGCTGCAACTGGAGCGGGCTCGCACGGTAGCCTCGTCGCTGGACCTGCGCGGCGCGNNGCGCTCGAGGTTCTCGATCGCTATCTCGACGACGTCTCTCTCGCTGGTTTGGAGCAGGTCACCGTCATCCACGGCATGGGCACGGGGGCGCTGCGCGATGCCGTGCGGGAGCACGCGGGCGGACATCCGCTGGTCAAGTCGTGGCGGCCGGGCGGACGAGACGAAGGCGGAGACGGCGCCACGATCGTCATCTTCTGAGGCGTGTCCGTCGCGGCTCGGTGGCATGACCGCGGTGCGGG
>PMXR01000066.1:573-9918 GCA_003171035.1 Chloroflexota bacterium
GTCCGCAGCCCGATGGGCGAGGCTTTCCAGTCGCACGCCTGGGGAGAGATGAAGCGGGGCCTCGGCTGGAAGCCCCTCCGGTACGTGGTTGAAGTGGGGGATAAGCCCGTCGTCGCCGTTTCTATCCAGGAACGCTCGCTGCTGGGCCGCCGCGGTGGCCCGTTGGGCCGGTACACGATCCACTACGCCCCACATGGCCCGGTGCTTCTGGATGACACGCCCGTGGCGGTTGCGGCCGCGCTGGAGGGCTTGCGCCGGATTGCCGCGCAACGCCGCGCCGTGACTCTGACCATCGACCCGGCGTGGGAGGAGGGGAGCGTCTTCCACAAGGCTCTCTCCGCCGCTGGATTCCGCGTTGCCGCGCGCGACATCCAGGTGTCCCGAACCGCCATGATCGTCGCTCTGCAGCCGTCTGAGGCGGCCCAGCGCGAGCTGTTGGGTCATTCCACCGGGTACGACATCAATCGGGCGATTTCCCTCGGCGTGACCACCGAGCGCATCGACATGTCGGATGAGGCCGGTCGGGAAGCAGCCCTGGCCGAGTTCTACGAGATGCATGCCGCCACGGGCAAGCGAGAGGGCTTCATCGTCAGAGATCGCGACTACGAACTCGAGCAATGGCGCAGCCTCGGCGAGGCAGGCCTGGCCGACCTCTGGTTCGCCGGCCTGGGAGGCCGGGACACGGGTGCGCTGCTGCTGCACAGCGGCTCGCTGCTGGTCTACTTCGCCGCCGGATCGCGCGACGGGGCCGATCTGCGTCGCACCCGGGCCAACCACCTGCTGCAGTGGCGGATCATCCGTTCGGCGGGCGAGACCGGCTTTGCCGGATACGACATGGGCGGCGTCGACACGCAGTCGGCGCCGGGCGTGCCCGCGGACGAGACGCATCCACTTTGGAATCTTTATCTCTTCAAGCGGCGCTTCGGCGGGGCGCCGGTTGTGCGGATACACGCCTACGAGTTCGCGCCCAACGCGACGCTTGGATTGGCGTGGCGAATGGCACGGCGGTTCCGATGACCGAGCAGCGCAAGATCCGAGGCGGTCCGCCGAGATTGCCGGCTTCGCCGGCGGCCGGTGACGCATCTGCGTCCGAGGTCCGTCCGGAATCGGCGGAGTCGCCGCGTCTCGAAGGCTGGCAGCCACGCAGCCTGCCCCAGTTGCGCCGCGAGCCGGCTGCGCCCGCCGCCGCGGTCGCCGGTGACGTGGTCTTGACCGCCGATGTCGCCACGGCAAACCTTTCGGCCGCGGCTTCTGCACGACTTGGAGGTCGAGCCATCGCCCTGGCCGGCGTGGTGGTGGTCGCGGGCGTGGTTCTGTCGCGGCTCATCGGCTGGCTCCGAACGGCCGTGTTCTTCGCCCAGTTCGGCGGCAGCAATGCCGGCCTCGACTCCTTCTACTTCGCCTTCCGGATCCCCGACACGCTCTTCCAACTGGTTGCGGCGGGTGCCGTGGGGTCGGCGCTGGTTCCGGTGGCATCGGGATTGCTTGCCAACGGCGAGTCGGAACGAGCCCGGCGGCTGATCGCCACCATCGCCAACCTCATGATCCTGGCGCTCATTCCGCTGGCGATCGTCGTCTGGATCGCCGCCCCCGGGCTGGTCGGCATCCTCTTCCCGACCGACGATCCGTCCCAACTCGACCTGAGAATCGGAATGACGCGCCTTATGCTCCTGTCGCCCGTTTTGCTGGCCGTTGGAGCGGTGATGACCGCCGGGCTCAACTCGGTGGGGTTGTTCGGCGCGCCTGCCGTCGCCGCGAACGTGTACAACGTCGGGATCATCGTCTGCGCCTTACTGCTGACGCCGATTCTGGGGATCTACGCACTGGCTCTGGGCGTCGTCGTGGGCGCAGCCGGCCTGGTGATCACGCAGGGTATGGCGGTGCGCAAGTCCGGCTTGTACGCGCCGGAGCTGCACGTACACGATCCGGCGGTCCGGGAAACGTTGCTGCTGATGGCGCCGCGTGCTCTCGGCCTGGGCGTTACCCAGCTGGTCTTTCTGGTCAACTCGGTCTTCCTCAACAGTCTCGCGGGAGCCGGCCCGAACTCCTGGTACAACGGCGCATTCACCGCCCTCCAGATCCCGGTCGGCCTGATCGGGGTGCCGCTCGGAATCGTGCTCCTGCCGCCGCTCTCGCAGGCGATCGCTCGTGGCGATGACGAGCGCTTCCGCCGGCTGGTCGATCAGTCGCTGCGGCTGCTGCTCTTCGTGGTGGTCCCGATGACCGGGTTCATGCTCGTGCTCGCGCGGCCTACCATCGCCGTCCTGTACCAACACGGCAACTTCAGTGCGGCCGACACCGCCTCCACCACGCCCGTATACGCGGTGTTCCTCCTCGGTCTGGTGGCCCACGTCCTGATTGCCCTGCTGGCCCCCATCTTCTATGCCGGCAAGGACACGAGGACGCCGGTCACCGCCGCGCTGCTCGCCGTCTTCGTCGACGTGGCGGCAGCCATCGTGCTGTTCCCGTTCATGCACGTGCTCGGCCTGGCCCTTGCGATCGGCCTGGGGGCGTGGGCCGAGGTCGCGCTCCTGGTCGTGCTGATGGAGCGGCGGATCGGCTTCGACCTGCGTCCGATCGCCCGCCACGCCGTCGCGTTCGGCGCGGCCGCATGCGTGGCGTCGGCCGCCGCGTACCTGGCGGCGCGGGTCATCGACCCCTCTCTGGCTTCGTCGTCACTCGTGACCCAGGTAGTGGAGGTGGTCGCCGGGGGCCTGGTCGGACTGGCGGCCTACGCCGCCTGGGCCAGGGTCTTCCGACTGCCCGAGTTCGATGACGCTCTGACCCTCGCCCGGACGTTGATCGGACGAACGAAGCCTGCCGGCCAGGCCGTCGTCGACGACTAGACGGCTGGCCGCTAGTGCCGGGCTCGACGCGCTGTTCGGAACCGCCGGTAGAGAGTGAGCGGCAGAGGTAGCAGCGGTAGCGCCGACGGCACCGGCGTACCGGTCGGGGTCGGCGTAGGCGCGGCCGTCGGGGTCGGCGTAGGCGCGGCCGTCGGGGCCGGCGTATCGGTCGGGGCCGGCGTATCGGTCGGGGCCGGCGTCGGGGTGGCCGGGGGAGGCGTGCCGGTGTTCATGGTGCAGAACGTGGTTGGAGGGAACGGCGCCCCCCAGGTCTTTCCATACGGCGTCCAGAATCCCACCTGGTAGAAATACGAGGTCGCGCCGTTGTTCGGACCTCCCTTGACGCCGCTGCCCTTGACCGCCCTGGACGCCCAGATCTGGTCGAATTTCTGCCAGACCGGGTTGTTGGCGTCGACCTGGCTGAAGTTCATATAGCCGTTGGTGACCTTCGTTCCGGGGCAGTCGTAGGTCCACAGCGTGTTGGTCACGGAATCGACGTCGACAGGCGTCTTGGTCGTGTCCACTTGAGTCGGCACGGTGCCGTCGATGAAGACCTCTCGGACCGTCTTTGTCGTATACGGACCGGGAGCCATGCCGCTGTAGGCGTCCACATTGGCCCAGGTCACGCCGCCGGGCTGCTTGAAGTCGGTCACGGGTGTGCCTGATGTCGCTTCGGTCATGAAGGCGTGCCATATCGGGGCGGCCATCTCCAACGACATGACGCTATGTCCGGGCGCATCGTCGCTGTTGCCCGCCCACACTCCGGCCACGATTGCCGGAGCGCTTGGATCAGTGGGCGGCGCCACGTATCCGACGGCGAACAGATCCTGGGTCTGATCGCTCGTGCCCGTCTTGAGCGTGGCCGGCCGGCGAGTCTTGCCCGACACGATCTTGTACTGGCTCCACCAGTTGTTTTGGGTAGGGTCGGTGTTGCCGGCCAGGATGTTGGTCATGACGTAGGCGGCTTGAGGAGTCGTGGGATGCGTGGTCTTGGCGGTCTGCGGCGACGCCGTCCAAACCTTGTTGCCCTGCGCGTCGGTGACCGACAGGATCATGTTCCGTGCGACGAGTGTGCCCGCGTCGGCGATAGCGCCGTAGGCCGAGACCAGATCGGCGGGATGAACTTCCACGGTGCCGATCCCGATCGAGACGCCCGGGTTTGCACTCGCCGGAAATTGCAGCCCGAACTCCTCCGAGCGCGTGACCACGTGGCTGACGCCGTTGATGGCGGCGGCTTTGACCGCGGGAATGTTGAGCGAATACTGAAGCGCCTCGCGCAAGCGGACCGGCCCGCGCTCGAGGCCGTCGGCATCATGAGGTATGTAGCTCGGCGAGGACCCGCCGCCGAAGTCAGTGGCCACATCCATGAACATCGTCGCCGCGGTCATCGACCCGTCCTGGATGCCGATCGTGTAGTCGATCGGCTTGAACGAGGAACCCGGCTGGCGGCCGTTGCCGGAGGATAGAACGTCGTATTCGGGGTCGAAGTAGTCCTGGCCGGTTCGTCCCGGGTCTTTGATGATCTTGCCGTAGAAGTCCGCGCTGCCGGCATATGTCAGAACCTGGCCGGTCCGGTAGTCGACCGCGATCAGGGCTGCGTTGTGGATGTTGCCGTTCCGCAGACCTACCTTGCTGGTGGAGCTTGGCCCGAGGATTCGCGTGTAGTCGTAGTTGTCCGT
This sequence comes from Chloroflexota bacterium, assembly GCA_003171035.1. GTDB lineage: Bacteria > Chloroflexota > Limnocylindria > Limnocylindrales > CSP1-4 > Fen-1039. The sequence goes on from PMXR01000066.1 coordinate 5,099, forward strand.
CTTGGGAGTGATGCCGAGCGATGCCAGGTAGGCGGTGTCGGCGGCGAGGTTGGCCTGGTTTGGACCGAAGACATAGGCCTTGAGCCACTTTTCGGCCGAGGCCTGCTTGGTCACGTCCAGCGTGGTGATGACCTTGTAGCCGCCGGTGTCAACGACGGCGCAGTTGTCGGGGCTCGCATCCGGGCCACACAGCAGATCGGCAAGCTGCTGGCGAACCATCAGGTCGAACTGCGGGGCGATCATGTTGGCCTGGGACGACGGGTGGAGGACGACCGGCTCGGACTCGGCCGCGACGATCTGGGCGTCGGTGTAGTGGCCACGCAGCAACTTGTCCTGGTTGTCGCGCCGCATCTCTTCGAGGATCGTGTTCCGGCGCTGGACAATTGGTGCGGTGTCGGGCACCAGTATCGTGCCGTCGTCCTGCGGGACCGAATTGGCGACGAGGTCGTAGGCCGACGGTGCCTGCAGGATGCCGGCCAGAATGGCGGCCTGGGCGAGCGTCAAGGTGCTGAGGTCTGTCACGCCGAAGTACCCGGCCGCGGCCGCGGCGACTCCGTAGCTCTGATTCCCGTAGTAGTTGAGGTTCAGGTAGTCGGCGATGATCGTCTGCTTGCCGGCGTCCCCGGGAAACTCCTGGGTCAGGCGCACCGACTGGATGATTTCCTTGATCTTGCGATCGAGGGTGCTCGTCGTCGCGGGCAGGATATTGGGAGCCTGTCTGACCAGCTGCTGCGTGATCGTCGAAGCGCCGCGCGGCTTGCCCGCCAGGGCGTCTCGGAATGCGGCCAGAATTGCCGCCGGATCGAAGCCCGTGTTGCTCCAGAAGGTCTTGTCCTCGGTGCTGGTAGTGGTATCGAGGATGGTGTTCGGGATCTCGGCGAACTTCAGGACCCGGCGATTCTCGGATCCAAAAGCAGCAAGCTGAACCGTGCCCGAACGGTCATACAGCACCGTCTGCTGATTGAAGTTGAGGTCCCGGAGAGCGGCCTGGGGGTCGGTCAGGTTCGCGGAGTAGGTCGCGTAGACGTCAACCGCGGCTCCAACCCCTACCAGACCGGTGGTGATGAACATGCCGAGCATGAACAGCGGCAGGACGGCCGCCACTGTCCTGCCCGCGCCGCCGCCCGATCGACGGGAGCCCGTTTTGGCTCGGCGATGGCGCTGGCGGCGGGCTAGGCTGGTCTGCATGGCGGCTCGNNGCGGCTCGCAAGATAGCATAGGTGGTCAGGCGGACTTCTCACCCCATACCGCCGAGGCATCGGACGGGCAGGCGCCTTCGGGCGTGACGACAAGGAGCGGATGAACGCAATGGCGCTGCCAGAGGGAACTCATCAAGCCGGCAACGCGGTCGCCCAGGCCGGACTGGCGGGGCTGCTGGACGAGTTGCGCTGGAGGGGCCTGCTCCACCAGGCCAGCAGCGGGTTGGCCGAGCGGCTTGCCACCGGGACCCCGATAAAGGGCTACAACGGTTTCGACCCGACCGGCCCCTCGCTCCACATCGGCAGCCTCGTGCCGATCTTCGGGATGATCCATCTACAGCGAGCCGGGGGGACGCCCATCGTGCTCGTGGGCGGCGGGACCGCCATGATCGGGGACCCGTCGGGACGATCCTCCGAACGTCTGCTCCTCAGCCGACCGACGGTTGAGGAGAACATCGTCGGCATCCAGAACCAGCTGACCCGTTTCCTTGACTTCGAGGGACCGAACGGAGCCGAACTCGTCGACAACTACGAGTGGCTGAGTTCCTACTCGCTGCTTCGCTTCCTGCGCGACATCGGCAAGCAGCTGACCGTGCCGTACATGCTCGCCAAGGATTCGGTCCAGATCCGCTTGGAGGCCGGGCTGAGTTTCACCGAATTCAGCTACATGCTCCTGCAGGCGGCCGACTTCCTGCACCTGTACCGGACCGGCGGCGTAGAACTGCAAATGGGCGGTGCCGATCAGTGGGGCAACATCACGGCCGGCCTCGAGTTGATCCGCAAGGAGTTCGGGGCCGGGGACGGGCAAGACCTGGCCTACGGTTTGAGCTACCCGCTGCTCACCAACGAGAGCGGAGCCAAGTACGGCAAGACCGCCGCCGGGACGAGTGTCTGGCTCGACCCTGCCAAGACAAGCCCATTCCATTTCTACCAGTACTGGTTCGATGCCGACGACCGCGACGTCGCCAAATACCTGCGGACGTTCACGCTATTCGACAGGGCGAAAGTTGAGGATCTCGAGGCGCAGCAGGCAGCCCATCCCGAGACGCGAGTGGCCCAGAAGGCTGTCGGATACGACCTCACGGCCCGCGTCCACGGCGAGGAAGCGGCCAAGAATTCCGTACGTCTCAGCGAGGCCGCATTCTCCAAGGAGCCGATCCGCGACCCGGACGTGCTCGAAGGACTTTTCAACGAGATCGACGGCTTCGAGTTCACCGCCGACGACCTCGCCGGCGGGGCGCTGAAGATGGCAATCGCCAGCGGTCTGTATTCGTCGAACGGCGACGCCAGGCGAGCGATCTCGCAGGGCGGCCTGTCGATCAACGACGAGCGGCTCAAGGCTCCCGACGATGCCGTGCCGGCGCCGCTGTCCGGCCGGTACGTGGTCCTTCGAGCCGGCAAGAAGAGCGTCCGAGTTGGGCGTCTGAAGAGCTAGCAGCCGGTCATCTGGTCGCGGCCTCGGCCTACGCCTTGTGCCGTTCGCGCAACCGGGCGATGACGGCCGCCGGCGGCAACTCGCGCTCGAGCATCAACACCAGGGTGTGGTACAGCAGATCCGCCACCTCGCCTGTGAGGGCGTCGCGCGTGGCCCCGCGCAACTCGGCCGTGGCAACGGCGTCGTCCTTCGCGGCCATCAGGACTTCGGTTGCTTCCTCGGCCACCTTGCGAGCGGGTAGGTCGACGCCGCCTGCCAGCAGCCGGGCCGTGTACGAAGAGGCCGGGTCGGCGGTCGCGCGCGCCGCCAGCGTCGACCACAGCGTCTCGAGCCACTCGAAGCCCTGGAGAGATGGGGGAGCGGGGGCTTCTGCCGACGCAACCGCGGCGGCCTGGTCGAAACAGCTGCGTGTGTTGCGGTGGCACGTGGGGCCCGTCGGGTCGACCTGGAGCAGCAGCGCGTCGCCATCGCAGTCGACGGCGATATCGAGGAGTCGCAGGACGTTGCCGCTTGTCTCACCCTTGCGCCACAGCCGGTCGCGGGAGCGCGAGTGGAAGTGGACGTCGCCGGTTGCGAGGGTGGCGGCGAGCGCTTCGGCGTCCATGTAGGCGAGCATCAAGACGCGGCCGTCCGTCTGGTCCTGGACGATCGCGGGGACGAGGCCGCCGACGCCCCAGGCCACGGCCGGCTCGAGGAACTTTGGTGTAGTCATGCGAGACCCTCCTCAATCGGGCGAACCGGGAGCCCGGCGCCGGCCATGGCCGCCTTGACCGACGCGATCGAGTGCATTCGGCGATGGAAGATCGAGGCTGCCAGTACGGCGTCGGCGTGGCCGTCGCGGACGGCGGCCACGAAATCGTCCGGGCCCGAGGCTCCGCCGGAGGCAATCACTGGAACACGGACGCGGGTAGCGATGGCGGCCAGCAACTCGGTGTCGAAGCCGCTGCGCGTACCGTCGCGGTCCATCGACGTGACCAGCAGCTCGCCGGCGCCGAGTTCCACGACCTGCCGGGCCCACGTCACCGCGTCGAGGTCCGTGGCGCGGCGGCCGCCGTGGGTCACTACTTCCCAGCGTGGGGCCTCGGTCGGATCGGCGCCCACGTCGGCGACCGGCGGAAGCCGGCGCGCGTCGATGGCACAGACCACTGCCTGACGGCCGAATCGGTCGGCGCACGCGGTCAGCAGCTCGGGCGTGGCTACGGCGGCGGTGTTGAATGAGACCTTGTCCGCGCCGGATCGGAGCACGTCGCGCATCTCCTCGACGCTGCGGACGCCGCCGCCCACTGTGAGCGGTACGAAGGCGCGCGAAGCCGCCCGGCGAACGACCTCGAGCATCGTTCCGCGCCGCTCGTGCGCGGCCGTGATGTCGAGAAAGACGATCTCGTCGGCGCCTTCGCGGGCGTAGCGCTCGGCCAGCTCGGCGGGATCGCCTTCGTCGGTCAGATTGAGAAACTTGGTGCCCTTGACGACGCGGCCCTTGTCGACGTCGAGGCAGGGGATGACGCGGCGAGCGAGCACTACGCCACCCCGCCGGCTGAGTGGCTGACAGCGGCGCCGGCGGAGCGTGAGCCGGAAGTCAAGGCGCCGACGGAAGCCGCCGCCCGACCCGCACCAGCCGCCACCAGATCGACGAAGTTCGACAACACGCGCAGGCCGGCGTCCGACGACTTTTCGGGGTGAAACTGAAGTCCGTACAGAGCGCCGCGCCCGGCTGCGCTGACAAACGGCCGGCCGTGTGTCGTCCGGGCGATGACGTCGCCATCATCTGCAGGCGCCGGGGCGTAGGAGTGGACGAAGTAGAAGTACGAGCCGTCGCGGACACCGTCGAAAAGCGGGTGGGGGCGCACGAACTCAACGGAGTTCCAGCCGATGTGCGGCAGCGTCGGGGCGTCGACGAGCCCGACGGTACGGCCGGGCAGCAGACCCAGCGCCTCGGCATCTCCCTCATCGCTGGATTCGAAGAGGATCTGGAAGCCCAGGCAGATACCCAGGAAGGGTCGGCCGGCCCGGGCCCACTCGATCAGCGGATCGCGGAGACCGCGCTCGGTCAGGTAGGCCATCGCCGAAGCCGCGGCTCCGACTCCGGGGACGACTATCGCGTCCGCGCCGGCCAGGCCGGCCGCATCCTCGGCCACGACGACATCGGCCGCGACCGCCGCCAGAGCCCGGGTGATGCTGACCATGTT
>PMXR01000013.1 GCA_003171035.1 Chloroflexota bacterium
GCTCTGGGCTGGTCTGCGACCGGCTTCGTTCGCGGGCGAAGATGCCAGCGAAGCTGCCATTCCGGTGCGTCTTTGGACTATAGCCTGACTTTGCAGCGGCTGGAAGTGGTGTTGGGAGCCCTTCCGCGCTGGTGCTGCTCACTGGGGCGTCGAATCCGAACGACGGGACCTGCCAATGAGTCAGACTGACGGGACCGAGTTAGAGGAGGACAAGCGATGACCGACCAGATCCACAAGACGGAGCAGCCCGGCTACGACTGGCAGGCGACGTACGGTAACTGCCTGCGCTGTGGCTCGCAGCTGCAGGACGAGGGCGATGAGGAATTCCGCGTCGGAGGTTCAAGCGGGGTCAGCCACTTGTTCCTGGGCAATCTGGCCGACGTGGGCGAGGACAAGATGTCGCTCGACCTCCTGTCCTGCCCGACTTGCGGCATGGTCGAGCTTCGGGTGCCCAGAGGCTAAGCCAGCTCTGACCTTAGGAACTGCGCCCCGGCTTGATTTCGATCTGGACACGTGGAAGCTCGCGCTGACGGGGTCGTTGCGGCCCGGTGGTCCCGCTTGAGAGAATCTGCTGGATACGGTCGGGGCGAGAGGAGTGGCGGCCACACTCTCCAACTGACGTACGCGATCGTGCCGGAAGCTGGGCTGCTGGTCGGGGTAGCGTAGTCGGGGCCCGCCGCGATCGCGAATCGCCTGGTATGAGCATCAGCAGCAGTGGAAGGCAGCGCCCAGGGATTCGAGGCCACAGCGAACGGTGGAGTTGGTCCGAGAGGCTCAGCGCGCCGACGGTGCCGCTTAGAGACGGCCAAGCCCGCAGCGGCCAGTCGTCTCTCTCCACAGACGCGACACCCAGGCAGCTCGCCCACCGAGTGCATTGGCTAAAGCAGGGCTACGGCTGGTACAGCTCAGCTGAGCTGTCGCTGCCTCCGGCGATCAAGACGCGGCCGTCGGAAAGCAGGGTTGCCGTTTGGCCGGCACGAGCGGTGGTCATGGAGCCGGTCGGACTGAATCTGCCGGTCGTTGGGTCATACAGTTCGGCCGAGGCGAGGCTGCCGCCCGCGAGGCTATCTCCGGGGCTGTCGCTGCCTCCGGCGATCAACCTGAGGTCGCTGCCTCCGGCGATCAGGACGCGGCCGTCCGAAAGCAGGGTTGCCGTTTGGACGCCACGAGCCGTGATCATCGAGCCGGTCGGACTGAATGTGCCGGTCTTGGGGTCATACAGCTCGGCCGAGGCAAGGAACTTGCCCGTGATATCTGCCGCGGTGGCGCCTCCGGCGATCAGGACGCGGCCGTCCGAAAGCAGGGTTGCCGTTTGGCTGCCACGAGCAGTGATCATCGAGCCGGTCGGACTGAATTTGCCGGTCTTGGGGTCATACAGCTCGGCCGAGGCGACGCCCACCAAAGGGCCGCCCTGAACACTAAAACCTCCAGCGATCAGGACGCGGCCGTCCGAAAGCAGGGTTGCCGTGTGGTCGACACGAGCGGCAGTCATCGAACCTGTGGTCGCGAATGCGTTGGTGGAAGGGTCGTAAAGCAACGACGGTTCCAGATCGGCCCCACGGGCGACCAGCACACGGCCGTCGTTGAGCAGAGTGACGGTGCAGAACTCGGAGCCGCCCGTAATCGGACCTATTGCGCTGAAGAGACCCGTGGACGGGTCGTATACGTCGGCAAGCTGCGACGCGCAGGTTCCGCTTGCATCACAACCTATGACGAGGACGCGACCGCTTTTCAGCAGAACGCTGATGATTGGAACCCCAGACACGTGTGGAGATCCGGTGAGAGTGAACTTGCCAGTCGCCGGATCGTAAAGCTCCGCGGAAGGAACGGGGGCGAGGTTGGTAGCGAGGTTGTTGACAGCATTTTCGCCGACCACGAGTACGCGCCCGTCCCTGAGCAAAGTCGCCGACGCTTGCTGGCGCGCCTCATTCATGGACCCCGTGGCGGAGAACGTCTGGTGTGAAGCTGTCGCGGCGGCCGACGGCTCCGCCGCAGAAGGGCCGTGCTGCCACGGCCCAAACATGGACGCGCCGACGACGGCCACGAGCCCGACAACCAGAACCGCGGCCGCCCAGCCAAAGGGCAGTCCGCTTGCCCGGACGGGTGTGCGGCCCATCGCCAGATCAGGAAACTCCCGGTTGTAGGTCCGCTGGTCGGACGGCCGGGTTCGAAGCAATTCTTCGAGGCGTTCTGGGGTCATCGGAATTCCTCCTGCCCGAGTTGACGGCGCAGTTTGGCGAGGGCAGTGCTGACGTGGCTACGTGCTGCCACTGGGGTAATCCCCATTGCCAGGCCTATCTGCTCGAAGGCCATGTCGGCTCGAAAGCGCAGGTAGACGGCGGCGCGCTGGCGTTCGGGGAGTCTGTCCACCGCCCGCCATACCGCGTCTGCCCCGGCCGAGTCGGCCGGGTCGGGGGCACTCTGCACGCTGCCGGACAGGAGCCTGCCTAGGGAGCCGGCGACGCGCTTGTGAAGCCGGTGCCGATCCATCGCCAGGCGATAGGTCACCCGGAATGCCCACGCGTCGAGGTCCAGGAGCTCCTCGCCGGAGATGAGCTCGCGCCAGACGCGGAGCATCACGTCCT
>PMXR01000032.1:0-7460 GCA_003171035.1 Chloroflexota bacterium
AACCGTCTGTCTGCCACCCGGTCGGGCTCTGCCGGGCGGGCGGGTGGGGAGATGCCTTCTCGCTGCGAATGGCCCGGCCGGCCAGTCGGGACCGCAGCCAGGGCGATCGGTGCCCATCCGGCGGAGGCGGACCGGTATCCGGGACTTCGGTGACGTGCGAGTTGTCGGACATGAGGCGCGGTGGAGCCTCCGGGATACTCGGCCCGCCTCAGCCGCGGATTGCGGGAANNTTGCCGCACCAGGCGCACAGCGTCCAGTCGAGGCCGACCAGTCGCTCGCAGTTGGGGCAGACGCGATTCAGCCTGGTCCGGCACCACGGGCAGATGATCCATTCCTCGTTGACCCTGCGATCGCAATTGCGGCAGGTCTTGACGGCCTCGACTTCCGCCAGCAGCGCTTCCTCGGCCAGGTTGCGCTCATAGACCTCACCCAGGCGTTCGGCCGGTCTGATGACCCGGTAGATGATCACGCCCAGGACGAAGAGGAACGGTGTCGGCGCGAGGATGAGCGCGGCCGCGATGTACGGCAGGACCGCGTTCTCGCTTCGGTCGTGCATGTCTCGGAACGCCCAGTAGGCGGCAGCCAGCCAGGCAATGAAGAGGTAGACCACGACCGAGTAGATGACGAAGTGGACGGCCGGGCTCGAAAAGAACGAGTCGGCGGCGTTCCCTAGCTGGCCTGAGATATCTGGCATCGGGCGGTGATTCTCTCGATTCCGCTTGGGCTGGGGCGACTAGCGCGCTTCGAAAGACTCTTGGCAGTGTATCAGGACGGGATTCGGTTCCCGCCCCGGACTGCCTGCCTGTGACGCCGGCCGGTCGGGCTTGGTGACGATCGGAATCCGCCCGCGCGGGGTTATTCCGCGTCCGATGCAACCTCGGCTGGGCTGAAGAGCGTCACGACGGCACCGCCGATCAGCAGCCCGGCGGCCAGCAGCATGGCCAGCACGCCGCCGCCGAATCCCCATGGGTAGGTGGCGGCCATCAGCACGACGCCCAGATAGAGGCCGCCGAGAATCATCGGGATGATCATGTCGGTGACCTGGCCGATGACCGGGGCGAGTTTGGGGAGCCGTTCCTTGGCGCGGTCACTCCCGGAAGCGGCGCCGAGCACCAGACCACTCAGCAGGAAGAGGGGAATGCTGATCGGCATCGACCAGCCCCACTCGTTTGGCCGCGAATGCACCGCGTTGATCCCGATCCCCGCACCGTCGATGCCGTTGCCCCAGGGCAGGAGCATGCTGGCCATGCCGATCACGGCGCCCCCCGCCACGAGGCCGAAGGCGATGAGCTCCTGGAGCGACTCTTTCCTGGCGGTTGCGGCCGTGGCAGCGACCGGGGCGGCGGTGGCAGCCGGGGCAGCCGTGGTGGCGGTGGCGGCCTCAGACGGCCTGACGTTCGACGCCAAGAACGGGGCAGGTGCCGGCGTTGCGGCTGGCGCAGCAAGCGCGGCGAATGGCGCAGCAGGCGCGGCGAAAGGAGCCGGCGGAGCGCCGATCGCATCGGCCGGCATTTCAGCCGGCGTTCCGAACTGGCTCGACCCGGCGAAGACCGAGCGCTGGGCCGAGATGTCGGTCTCGGTCTCGGCGCCGTCTTCCGGCGACGACACAGGCACGGCTCCGAGCGATCCACTCAGACTGGACCCGATCGCTCGTCCGGTCGACCCGGTGCTCGATGGCCGCAGAGTCCACGGTGAGGCCCGATGTTCTTCGGCGGGTGGGAGGTATCCGCCGGCAACGCGAGCCGGAGCCTCTACGACGGACTCGAGCGGCGCCTCCTCCTCCGGCGATTCGTCGGACGGGACCACGAAGGAATGTGCGGCGGGGACGGGCCAAGCGACCGGCGCCGGCGCGGCCACGGGCGTGGGCATCGACATGTTCATATGCGCGGGCGTGGGCGCAGGCGCAGGTTCGCGCTGAAGTTCGGGCTCAGGTTCGGGCGACGGCGCGGCTCCCCACCCTCCGGCGCGTACCGGCGAAGGCTCTGCCGCCGCGGCCGGGGCGAATCCAAGTGCCGCAAGCCGGGGGTCCAAGGCGTCCGGCGCGGGCGTGGTCTCGGCCACGGCAGCGGTTGCTTCGAGGCTGGCGGTCTGCGCAGCCGCATCCGGTGAAGCCTTGCCGCGCGGCCTGGCCCTGCCCCGACCGGTCCCCGAACCGCCGTCGGTGGTCACCGCTCCCGGCTCCACGGCCGTCTCGACTGACTGCAGCCCTGGATCGACTGAAGCGGGGAGAGGCGCGCCACATATGCCGCAGAAAGCGTGGCCCGGCAGGACGGCCGCCGAGCACCTTGGGCAGAACGAAGATTCAACCACGCGGAAGCCTCCGCTGAGATGGCCGAGATGGTCCGGCCGCACTCATCGAGGGTTCCAGTGAGGGGCCATATGAGTCAATCCCCCGATCTCTCCGGGTCGGGGCCCGATAGTCCCAACCGGGGTCCCGACGAGCTGCCGTCGGCTGCGTCGATGGCGCCGGCCGTTGCGGCGGCAGTCTCCTGCGTGAAAGCGGCGCTGCGCCAGGCTGAGGCGAAGCCCGAGACGGCCAGGGCGGCGACCCAGGCGAGGCCGAGAACCAGGGCCGCCAGGATGAACAGCAGCGGCCGGAAATCCGGCGTCGCCACCAGCGGGCCGAGGGAGAACCGGAGCGAGAGCGGATCCTGGCTGCGCGCCGCCACTCGACACCAATCGAAGGCCGTGGCCGTGACTGCGATCGAAGCCGCGACGGCAATGACACCCGACGCGAACGAAACAAGTACGGTCGCCAGAGACGTGATGGGCCGGCGCAGTACCTGAAGAACGGCTTCGCCCAGAGCCCTCCATACCCCGCTATCAAGAAGGATCACGCGCCGGACGGCGATGGCTCCTATGGCTTCGGATACCAGCCAGACGGAACCGAGCAGGAGGAACCCGTCCGCAGCGCCCACCAAGACACGTAGCGCCATGGGCGTGGAAAGGTCCGTGGGCGCCGTGAGTTCGTTGTAGGTGACCGAGTAGATTCGCGAACCTGCCCACCAGACGGCGGCTACAAGCGGTAGCGCGCAGATGGCGCGGATCCCGGCGAGATCGAGCACGAGCCCAAGGCTTGGGAGAGGTCGGGCTCGGCCGGAGGCGTGGCCCTCTGGATCGACCGCAGCTTCGATCAGCCATGCGTCGATCAGCGAGCCCACGACGAAGGCCACGAGCAGCCATATCGCCATTACCACGACCAGGACCGCGGCGACCTCGATCAGCCAGACCGTCGGCCGGCCGTCGATACCGAAGGCGTCCACGCCGATGATGGCCGCCGCGCCGATCACGGAGGGCAGTGCCAGGCTCGGCACCAGCAGCAACGCAATTCCGCCGCGTAGCAGGAATCCCGCCAGCGCCACCAGTACCGTGTCGGCGTCCGTCCGGGCGAATCCGATCGCGCGAGCCGTTCGCCCAAACCAGCCCTGCCGGGCCGGAGCACCGGGCCGGATTTCGGCCCGATGCTCTGCTGCCACGAACACGTCGGCTAGTGCCCGGACGGAGCCGGGGTACCCACCGAGTTCTCGAGCTCCGTCAGCAGCTGCTGCACGATCTTCATCTCGTTGCCGTACGTCGCCCAATCGAGCCTTTGGGCCGCTGCCTGGGCTGCGGCGAAGTGGTCGTTGGCCTCGGCAACCAGCTCCTGAGTGGTCCCGGAGGTCGAGAAGCTGGGCAGTGAGCTAGGCGTCGAACTCGCCACGGGTGTGGCCGTCGGCGGGCTGGTCGAGCCGGAAGCACCGAGCGTCGGAGTGGCGCCTGGGGCCCCGGAGGTTCCGGGCGTTATTGCCCCGGCGCCCGCGTATATCTGATTGAGTGCGTCGGCCAACGTGTCGCCCCAGACGACCTGGCTCGGGGTGCCGACCACGACCTTGACGAAGGCCGGTATCTGGTTGCTGGTTGAGACCAGATACACGGGCTCAACATAGAGCAGCGAGTTCTGAACCGGCAGAACCAACAGGTTGCCCAGGATGACCTGGCTTCCTCCCTGCGCCCAGAGCGTGATCTGCTGGCTTATCTGCGGGTTGGAGGCGATCTTGCCTTCCATCTGTTCGGGCCCGAAAACGTTGGCGTCGACCGGGAAGTCGACGACACTCACCTGACCGTACTGCCCCGGGTCGTTGTGGGCCGCCACCCAGGCGATCATGTTCTTGCGTCCGGACGGAGCCATCGGCTGCAGCAGCAGGAATTCAGGATTGGCCGAGTCGGGCATGCGCATCTGCACGTAGTAAGCCTCGAGCGGCAACTGCTGCGGTGGGTTTGCGCCTGTGGCGACCGTCGAGCCGGCGTTCTGCGGAACGCTCCACACGTCGCCGTTCTTGAAGAACACGACCGGATCGGTGACGTGGTACTTCTCGTACATCGTGGTCTGGGCGTTGAACAGGTCTTCGGGGTAGCGCAGATGACCGGGATTGGTTGTCGGGTTGGCCGGATCGCCGCGAATGTCCGACGGCATCGCCGACAGCGGCTGGAAGAGGCTGGGGAAGACTCCCTGCCAGGCCTGGATGATCGGGTCGGACGGGTCGGAGACGTAGAACGACATCGTCCCGTCGTAGGCGTTCATGACGATCTTGACGCTGTTTCGAACGTAGTTGAACGGATCGCCCGATAGCCCGCTGGAACTCGGTGGGTCGTAGGGGTTTGCGTCGGGGAAAGCCGCGCTGGTCGTATACGCGTCCTGCACGTAGTCGAGTTGCCCGTCGGCAGTCACCACCAGGTAGGGGTCCTTGTCGAGCCGCAGGAACGGTGCGACAAGTCCGATGCGGTCCGAAATGGCCCGATGGAACAGCAGCTGGCTGCTGCCTGTGATCTGGTTGCTGATGAGCAGGTTCAGGTCGCCGAACCGCGCCGCAAAGAGCAATCGCGAAAGCGGCGTGTCCAGCTTGACGCCGTTTGTTCCGGTCCAGTTTGTGTAGGCATCGCTGCCGCCGCCCGAGGTCGACGGATAGTCGAACTCCTGGCTGGCCGCGTCGACGATTACGTAGTCGCTCTGGTTGGTCCCGAAGTAGATGCGCGGCTGCTTTATCACCGGCGCACCTTCCGTCGAAACCGGCGGCAGGTCTGAGACTACGAGATTCGGCTGGCCGCCCGGCGCGACTTCGTTGACGGGCACCATCGCCAGCCCAACGCCGTGGGTGTAACTGATATGCAGGTTGACCCAGCTGACGTCACTGCTGTTCTGGGCGGCGTACTTGGTCGGATCGAATTCACGGGCGGCGAGCATGACCTGGCGCACGCACGGCGGAGTCGCCGGCGCGCATGGGGCCGATGCGTCGCTGCCCTGGAAGACGTACCGGTCGGTGTCGACATCGCTGAAGTTGTAGTACGTCCTGATCACTTGCAGCTGGTCAAGGGTTTGTTCGAGCGGAGCGATATCCCAGAGCCTTACGTTTTGGATGGTTGAAGACTCGGTCTGGACCTGCTGCGGAGTGACGGTGGTCGCGAGCGTCGACGATTGCTTGACGCTCCAACCCGTCAGGTCGAAGGCGGCCCGTGTCGCGTTGATGTTGTCCGTGATGTAGGTCTGCTCCTGGACCTGCTGGTTGGGATCGACCGAGAACCGCTGGACGATCTGCGGGTACCCACCCTCCAGGATGACGAAGGCACCGGCCCAGAAGACAAGGGTTAGTACAAGCGGCGTCCGCCAGCGGGTGATGGCGAAGCCGGCGACGAAGCATCCGACGAAGGCCGTCAGCACGGTCATGACGTTCATGACCACCATCCGAGCATTGGCGTCGGTGAAGCCGACACCCTGGAAAATGCCGTTCGAGGTGCTGTAGACGAGTTCGTATCGGTCGAGCTGGTAGCCGATCGCGGCCGACCATAGGTACAGCGCCGCCAGAACGCCGAGATGGGCCCGGGCCGAGGTGGGCATAGGGGCGCCGGATACGACCGCGACCAGGTAGCGAGTCCCAACCAGCGCCAGCGAGAACAGCAGGACCGTGTTTGCGTACTGCTGAAGCAGCCGGTAGAACGGCAGCTCGAACATGAAGAAGCTGATGTCCTTGCCGAAGATCTGGTCGTTCTGGCCGAACGGGACTCGGTGAATGAACAGCTGGATCGTGTTCCAGCCGCCGAGCGCAAGTCCGCCGAGAGTCACAGCCACAACCGCTGCGACGGCGAGCAAGACCCAGAACAGCGGTCTGCCAATGTCCGCGACCTGGGTCGCTTCGTGCTTGATCGTGCGCCGCGCGGGCGAACCGAAGGGTCCGCTGCCAAAGGTGTCACTACCGAGGTACTTCTCGATGTTGAACCGATCGAGAAACTCGTCCAGCGAGAACCGGCGCAACTCGCCTTTGGGAATGAACCTCCCGGCCAGGAACAGGTTCAGCCAGATCACCAGGAAGGCGACCGCTGCCCCGACCACGAAGAAGAGAATCTGTGATCCGAGACGCGTCCAGAACACGTTGCCGTAGCCGACGCTCTGGAACCAGATTGCGTCGGTGGCGAGGTTCACCGTCAACGCGAAGGCCGTGATCAGGACCAGCAAGACCACCGCGACGGCGGCCAGGATCACCCAGCCGCGGCCGATGTTGATCTCAGGGAGATCGCCGGATGGGCCAAACGGACTTCGACCTGAACCACCGGAGCCGCCGCGGAACCCGCCGCCGTAGACCGGGCGCGAAGGCCCGTCGTCGTCGCGGTCGGTGTCGTCGGAATCGGGACCTACTGACCTCATCGTTTCGTCCTTCCGTCGTCCGTTGTCGGATGGCTCGCCGTCGCCGGGATCGTCCGAGCCACCGTCGCGCTGCTCACTCCCGGCCTCGTTCTCGGCCTGGCGGCGGCGGAGCTCATCCAAGAAATCGTCGAAGATGTTTGGCACGCGTGGAGTCTAGTCGCACAAGGCCGAATGAGGTACTGGCGGCCGGGCCCTATCAGTACGAGAGCCTGAGCAACGCGTCGCGAAAAGCCTGCAACACCGTCTGGGCCAGCTCGGTTTCGCGCATCGTCAGCGTGCGAGCCGGTTCGAATCGGAAACCGGCCACGACCGCGAGCGGCGCTTCCCACGGAGCATCCTCGACTGCCGGTGGCTGGCCGAGGCGGAGGCGCAACTGTTGGCGGCCGCCCTCCTCCATTACCAGCCCGGACAGTGTGCCCGACAGGCCGGGGCCGAGCCGAAGCAGGGGCGAGCCCGGAGGAATGCCGTAGCTCGGGGCCAGATCGCTGAAGGACAGCAGCTCCCCATTTCGCTCGCACCACATCATGGTCACCCACCAGCCCTCGACCGTGCGCGGCTGGGCCATCCCGACGAGCCGGTCGTCTCCGGGCTTGATCGCGATTTCGCGCAGGAACGAAGGGCCGGGTGAGGGGAGTCGTGGCGCGGGATCGATCATCAACGCCAGATTAGCCGCGTTGGCACCGACGTTCCGCGTGCGGCCCGCCTAGGTGCGCGGGCTGCGCCGCGGCGTTCTTGGGGCGGGCTTGGTGGCCGGCGTCGCCTCGGGCGCGCCGTCGGGCGCGGC
>PMXR01000032.1:7538-10274 GCA_003171035.1 Chloroflexota bacterium
TCGGGCGCGCCGTCGGGCGCGGCATCGGGCGCGCCGGTGGCGATGGCGCCCGCGGCGATCTCGGCGTCGAGCCGGGCCATCTCCGCTCTGAGTTCGGAGCTTGGCGGGCGCAGCGCGTCCGCGTCACTCGGCGGCGGGGCGTCGACGGCCGTGGGGATCGGTGTGTCGCTGAACATCATCCGCAGCAAGCTCGGCTTGTTCTTCCCGCTTCGTGCGTCGGCCGCATAGCGTCGCAACTCGGGCGAAACCTCAGTCACCCCCGGAATGGGAACCTGCTCGGCGGTCGGGGCCGACAGTGCCGCTTTGCAGTTCAGGCAAGACTCAGCCGCGGCCGCTATTTCGGTGGAGCACCACGGGCAGATCTTCATGGCGGCGGCGCCTCTCTTGCGGGAGCTTCGGCCGGCAGCCGGTGCCGCCTGGTTGGGCAGATTGGCTGCGGCGGTCGTCTGGGTTGCGACCGGAGCGGCCGCGGACGGCGATGCCGCGGACGGCGATGCCGGGGACGGCTCGGACGTCGCCGCGGCCGCGGGCATGCTTTCCGGTTGGGTCTGGGTCTCGAGCCCGGTCGCGGACCGAGTCTCCGAGCCCGCTAACTGCGTGTCGCGGACGATCAACTCGCCGCCGAGCCAGACGAGCACCGCCCCGGGAACAAGCAGGCCCCCAAATGCCCTCCCCAGTGGATCGGGCAGGAGCAACAGGCCGGCCAGCCCCATCCCGACAGCGATCGGTCTCAGGGTGCTCCGCGGGTCCTCGGACACCATTGCGGCTGCCATCGGCACCGCCAGCAACAACGCCGCGCCCACGAATATCCACAGCACGACGCCGTCGCTGATGCCGTAGACCGCGACCGGCGGGAGCGGGCCTTCCGTGTGCTGGAGGCCCAGAAGCTCCGAGACGACGAGACCTGCCCCCACGCCCAGGCCCAATGTGAGCCATCCGGCAAACACGGAGCTGGCGCCGAGTAGCCTGTGCAATGTCGTTCTCCTGCTGTCCCGGCTGCTTCGGTGCCTCTACTCCCACTCGATCGTGGACGGCGGCTTGGAGCTGATGTCGTACACGACCCGGTTGACGCCCGGGACTTCGTTCACGATGCGGGAACTGATCCTGGCCAGCAAGTCGTACGGAAGTTTGGCCCAGTCCGCCGTCATGGCGTCTTCCGAGGTCACGGCCCGGATGGCGACGACGTTCGCGTAAGTTCGGCCGTCGCCCATGACCCCGACGGAACGGAGTGGCGTGAGGATAGCGAAAGACTGCCAGATCTGGTGATACAAGCCCGCGGCCTTGATCTCGTCGATGACGATCCAATCGGCTTCGCGGAGCGTGTCGAGCCTGTCCTGAGTTACCTCGCCGATGATGCGAATCGCCAGCCCAGGGCCGGGGAACGGCTGGCGCCCGACCATCGAGTCGGGCAGGCCGAGTTCCGTACCGACAGCTCGCACCTCGTCCTTGAACAGGTAGCGCAAGGGTTCGATCAACTGGAATGTCATGTCGTCCGGCAAGCCGCCGACGTTGTGGTGCGTCTTGATCTTCGAGGCCGACTTCTCCTTGTCGGAGGTCGCCGATTCGATCACATCGGGATAGAGCGTCCCCTGAGCCAGGAAAGCGATCTGGCCGAGCTTGGCGGCCTCTTCCTCGAAGACCCGGATGAACTCGTTTCCGATGATGTGGCGCTTCTGCTCGGGGTCGATGACGCCTTCGAGCTTCGCCAGGAATCGATCTCGGGCGTTGACCACGATGACGCGCACGCCTAGCTGATCGAACGCCTTGGCCAGCAGCTCCGTCTCGTTCTTGCGCATCATGCCGTGGTCGACATGGACGCAGATCAATCGATCGCCAACGGCGCGGTGGACCAGCGTCGCAGCCACGGCCGAATCCACTCCGCCAGAGAGGGCGCACAGGACCTTGCCGTCCGTTCCGGTGGCTTTGCTGTGTTCATCGACCCGACGCCTGATCTCCTCCACGTTCGAGGAGATGAAGTTGGCGGGGGTCCAGTTCTGGCGGGCGCCCGCGATCTCAACGACGAAGTTGCGGAGGATGTCGCGACCTCGCCTGGTGTGAACCACTTCCGGATGGAACTGGATGCCGTACATGCGCCGGCCGGGATCCGCCACCGCGGCGTAGGGCGTGGAGTCGGAGCGGGCGGTCGGGCGGAAGCCGGCGGGCAGGCGCTGGATCGAATCGCCGTGGCTCATCCACACCGGCTGTTCGGGTTCGATGCCGGCGAAGAGCGTGTCGTCGGCCGTGACGGTGACCACCGCCGGCCCGAATTCCTTGCGCTCGAACGAGACGACTTCGCCGCCGAGGTGGTGGGCCATGAGATGAAGGCCGTAGCAGATGCCCAGGACCGGCACGCCCGCTGTCCAGATGGCCGGATCAGGATGTGGCGAGTCCGCCTCATAAACGCTGGCCGGCCCGCCGGAGAGGATCACGGCCTTGGGCTTGCGCGCCGCGATTTCGGCCCAGGACGTGTCGAACGGGAGCAGCTCCGAGTAGACGTGGAGCTCGCGAATGCGACGTGCGATCAGCTGGCTGTACTGGCTGCCGAAGTCGAGAACGACAACGTTGTCCGCGTCCATGCCCGGTCCTGCGTCCACGCCCGGTCCGGCGTTGGCGCCGGGTCCCGCCTCTGTCGCTCCGGTCCGACCCGCCACGTGTGTCTCGCTCAATGCCGCCTCCAGCTCCGTGTCGGCTGCCGCCGCCAGCCGTGGGCTGATTCTACGGTGTGCGGGCCGGGAG
>PMXR01000131.1 GCA_003171035.1 Chloroflexota bacterium
AACTTCAAGAAGATGCGCGAAGCCGGCCGCGACCATCAGGTCGAGCAGGTCGGGGCCCGGCTCCGCGCCGCGATGCCGTTCCTGAACCCGGTTGTCGTCGTCGACGGCCAGCCTCAGGCGGCCGCCAAGTCGAAGGAATAGTCGGAATGGCGTTGGTGGCAGGGCCGCCGCTCGGCCGTTCGCGGTCGTTCTCGGCCCCGCCACTCGCCTAACCAGATTGAAGAGTTGGAGATCGTCCCGTGAGCAGCCCTGCCGTAACCTATCGCCTCGTCGTCGTGCCCGGTGACGGGATCGGCCCCGAGGTGATTTCGGCCGGGCGGAGCGTTCTGGAGACGGTCGGTCACATCTTCGGTTTTGACATCGAGTGGACAGAGATCCTCGTCGGCGGCGTCGCGATCGATGCCTACGGCACGGGGGTCCGCGATGAAGACGTGGAAAAGTGCGCCGCCGCGGATGCGGTCTACTTCGGCGCCATCGGCGACCCTCGCTTCAACGATCCCAAGGCGAAAGTCAGACCGGAGCAGGCCCTGCTGCGGCTCCGCAAGGACCTCGGCCTTTACGCCAACCTTCGGCCGGTCACGGTTCAGCCGTGCCTGGTGGCAAGCTCGCCGGTGCGCGAGTCGCTGGTCAAGGACGTCGATCTGATGATCGTGCGCGAGCTGACCGGCGGCCTGTACTTCGGCAAGCCGCAGGAAACGCGCGTGACCCCCAACGGCCGCGAGGTCGTCGACACGCTCAGCTACACGGAACACGAGATCCGGCGTGTGGTGAAGCTCGGCTTCGAGCTGGCCCGAGGCCGGCGCAAGAAGCTGACCAGCGTGGACAAGGCCAACGTCCTNNATGTCGCTCGTCACCCGCCCCGCCCAGTTCGACGTGATGGTCATGGAGAACCTCTTCGGCGACATCCTGAGCGACGAAGCGAGCGTCTTGGCGGGTTCGCTCGGAATGCTGCCCTCGGCCTCGCTCGGCGAGCGACGGACGGAGCACGGGCTCTTCGGCCTGTACGAGCCGATCCACGGCTCCGCGCCGGACATCGCCGGTCGGGACGTCGCCAACCCGCTGGCCACGATCCTGTCCGCGGCGATGATGCTGCGCTGGTCACTTGGCCAGCCCGCGGCCGCCGCCGCGATCGAGACGGCGGTCACCGCCACGCTCGACGCCGGTTACCGGACGCCGGACTTGATCGCCGCCGTCGGTGAGCAGCCCGGCCAGAAGAAGGTCGGGACGCAGGCGATGGGCGATGCCGTTGTGGCGGCGCTGGTGGCTGGTTCCGGCGCCACGACGAGTTCGTGGGTATCGATCGCCGATGCCCCAACCACCCGAGGAGCGGCTCAATGAGTGGCCCGATGAGCGGCGCCGACCGCGTAGTTCTCTACGACACGACCCTCCGCGATGGAACGCAGCGCGAGGGGCTCATCCTCTCTCTTGCGGACAAGATCAAGATCGCCCGACGGCTCGATGACTTCGGCTTCAACTACATAGAAGGTGGCTGGCCGGGCTCGAACCCGAAGGATGTGGACTTCTTCGCCGCCGCCCGGTCGATCGAGTGGAAGAACGCCAGGCTCGCGGCCTTCGGCTCGACGCGCCACCGCTCCAACAGGGCCGAGACAGACCCGAACCTGGTGGCGATCGTCGCTGCCGAGACGCCGGTGGTCTGCATCTTCGGCAAGAGCTGGCTGCTNNGAGCACTACTTCGACGGCTACAAAGACGATCCCGCCTACGCTCTGGCCACTCTGCGCGCCGCCCGCGGGGCCGGCGCCCGGACGCTGGTTCTGTGCGAGACGAACGGCGGGGCGCTCCCGAACGAGGTCATCGAGATCGTCCGAGCGACGATCGATGCGCTGGACTCGGACCCCGGGGCGCCCGAGGTGACCTGGGGCATCCATTGCCACAACGACTCGGAGCTGGCGGTTGCCAACTCTCTCGCCGCCGTGGCCAACGGCGTCCGCCACGTCCAGGGCACGATCAACGGCTACGGCGAACGCTGCGGCAACGCCAACCTCGTCAGCATCCTGGCCGACCTGGAACTCAAAACCGCCCTCGAGCCGGTCCCGTCCGGACGCCTCTCCGAACTGACGGAGATGTCCCGCTACGTGTCCGAGATCGTCAACATCGCCCCGGACGACCACCAGCCGTACGTCGGCCGCTCGGCGTTCGCCCACAAGGGCGGCGTCCACGGCGCCGCGACGGCCCGGGCCAGCGGCGCCTACCAGCACGTCGACCCGGCGCTCGTCGGCAACGTCATGCGCCTGGTCGTCAGCGAGCTCGGCGGCAAGGCCAACACGCAGCTCCGCGCCGAGCAACTCGGCCAGCAGATGGACGACATCGATCCGAAGGCGCTCAGCCAGGTGATCAAGCAGCTCGAGGCCGACGGTCTCGCCTTCGAAGGCGCCGAGGCTTCATTCGAACTGCTGGTCAAGCGGCACAAGGCCGGCTACACCCGACCGTTTGAGCTGTGCGACTACACGGTTCTGGTGGAACAGCGCGGCGGTGCCGAGCTTCTCGCCGAGGCCACGGTCAAGGTCGAGGTTGCGGGCGAAATCCTGCACACGGCCGCCGACGGCAACGGGCCGGTCAACGCCCTCGACTCCGCGCTGCGCAAGGCGCTCGGGGCGTTCTACCCGCAGCTCGACGCGGTTCATCTGGTCGACTACAAGGTCCGCATCCTCGACAGCGAAGAGGCCACCGGGGCACAGACGCGTGTCATCATCGACTCGAGCAACGGCTTTCTGGAGTGGTCGACGATGGGCAGCGGCACGAACATCATCGCGGCGTCCTGCCAGGCGCTGTGCGACTCGCTCGAGTTCGCGATCTGGAAGACCGGCGCGGAAGTCGTTCGCCGCGACGAGCGCCACTTCACAACGGCAGCCCGGCCCAATGGGACGGTTCCGGCCGTTACACCGTCACCGGCCGCTTCGGCGCCGCCGGCCGCTTCGGCGCCGCCGGCCGCGGCCGAGTAGGCCGGGGGAGAGGCAGTGGCCACACCACCGAAAGGCAAACCGTGCGTCGCCTTCCAGGGAGAGCCGGGCGCCTTCAGCGAAGAAGGCGTGCTGTCGGCCTTCGCTTCGTCCGAGGCCGTGGCGCTGCCGACGTGGCGGGCCGTCTTCGAGGCCGTCCAGGACGGCAGCGTCGACGCGGGCGTAGTCCCCATCGAGCGGTCGCAGGGCGGCAGCGTCCGCGAGATCTACGACCTGCTCTTCAAGTTCGACGAGATCTGCATCGCCGCCGAGGTGACCGTGCCCGTCCACCTCGCGTTGCTGGCGCTGCCGGGCCAGACGATCGACCAGATCGAGCGGGTCTATAGCATCGCCCAGGCGCTCGACCAGGCCGACGAGTTCCTGCGGTCGCGCTCGTGGCAAGTGATGACGAGCTACAACACCGCCGGCGCCGCCAAGGCGATCGCCGACAAGCACGAACTTGGCGCCGCCGCCATTGCCTCGCCGCGTGTCGCGCCGCTGTACGGGCTGGAGGTTCTGGCGGCCGACATCCAAACCGGCGACGCCAATCGGACCCGCTTCGCCGTCATCGCCCGCGACGCCACGCCCGACGAATGGTTCACGCCCGCGACCGTGGCCGGGCCGCTCAAGACCACGCTCGTCTGGGCTGTCCGCAACTTGCCGGGCAGCCTGTACCGCTGCCTCGGTTGCTTCGCCGAACGCAAGATCAACCTGTCGCGCCTCGAATCGCGTCCCAGCCGCGGCGTCCGCTGGGAGTACGTCTTCTGGGCCGACATGGACGCCGACCCGGACGACCCCGATTGCGCGGCCGCTCTCGCCGCTCTCTTGCGGGAGGCGGTCATGGTGCGGGTGGCCGGGGTTTATCACCGCTCCGCGGAGTAGCCCCGCGCCGCTACCGGCGGGAGCGTTGCAGCGCGAAGATGTGGCGCACGATCACGTCCTGGGCATAGTCCGAGATCGAAGTGAACTGGACCGCGATCACCGTTCGAGGCGGGCGTGGCGGGTCCGTGGGCGGGCGCACTCGGCCGTCCGGGCCGATGTCCGTGGCGTCGTCGACGCGCAGCGCATCGCCCTCCGCGACGACCGCTTCACGGCCCAAGGCCACGACCAGCTCCAGCGCGTCGCCCACGATGGGGACCTCGCGGATCGGTGCTCGCATCGCGAACTGCAATCCGCCCGTACCTATGTTGCAGGTCAGGCCGGCTCCGGTGAGACCCGCGCCTCCGCTGTCGCTCTGACTCACGATCGTGTACTCGATCGGGCACCCGGAGTCAAAGCGGAGGTTGCCCCGCCGCTGGGCCAGCCGCACATCCGATGGCATCTCGACCGAGAAGAGGCGCGCCTGAGTTGAGCCGAGATGACTCACGAACACGGACCCGGCCACCAGCCCGCCGTCGCTTCGCGGGAAGGTGAGCACGATCGGGTCACCCGGCTGTATGCGGCCCAGAAGCGAGTCGGGCTTGACCAGACCCAGCCAAAGCGCATCCGGCAGGCTGTTGATGACGACCGCGCGGAACCCGACCACCTTCCCGTCGATCTCGGCTTCGACGCGAACCTGGTCGTTGACGTTCGGCTTCCGCGGTGTCTCGATCATCTGGTACGGCCGTTGTTGCGAGCGGGAGCTACGGTGATTGCCGGCGATTCGGGCCCCCGAAGTACCGCCGGGGCGGTCAAGAGCGTGCCGGAACCGGGTGGATCATCCACCAATCGGGGAGTCGGGCCCCGCCGCGGGCGTCTTGAGACGTACCGATGAACTACCTGCCAATGGCCCCCGGCAACCCATTCGGACCTACCCAGGGTGCTCCATAGGTCCCGGTGCGTGGAGGCCACAACCACCCGGGCTTCGTAGGGGCCCGATCGGCTATTGGTTGGGGTGCTCCGTGGCACCGCCTATCGGCTGTGGAGTTTCGACACTTGAGCTGACTTAAGTACCAGCAACAGTTGCCCCGAGGTCCGGTTGTGGGCTAGTCAAGCGGCGGGTTTGATGGTGCGTATCGAGCCGGGGAAACACCGCTCTCGGTGCTGGGGGGCACCGATCGGCGCCCGTGCTGCCATGCCGGACCGGAGCCCCCGGCCCCCCGGCCAAAGAAAAGGAATGGAGTATGGAGAGTTCCCAGAGGCCACGGCGACGCCGCAGGCCGATCTTGCTTGCCCTCCTCATGACGGGCACCGCACTCATGGCCGCCACCGGCGCAACGATGTCGCTGGCTCTGTTCACCAGCCAGACCGCCGTCGCCGGCAACGCGTTCACCACCGGCACGATCATCCTGTCGGTTAATCCGCCGAGCGCAATCTTCACCTCTGCGGCAATGATGCCCGGCGACGTCGTCCCCGCCGGCGTTCCCGGCGCGGTCGTCACGGTCAGCAACACCGGCACGGGTACCTTCCGGTATGCCATCACCGGCGCCTCGACCGACACCGACACCAAGCACCTCGACACCCAGCTGTTGATAACGATTCGCCAGGCCGACGCCGGCGGCGGCTGCGCGGCATTCACCGGCGCCGTCCTGTTCGCCAGCGCCGTTGTCCCAATAGGCCCGATCAACATGGTCGGCGACCCGACCCAGGGCGCTCAGGCCGGCGACCGCACCCTTGCGGGCGGCGCCAGCGAGACGCTCTGCTTCAAGGCCTCGCTGCCGATCGGCACGCCGATTGCCTACCAGGGCGCCACGTCGACCTACACCTTCACCTTCATCGCCGAACAGACGGCCAATAACTAGCAACCAGTCGGCTACCCCGGACGCCGGTCCGGTACGTTTCGACGTGCCGGGCCGGTCGTTCGGGCGTCTGCCGATCCTGCGGAGGAACCCATGAAGAAGGCAGCGGGATGGATCCGCCGGCTGCTGGACCTGGCCCTCATCTTGCTCGTGGGCGTGGTTCTCGGGATCGTGCTTGCGGTCAACTTCGGGCCCGCGCTCGGCCATGAGTTGATCGTCGTCCGGGGCGGTTCCATGGAACCGGCGATCGGACTCGGGTCCGTCATCGACATCGTCCACGTTCAGCCTGCCGACCTTCGCCCCGGCGACGTCGTCACGCTGAAGGACGCCGCCGGGACCCTTCTCTCTCACCGTGTCAACCGGGTCGTGTCCCTGCCCGACGGCATCTACATCGAGACCAAGGGCGACGCGAACGCCACGCCGGAAGCCGTGCTCGTGCCCGCCTCCCAGGTCGTGGGCCGGGTCGACGCTTCGATTCCTAAGCTCGGCTATCTGCTCTATCTGCTGACGCTTCCGACCGGCATCCTGACGCTCATGTGCATCGCCCTGACTATGCTCTTCGGGATATGGCTGCTCGAAGAAGTCGAACAGGCCGACGAGACTGAAGTCGTGCTGGAGGAGTACGAGTCCGATCTGGCCCGGTTCCTCGACGCCCAGCGAATGCACGAGATGATCCGATGAACTGGCGCCGCCTACGGCCGATCCTGCCCGCCGTTCTGGCAGTGGCGGCGATCGCCATGCAGGTCGGCTCGACCACGGCGCTGTTCAATCGCACCGTCGCGGTGGGCCCGAACGCGCTGAGCGCCGGTACGTGGGGCTACTACCTTCACAACAACCCGACACCGCCGACCGGCAACACTACGGCCCAGTACAACCTCACGATGACCACCACCACGCCGACGGTGGCGACGCTATACAACTACGACACCAACTCGGCGAACCGGCCCGGCCGCGGCATCATCCGCAACAACCCACCGAGCGCCGGGCTCGCCACCGCCTATCGCTACGTGAACTGGCGGACGCCAGCCCTCGGCGCTGGGCTGGCCCTCACCGGCACGGTCACCGTCGACCTCTGGTCCGCCACCAACGCCGCAGCGGCGAACCGGACCGGTTCGCTGATCGCGTATCTGCGCGACTACAACCCCGCCGCCGGCACATACGCGGAGATCGCCAACGGGACCTACACCGGTGCGTACGCCGTTGGGCGTACGTACTACGAGCGGCCTATCACGGTGACGGTCTCGCCCGCATACTCGATAGCGGCCGGGCACATGCTCGAGGTGAAGATCGAGTCGCCAACGGCCACTTCGCAGAACAACATGCTCGTTGCGTACGACACCACGGCCGACTCCTCGGTAGTCCGGGTTCGCTAGGCTCACCGCCGGGAGCGTTGTGGCGGCGAATCATCCACGAGATCGTTCAGGAGTGAGGCTCGGGTGAGCGGCGACACTCTCTCGAATCAGGTCGAACGGGTCCGCAGGCGCGCGGCCGGTCTTGCGGCCGGCTTCTCCAGCAATGCCCGGCACTCGGCCACGATCGCCCAGGAGCGGGCGGTGCTGCGAATGCTCGGCGTGGACGGGCTCGACCGGGCCGGCAGGCCGCTGGCGGCGACCCTTGCCGAGCGCTATTTCGGAGCCGACCCCGGCCGTCTGGCCCGCGGCATACTCCTGCCGTTCGTCGTGGCCATGCTCGAATACGACATGGCGCCACATGACCTGGCGCTCGATGGCGCGTCCGGCGCGATCGACCTGGGGCTCGAGTCCGAACTGCTCGAGCGCCCCGACCGGCTTGCCGCGGCCGAACAGCGAGCGGCGCAGCTTCTGAGGGCCGCGCTGGCCCGGTTCGACGCCAACCGGACGGCTGCTCGGGAGATGCGTGAAGTTCTCGGACTGTCCGAAGAGCCGTGGCTCGGGGTCGACCTGCAGGCCACCGAGGTCGGGGCCGCGGCGACCGAAGCCAGGTCGCTGATCCGCTGCGGTGCGGGCCTGCTGCAGATTCGCGTTCCCGCCAGTTGGGAGTTCGCCGAGGCGCGGCGCCAGGCCGGGTTGGAGACGCCGGGCCTGTTCGAAGCCGCGCCGAGTAGTGTCGATTCGCGCCGCGCGGGATCCCGCGGTCGGGCCGGCAGAGGGACCCAGAAGCCGGTCGTGCCGGCTGCCGAACAGGTTCCGGCCGGCAGCCAGCGTGGCCTGGCAACGCTTCGCCGGGTCGCTGACGAGGCGGCTGCCGAGCGCCGCTGCTACGCCGCGCTGATGACGGTCACGTCGGCCTTCGCCGCCCCGGAGCAGGCGGTCGTGGCCGCTTTCGAGCGGATCGACTTCGTCGCCGCGGACCCGATTCGCGAGATCATCGAGGACAATGTGGACCCGGGCCGGGCGATCGCCGACCACTCCTTCGCCCACCGCCTCCAAGCCCGTGCCGGTTGCCGCGTCGCGATCGGGCCCGGGCCGCTCACCCTGGGAGCGGACCTGGCAAGCGGCATCCCGTCGGACGCAGCCACGCGCTCAGGCCGCGCTCTGGCGCTCCAGGCTCTGGGCGTGGAACTGGCACTCTCCGATGGTCTCGCCCCCGATCGGCTGATGCTGGGTGTGGTTCCGGACTGGGTGGTGGGCGAAGTCGGCGCCGGCGCAATCCTGCTCCAGGCCTGGCTACGCCACTCGCTCTACCCCGAACAGCGGCTGATGCTGGGTGGTGCGACCGGGTGGCTTTCGACGAACTCCGGCTTCGCCGCGACCGTGTCCGCGCTGACCGGCGCCGACGTGTCGTTGGTGGTGGAACCGGCCGTTTCCCCAGATGCGTCCGTGGCGGCGGCCGATCTGGCCGCGGCCACCAGAACGGCGCGCGAGATGAGGACCACGCTGGGCGACGGCGCACTCCACGGCGACGCCGAAGAGCTCGCCGCGAAGACGCTCAGGGCCGCCGAGTCGGCTCTGCGGAGCCTCGAGTCGGAGGGCTGGGAGAGCATGCTCGGCCCCGCCGGCCTGGGCGCCGACGACGAGCGGCTCGGCAGATCGGCAGTCGTCGATCGTGCGACGGGCCCCACTTCCAGCGAGCGTCTCCTGCGCGACCTGGTGTAGCGGGCCTGCGTTCGGTCAAGCCTCGGCGGGGTCTTCGTCGGCGAAGCCGGCCACGAACTCGACGAACCCGTGGACGTCGGCGAAGGTCGAGACAATCCCGAGCGAGACACGCACGGCGCCGGTGCTCTTGTGGTCGATGCAGCGCCGGAATTCGTCGATGGCCAGGCGGTCCGGCGAACGCACAAAGCACGCCGATAGCTCCGTCGCGGAGAGGCCGAGAGCCACTTCGCCGCCGCCCGGGTTGCAGAAGCAGCCCGTCCGCAGCGAGATGCCGGCCTCGTTGGCTCGCTGCTCCACGACCCGATGGTCGATGAAGTGGCCGCCCGCGTCGTAGAGGTTGAGAGCGATCGTCCCGCCGCGGTCGGTGGCGTCGAGCGGGCCGTAGATTCGAACGATCGGCCGGCCGTCGGCGTGGCGAAGCGCGCCGAGGGCAGCGAGCAACCATTCGGTCAGCAGGCCGACGCGAGTGTGGATCCGGTCCAGGCCCACGCGGTCTATGTGCCGCAGACCGATTTCGACGGCGGGCAGCGAGAGGTAGTCGAGCGTTCCGTCCTCGAACGCCTGCGCACCTTCGGCCATGTAGAAGCGGTCGCCCTGGACCGATGCGACCGTGATCGTGCCGCCGGCGAACCAGGGTCGATGGAGCTTGCGCAACGCCGACTTGCGGGCGATCAGGGCGCCGACACCGGTCGGGTAGCCGAAGATCTTGTAGAAGGAAACGGTGACGAAGTCGGGATGCCACCGGCTCAAGTCCAGCCGGTTGGTGGGCACGAACGCCGCGGCGTCGAGGAGGACGTCCCAGCCCCGGCTCTGGGCGCGCTCGATCCAGTCGAGCGAGTGCCGCACGCCCGAGAAGTTCGACTGGGCGGGGTAGGCAAACAGGTTCGACGAGTCGGTGGCCCTCTCCTCCAGATATCCGGCCAGACGGTCGGCATCGATCCGCATGTCCGGCGGGATGACCGGCGCGTAGGTGACCCTGGCGCCGCGCGCCCTGGCGAATTCGCGGATCCCGTTGACGGAGTTGTGGTTGTCGAACGTCAGTAGGTAATGGCTCAGCGGCGAGAACGGATACGCTTCGCCGACCAGCCGGAGCGCGCCGCTGGCGTTCTGGGTGAAGCAGACGACGTATTCGTCGGGCGAGGCGCCGAAGAACTCGAGCACGTAGGCGCGGGCGCGCTCGACCATCTCGGTCGTCGCCAACGACGTCGGGTTCGTGGAATGAGGGTTTCCGAAGACACCGCTCAGGAGCAGCTCGGCATGCGCCCGAACCTGCGATTCCGCGTACAGCCCGCCGGCCGTGTAGTCGAGGAAGACGTGGCCGTCACGATCGACGCGGGAGTATTCCGTGGCCCGGAGCTCGTCGAGAGAGCGCGTCGCCTCGAACTCGGGATGGGCGGCGCGGAAGTCCGCTTCGGCGTCTAGCGGGGGAATGGCGTGGCGGGATTGCATTTGTGCCTGAGCTTGGGGGCCGCGAGATCGGCCGTCAAACCCCCGCCCTCAAGGTTCACAATCGGGACCGGTCACCCATGTGAGGAGGAAACATGACGGACGCCTCGATTCCAGTTGAGGAAGTCCATCTTCAGTACCACCTGAGCCCGCAAGAACGGATCGTCTCCGGGCTCCTCTTCGGTCGGCGGTACCGCGTGTACGGGCCGCTCGGGGCGCTGTTGTGCACACTTAGCCCCATCCCGAGCCTGACCGACTGGAGCTGGGCATTTGTGACTGTCGGTTTGACCCTGTTGCTGTCCTTCATCTGGCTGCCATTTGCCCTGGCGCTACATCAGCGGCCCGTCGACCTCAGAGCGACCGCAGAGGGTCTGGAGTTCGATGCTGGAACGACGCAATTCCATCTTCCGTGGCGTGGCGTGCGCCGAACGCGCCTGCTGGCCGGTTACTTCGCGGTTGGCATGGCATACGGGACGATCGCAATTCCGTGTCGAACGCTCCAGCCGGCCCAGTTGGCCCTACTTCAGAGTTGGTTCGCGGCGTCGCGTGCAACCACTCCAAAACAAGAAACGGTTCAGCCTCCGTCCGCGGAGGACGGCTCGATCTTGTCGGTGACGCACGAGGCACGGCTCTTCGACATCCTCCTCGCGCTTGCCTGGCGTCCCGTGAATGCAGCGTTCGTGCTGCTTGGCTTGGGAGTGGTCGCGGTCAGCATTCGCAACACAACGATTGCCCCAGGCCCCGGCTACGATCCGCAGTCGTACTGGCCATTCGTCGGGTTCGGCCTCATCGTGATGTTGATGCCCATCTGGAGCATTCTGCTGCGGGCCTACCTCGGCGGCAGTACTCGCGCGCTGGCAGACCCGTTCGAAATCGAGATCGACGCGGACGGCCTTCGAGCCAGCAATGACCAATCGAACAGCCGGGTAGCTTGGAGCTCTTTCAGGTCATCACGAAGAGTCCGCAAGGTCATGGTCTTCCGGATGAAGGGCTCGTCCAGCGAGCTATACCTTTCTACTCGCGGGTTCTCGCCAGCGCAACTCGCCGCTTTTCGAGCCGTGCTGGGCGAGCACGGCCTCGACCCAGGTTGAGGTCACGCAACCCCGAAAGTCCGCGAGTCGGTCGTTAGGTTCCTGCCGTGCCGCCCTCGTCCGTCGCTCCGGCCCAGTGCTAACATGCGGCCCGGGGTTGGCGGAGTGACGGACAGAGGAGAGATGCTGGACAGCCACAACGGGCGCACCATCGCGCTCGTCGGCCGGCGGGTTCCGGTCGTCTACCTGCTCGGGCTGATCGCCGCCGCGGGCGCGTGGCTCTTCATCGTGCTGTGGTGCGAGCCGTACGGCCGCTGGCCCGGCACGGCGATGGACGCCCACGCTTACTGGCTTGCGCCGAGCGGTTCGGACCCGTACCCGATCTCCGCGGTTGGGACGCCCAACGCGTATCTCTACTCGCCGGTGTTCCTGCAGCTGCTGTGGCCGCTGCGGCTGCTGTCCTGGCAGGGCTTCGTGGCCGGCTGGGCGATCATCCCGCTCGCCGCGCTCGCGTACTTGACCGGGCCGCGGCTCTTCCTGCTGGGCCTGGCGCTGACCTTCCTCGAAGTCGCGGGTGGCAACATCGAGCTGTTGATCGGTGTCGCGATCGTGCTCGGCTTCCGCTGGCCGGCGACGTGGTCGTTCGTGCTGCTCACCAAAGTGACGCCGGGTATCGGCCTGCTCTGGTTCGTCGTCCGTCGCGAGTGGCGAGCGCTGATGATCGTGGCCGCCGCAACGGCCGTGGTCGTCGGAATCTCGTTCCTGCTCCAGCCCGATGCGTGGATCCGCTGGCCGCAGGTCCTGACCTCCAACACCGGAGCCACCAAGGGGACCTGGGCGGCCATCCCGGTGCCGTTCATGGTTCGGCTGCCGTTCGCCGTCGTGATCGTGGTTTGGGGCGCGCTCAAGAACCACCGCTGGACCGTCCCGATCGCGGCGATGCTGGCCCTGCCGGCGCTCTGGTACGGCGGCCTCGCGATCATCATCGCCGTGTTCCCGCTCGTCGGGGCGAAGTCGTGGGGCGATCTCAAGCGCGGGCTCGAACAAGGCTGGTTTGAGATGGTGGCCTGGGCGGCCGGCGCGCACCCGTTCGGACGACGACCCGGTCGGTCGGTGCCCCCGGTCGACGGAGGCCTTTCCTGAATCCCGCCGGGCAATCCCGGCTCGCTACTCGTACGATTGGGGCAACTGCCCGAACCACCTGTCACGGAGGAGCAAACGGTGCCAGATAGCTCTCCATTGCCTGCCCGTGAGGCTGCCTGGCCGACGCTTCACGTCTCGCGTCACCCGGCCATCCTTCACAAGCTGCGGATTCTGCGCGACGAGAAGACCGAGCCCAAGAAGTTCCGCGAAGTCGTTCGCGAGCTGTCGTGGCTGCTCGGCTACGAGGCGCTCGCCGACGTGGAGGTCAAGCCGATCACCGTCACCACGCCGCTCGAGACCACCGACGCTGCCGAACTCGGCGTGCGCATCGGTCTCGTGCCGATCCTTCGGGCCGGCCTGGGCATGGTCGACGCCATGCTCGAGCTGATGCCCACGGCCGAGGTCTGGCACCTGGGCCTCTTCCGCGACGAGAAGACGCTGCGGCCGGTCGAGTACTACAACAAGCTGCCGGATTCAGCGACGGTAGACCTGTGCCTGATTCTCGACCCGATGCTCGCCACCGGCGGCTCGGCCACCGCGGCGATCGAGGTCCTGAAGCGCTGGGGCGCGACTCGGATCAAGCTGATCAACCTGATCGTGGCGCCTGAAGGCGTTGACGCCGTCACGGCCGCTCACCCCGACGTGGAGATCTACTGCGCCTCGGTCGATCGCCAGCTCAACGACCAGGGCTACATTCTGCCCGGCCTGGGCGACGCCGGCGACCGCCAGTTCGGCACCGGCCGCATCTCGGAGTAGCTCGGGGCAGCGGGCGGCGCCGCGCCACGGCGCGAGTTCCTCGCCAACAAAGAAACGGGCGGCCCTGGGGCCGCCCGTTTCGATTCTGCGAGGGGAGGGGCTAGGAGGCCGTTGGCTCCGTCGCAGCCGGGGCGGCGTCGGCTCGACGTCCGAAGCCGTTGAGGATCTGGTACAGGATGATGGCGCCGAAGCACGCGGTGCCGATGCCACCGAACGAGAAGTCGCCCGAGTTGATCGTTAGGTTGCCGGCACCCATGGTGAGCGCGGCGGCCGCGGTGATCAGGTTCTTGTTGAGCGAGAAGTCGACCTTGTTCTCGATCCAGATCCGTCCGCCGGTGGCGGCGATCAGGCCGAAGAGGACGATCGCCAGACCGCCGAGGACCGGCCACGGGATGGTCTGGATGAGCGCGCCGAACTTGGGGCAGAAGCCCATGCAGAGCGCCACGATGGCGGCGATGACGAAAACCAGGCTCGAGTAGATCTTGGTGACGGCCATGACGCCGATGTTCTCGGCGTAGGTGGTGACGCCGGTGCCGCCGCCGGAGCCGGAGATCATGGTCGCGATGCCGTCGCCGAGGAATGCCCGGCCGATGTACGGGTCGAGGTCGCGCTTGGTCATCGCCGCGACGGCCTTGACGTGGCCGAGGTTCTCGGCGACGAGAACGAGGGCTACCGGCACGATGAGGGTAATGGCGTGGCCATCGAAGGTAGGAGTGATGAAGTTCGGCAAGCCGATCCAGCTGGCGTGCCAGACTTTGTCGAAGTTGATCTGGGCAGCCGCGGGAACGAGGCTCATGACGTTGCCGAGAAGGAAGTAGAACAGGTAGCCGATGATCCCGCCGATCAGGATCGGAAGCGGCCGGATTATCTTCGGCGCGTATACCGCGACGATCGCAACCGCCAGGGCGGTCACCAGGCCGAAGACGACCCCCAGCGTGTCGAGGTTCGGGTTGTTGTAGGCGGCAGTGTTGATCTTCAGGTCATTGACGGCCGTGACTGCGAGGTTGAGGCCGATGACCATGACGATCACGCCGGTCACGACCGGCGGCATCAGGTACTCGATCCACTTGTACCCGACGACCATCACGATGAGGCCGATGAGCGCGTAGACGGCGCCGCAGGCGACGATGCCGCCCAGCGCCGCGGGGAAGTTGGGACCGTGCCCGCCCCACGCGATGGCCTCAGCAGAGAGAACGACGGCGATGAACGAGAAGCTCGAACCGAGGTAGCTCGGAACGCGGCCGCGCACGCAGACGAAGAAGATCAGCGTGCCGACGCCCGAGAAGAAGATCGCGGTGTTCGGGTCGAAGCCCATGAGGATGGGCGCCAGCACCGTCGCCCCGAACATGGCGAAGATGTGCTGCAGGCCCAGCGCAATCGACTGCGGGGCCGGCGGCCGCTCGTCCGGGGCGATGATCCCCTCGCGTTTGACGGTCCATTGGAACATGCCGCGGACGTACTCAGCTACGGCTGCCATGCTCTCCTCCTGACCCTTGGAAGGGCCTCCATCCGCCGGGTGTGACGGCCTCCCCGCGAGCTACCCGGGCGCTAGTGAAGAGTCGCAAAAAGCGGCGCGCTTCGTACGGCCTTTGCGCAGCATATTGTTGGTAAACGGTGGGTAACTTCCGTCGCCTCGCCTGCGTGATAGGCGGGTCAGGCGCTGCAATCCAGGCCGCAATAGGCGATGTCGATGGCCACGGGTCTCTCCTATGGCGATTCCTATGGGTAGGAGCCTAGAGGCCGATCCTGGCAAGCCGTGTCAGGTAGTTCGACCACGCGGGAAGCGTGCTTGTTCGATTCTCCTGAATGTCGCCCGGCGTGACCATAAGCGGGGCAGCCGGCTCAGGAATGGTCCTTAGCATGGCCATCGGCCGGCGTTCCACGCTCAAGAGATCGCTTGCGACGCGTGGACGGCGTATGTTTGCCGATCGTTTGTCTCTGTGCGTCACCCGGGGTGACATCGAGCAGGAAATCCGCCCGTCCCCCCGCTTTGCGTCACCCAGGGTGACATCGAGCGGGAATCGGGGCTGCCGCGGGCCTGGACGGCCGCGGGAGGCGTAGCCTCGATCTGCCCGGCGCCGCAACTCCGACGGAATCCGGACTCAGACACTCGCCGCAGTTCACGAACCGACCGAACGGGCTAGCATCGCGCCATGACCAAGTCGACCGCTCCGGCAGCGTCCGTCTCCAAGCCGCCCTCGGCCCCGGCCCAGCTGAGCGCTCCCGCGGCCTCGTCCGGCCTGACATCCGCGGAAGCCGCGATCCGGCTCAAGCGCGACGGTCCCAACGCGCTCGGCGGCGAAGGCCGTCGCGGTCCACTGACCGTGCTGGTCAGCCAGTTCGCCAGCCCGCTGGTCCTGATCCTCATCATCGCCAGCGTCGTCAGCCTCGTCGTCGGCGACAAGGTCGGGGCCTCGGTCATTCTCGCGATAGTGGCCATGAGCGCACTTCTTGGTTTCGTCCAGGAGGCCCGGTCCGAGGCAGCGGTGGCCGCGTTGCAGGCTCGTTTGGCGCTGCGGGCCGACGTGATGCGAGACGGCAAGCAGACCCAGATCCTGATCCACGACGTAGTGGTCGGTGATCTCGTCGTCCTGGGCGCCGGCGACATCATTCCTGCGGACGCACGCATCGTTGAAGCCAATCACCTGTTCGTCGACGAGTCGTCGCTGACCGGCGAGTCGGCCGCGTCGCTCAAGACTGCCCGGACGGGCGACCTCGACCCGGACAAGGACGACGACCGAGCCGGGCTGGCCTTCTTCGGGACGAGCGTCGTCAGCGGCACCGGCACGGCGCTTGTGACCGCCACGGGAGCCCGAACCAGCTACGGAGCGATAGCCCACCGCCTCGCCGAGCGAGCCCCGGAAACGGACTTCCAGCACGGCGTCCGGGCCTTCGGCCTGCTTATCGGGCGGGTCACGCTGATACTCGTCGTCGGCGTCTTCGCGGTGAACGTGGCGTTGCACCGGCCTCTTTTCGACGCGCTCATGTTCGCTGTCGCGCTGGCCGTAGGGCTGACGCCGGAGTTGCTGCCGGCGATCGTGACGTTGAACCTCACTCGGGGCGCACGCGCTCTCTCGGCACACGGCGTGCTCGTCAAGCGATTACCGGCCATCCAGAACCTGGGCAGCGTGACGGTCCTCTGTACCGACAAGACGGGCACGTTGACACAGGGCAAGCTCGACCTGGTCAAGGCCGTCGGCATCGACGACGACGACGCCGGCGAGGCTTCCCACGCGCTCGAACTCGCCTACCTGAACAGCCACTTCGAGTCGAGCTTCCAGAACCCGCTCGACACGGCGATTCTTGCCGGCACCAAGGCTCCGAAGGATCTCAAGCAGTACCGCAAGCTCGCGGAACTGCCGTACGACTTCAACCGGCGGATGCTCAGCGTCGTCGTCCAGCGCGGCAACGAGCCGCCGCTGCTCGTGACCAAGGGCGCGCCGGAAGCGGTGGCGGCGGCATCGAGCGCCGTCCGCGAGGACAGTGCTTCGCGCCCGATCCACAAGGCCGAACACGATCGACTGAAGAAGCTCGTCGACGGCTCATCCGCCGAGGGCTTCCGCCTGGTCGCGGTCGCCTCGAGAGTACTGCGGTCGGACGAGCTGACCGGCTTGACGAAGGAGCCCGCGGCGCCGGCCGCGACCGCCGCGGTTGCCCCAGCTGCCCCCACGCCGATCGCCCTGTCCGACGCCTCCCGGCTCGAGCGCGACCTCACGTTCGAGGGCGTGATCCTGTTCAGCGACCCGCCCAAGCCGGACGTCGGAGAGGCAATCGCCGAGTTGGCGAAGCAGGGAATCGCACTCAAGATCATCACCGGCGACAACGACCTGGTCGCCCGCCACGTGGCCGAACTCGTCGGCCTCAACGTGGAAGGGGTCCTGACGGGCGACCAGATGCGCAAGATGAGCCACCCGGCGCTCGTGGCTCGGGCCAAGACGACGACCATCTTCGCCCGCGTTGACCCGGACCAGAAACTGCTGGTGATCCGCGCGCTGCGAGACGCGGGCCAGGTCGTCGGCTACATGGGCGACGGGATCAACGACGCTCCGGCCCTGCACGTGGCCGACGTAGGAATCAGCGTCGACAACGCCACGGACGTCGCCCGTTCCGCGGCCGACATCATCCTGCTCGAACCCAGCCTGGCCGCCATCGCCCAGGGCGTCGTCGAGGGCCGGCGCACGTTCGCCAATACCCTCAAGTACATCCGCATGGGCACGAGCTCCAACTTCGGCAACATGCTCAGCATGGCCGGGGCGGCGCTGCTGCTGCCGTTCCTGCCCATGACGCCGGGCCAGATCCTTCTCAACAACCTGATCTACGACGCGTCGCAGACGGCGCTCCCGTCCGACAACGTCGACCCGGACGTCGAAAGTGAGCCGGCGCGTTGGGACGTCCACGCCACCGAGCGATTCATGGTCATCTTCGGACCGGTCTCTTCGATCTTCGACTACCTCACGTTCGGCGCGCTGCTGCTCATGCTCGGGCGGGACAATCCCGACTCGTTCCATACCGGCTGGTTCGTTGAGTCGCTCTTCACCCAGATCCTGGTGGTGCTGGTGATTCGAACTCGCATGACACCGTTCTGGCGGAGCCGTCCGAGCAAACTGCTCGGCGTGGCGATCCTGCTCGCCCTCGCGGCAGCGGTCATCATCCCGTTGAGCCCGATCGGGACCAAGCTGATCGGCTTCGGAGGGTTGCCGTGGCAGTTCTGGCCGCTCCTGGCCGGCCTGGTTGTGGCGTACCTCGCGCTCATCGAGATCGTCAAGCGCGTCTTCGACCGGCATGAGGCGAAGCGCCCGGAAGAGGTCGCCAGACAGAAGGCACTCGCCGCGCGCAGGGTCGGTGCCGCGATCAAGAAGACCTGACCAAGGAGGATCGAATGGACCTGATGCTCGAGCCGTCTACTACGGCCCTGGTCGTCATCGACCTGCAGCGCGGGATCACCGCCATGGTTTCCGCTCCGCATCAGCCCGCCGAGGTGATCGCGCGGGCCGCGCAGCTTGCCGCAGCCGTGCGCGCCGGTGGGGGGACTGTGATCCTCGTCCACGTCATGCGATCCGCCGACGGCAAGGACGCCCTGCGGCCGACCACCGACGCCCAGCCCGCGGGTGCGGGCAGCCGGGTGCCGCCCGACTGGGCCGAGTTCGTCCCCGAGATGTCGCCCCAGCCGGGAGATGTGGTGATCACGAAGCGGCAATGGGGCGCCTTCTACGGCACCGACCTGGACCTGCAGCTCCGCCGTCGGGGCATCACCACGATCATCCTGTGCGGCATCTCGACCATGGTGGGCGTGGAAAGCACGGCCCGCGATGCCTTCGAGCGTGGCTACCAGC
Organism: Chloroflexota bacterium; assembly: GCA_003171035.1. Lineage (GTDB taxonomy): Bacteria > Chloroflexota > Limnocylindria > Limnocylindrales > CSP1-4 > Fen-1039. The sequence goes on from PMXR01000131.1 coordinate 18,459, forward strand.
AGATCTTCGTCGAGGATGCGATGGCGGCCCACGCGGCCGACGATCACAAGCACACCGTGGAGTCGGTCTTCCCGCGGATGGGCCGAGTCCGCTCCACCGAGCAGGTTCTGGCGGCCCTCGAGTAGCCCCGGGCTGCGGCCGGAACTTACTTGCGCATTACGAATCGGCGATGTCGATCGCTCCCACCGGGTTGATCATCGGCGCAACGGCCACCGGTGATCCGGCGTCCACGGAGAACATCTATTGACCAGGCCTCGAGCTCGGGCTGTTGCGATGTTGGCTGCGGCGTTGCTGGTAGCCCTGGCTCTGGCCGCCTGCGGTCGCCATCAAGCCACGACCGCGCCCACGGCACCACAGGCTTCATTCGCCGCTCTCGGCACCGGCGGGGCATCGGGCTCGCTCGGCACCGGGCTCGGCGGCAGCCCCAATAGCTCGTCTTCAGCCGCTTCGCCAACCGACCCGCCCGGCCCAACCGCCCCGGATCCCGCAGCCAGCGAATTGGACCAGCTCAACCAGCTCATCAACGATATAGACAACTCGATCCAGGACTCATCGAACCAGGGCGGCGAATAGCCGTGGTCCGACCAAGGAGCATTTCGATGTCATCGAGACTGCGCAACGCCCTGCTCGCCGGCACGGCCGCGATTGCGTTGGCGGTATCGGCAGCCGGCCTTGCGGCTTCGGTCGGGCCGGCGCCCGTGACCGGCGGGCCGGCCGGTGCGGATCTCTGCTCGACACAGGCCTCGGCCGCCAGGTCGGACGCGACCATTGCGACGCTGCGTGGTTTCGGCGACTGCGAGATCGCGCGCCGCCTCACTACCCTTCATCAGCTGGCCTCGGTCGTGGGCGCGTCGAAGGGCCTGACATCACCCGATGCCGGTCATCTCTCGTCCGAGATCGCCGGCGAGGTCGGCGATCTGACGAGCCTCCGGGGCGCGATCGACGCGCAGACCCGGATCGCTCCACTGAAGATCGAGCTTGTCCAGATCGTGACCGACTACCGGGTCTATCTCCTTGTCGGTCCGCAGGTCCGCCTGACCATCGCGGCCGACAGTGAACTGGCCCTCAAGCCACACTTCGATCAACTCGCCACGACACTCGCCGGGCGGATCGCGGTGGCGGCTGCAAAGGGCAAGGATGTCAGCGCGGCTCAGGCCTCGCTCGATGCCATGAACGCGGCCGTGGCCGGCGCCGTGGCTTTGGCGACGCCGGTTCCGGCCAAGCTATTGGCCCTGACGCCGGCGAACTACGGTTCCGCCGGCGGGGCGACGGTGATCAAGAACGCCCGGATCGCTCTCGTTGCGGCGCGCGACCACTTCAAGTCCGCCGCTCAAGACGGCCGGAGCGTGCTCGCGGACCTCAGCTAGCCGAGGGTGCGGCGCTATCCGACGGGGCGGAACTATCCGACGGGGCGGAACTATCCGAGGCGGCCGGGCTACCCGAGGCGGCCGGGCTGGCTGTTGTGCCCGTGCCCTTGACGGTCAAGTCGCCCTGGGCAACGACGGCGCCGCTGCTCGTCAGCGAGACGTGGTAGGTTCCGGCGCCCCAGTTGTCGAGCTTGCTCAGGTCGCTCGTGTCGGCGAAGCAGTCCAGGCCCTTGGTGTCGGCAGTCGGTAGGTCCGACGCCGGTATGTAGGGCTGGCCGTCCCGGGTGACTTCGAGAGTAATGGTTTCACCGCCCGGCTTCGACTTGAAGATGTATGTCGCGTACACGGGAGTGGTGTCACCGACAGAGGTGACCTGGTGGCTCGGCGTGCAGCCGTTGTCCGAGGACGGGACGTCGGTGGAGAACAGAACCTTGCCCCGGTCGATCGCGGCCGAACAGCCGTAGCTGGCGATCGCAAGAGCGACTACTACCGTGACGGCCGCAATTGCCCTGGGCAGGGAGCGCCGGCGCTGAAGAGAGTCCATCGGGTTCCTCCGTCCGTTCGTCAAAGAATCACTCGCTGTGCGCCACAGCATACGGGTCGGAGGAAGGGCGCTGCTGAATGAACGTGACGCAGCCCGTCCTAGACTTGGCGGAGCGGCCCGACCGGCAGCTTCAGAAGGCGCTCGTTGCGGCCGAACAGTCGGGCTACGGATTGCCCGCGTTCCCCATCGCGCATCCCTGTCTGGGCTACGGGTAGGTCTCGCTCCAGCTCGTGGACGTGACCGCCGAGGGCGAGCCAGAAGAAGCGCACGACGGAAGCGGCGTGCGGCCCGACGTATTCAGGACCACTCGACCGAGGTGATCCGGCAGGACGAGTGCCACGGTCACGGGTTGTCTCGGCCCCGTGCGGCACCAGTTGGTCCACGTCACGTGGCCGTAAATCCGGCCGCCCGGGTCCACAGGCAAGAACTCATCGCCGGAATTGATCTGCGCCGAGGAGGCGCCGCTGTCGGCGATGACGGCACCGGCCGAGACCATCTGACCCTCGGAAGTGCCCTGCATGTAGCAGAGGAGGCCGCCGGAAGTGCTGGTCAGTGGCCCGACGAAGAAGTCACCCGTGACAGCACCGCCTGCCGTGTGCCAGATCATGATCGCGCCACGCAATTGCGGCCCGGTGCAGAGTGGGCCCGCCACGGGCATCGGCGTGGGAGTGTCGGTGGGTGTCGCGATCGCGGTGGGGGTTGGCGTGTCGGTTGGCAGAGGCGTCGTCGTCGCTGCGGCCACAGTCGCGACCGGAGTGGGCGTGGCCGTCGATGAGCAAGCCGCGAGCAGCAGCGCAACGGACGCCACCGCGAATCCCAGCCGCAGGCTCCGGGCCGGCCGCCGCGAACCGATTGGCGTTGGTGGCATGCGTCCTCGTCGAGCGTGTGGGACTCCATTCTCGCGGCGGCGGTGCTGCCCAGACGGGCAGGTTCGGCCTGCGCAACCGGAGAGGCGAGGCGTGGCACGTGGGTCCAGCCGACCGCCTGAGGGCCGCCGATCCGGAGCGCCTGGGCCCGCTGTGCGGTTCGCCTTCAGCCGGCGACGGCGAAACCGGCCAGGCTGGCGGTCACGGCGCCCTCGCCGAGACCGGCCGACCCCTCCGAGTCGACGGGCTGTATTCTGCGGATGCCGTCGCGAGGCTGGTACAGAGTGGAGGAGCGTGCGACTTGCCTGAGCCGAGCCCAACGACGAGCGCGGGCGAGCCGTGGGTGCATGGCGGCCGGCCCGTCGATCCCAAGGCGGCCGGACTTCGAGCCGAAAAGAACCCACTGAAACGCCTCGGCAAGGCCCTCGGCCCAGGCCTGATCACGGGAGCTTCAGACGACGATCCCTCGGGCATCGGGACCTATGCCCAGGCCGGCGCGCAGCACGGCTTCGCGACTCTCTGGATGCCGCTCGTCATGCTGCCGATGGTGACGGCCGTCCAGTACATGTGCGCCAAGATCGGCATGGTGACCGGGCGAGGCCTGGCGGGCGTGCTTCGGGAGCATTACCCGCGCGCTCTATATCCGGCCGTGATCGCCCTCGTCATCGCCAACACCTTGAACGCGGGGGCCGATATCGGAGCCATTGCGGCGGCTATCAACCTGCTGGTGCCGATCTGGCCCATCGTCCTGGTCGTGCCGATCAGCCTGGGGATCGTGGGACTGCAACTCTTCGGCGACTATCGTCTCATCGAGAAGGTCTTCAAGTGGTTGACCCTGGCTGTCCTCGCCTACATTGGGGCCGCCCTGTTGTCACGGCCAAATGTCGCCAATGTCCTTGCGGGGACGTTGGTGCCGACGATCCGGCTTGATCCCAAGTACATCGGCATCCTCGTCGCGCTTCTCGGCACGACCATCTCGCCGTACCTCTTCTTCTGGCAAGCCAGCGAGGAAGTGGAGGAGGAGATCGGCATGGGACGGATCCACCTCCGCCAACGGGAGGGGGCCTCCAGGTTTGAGCTCAAGTACGCCCTGTGGGACACGCTGGCGGGGATGGTTCTGGCCGTGGCCGTGGCCTACTCGATCATCCTCGCCACCGGCGCAACCCTGTTCGCCGCGGGCAAGACGAACATCGCCTCGGCCACCGACGCGGCCCAGGCCTTGCGTCCCATCGCCGGCGACGCGTCCGAACTCCTGTTCGCCGTCGGGCTCATCGGGGTCGGTGTGCTGGCCGTGCCCATCCTCACCGGCGCGGCGGCTTATGGCGTGTCGGAGGCATTCCGTTGGCGATCTGGACTCAATCGCAAGCTCAGCGGAGCACCGCAGTTCTACCTGGTCATCATCGCCGCGACGTTCGTTGGGATGGCGATCAACTTCCTGGGGATCAACCCGATCACGGCGCTGGTCCTGAGCGCGGTGCTCAACGGGCTGGTCGCCCCGCCGCTCCTGGTGCTCGTGATGCTCGTTTCGAACGACAAGGCGGTGATGGGCCGGCGGACCAACGGCCGCCTTCTGAACGTCGTCGGCTGGCTGACCACGATCGTCATGAGCGTGGCTGCGGTCGGCCTCATCGTGACGACGATCTTCGACTAGCGCGATCCGAACTCGGCCCTGGAGCGGATTAGGCGTGGCTTCGCTGCTCGAGCCGACGGCGATCTTCTGTTTCCAGCTGGAAGGTCGAGTGCTCGATGTCGAAGTCCGCGGAGAGGCAAGCGCAGAGAGAATCGAGTGTGACTGCCGGGTCGACGGCAGCCGCCAGGACGACGTGGGCAGAGACGACATTCACCCCGGAGGTAATCGTCCAGGCGTGTAGGTCGTGGCAATCGACAACCCCGGGCGCCTCGAGAATGTGCTGACGCACGTGCTCGATGATCATCCCCTTCGGCGTCCCTTCGAGCAGGACGCCCGTGGCATCGCGCAAGAGCGCCAGCGTGCGCGGGAGGATGAGCAGTCCGATCAGGGCAGACGCGATGGCATCGGCGGCCGCCCAGCCGGTCAGCGCGATCGCAACTGCGGCCACGATGACCGCGGCCGAGCCCGCGAAGTCGCCCATGACTTCGAGGTACGCGCCGCGCATGTTGAGGCTGACCCGCTGGGCGTCGCGCAGCAGGAACAATGACCCGGCATTGCCGATAAGGCCTACCAGGGCAACCGCAAGCATCGGCCCCGAGCTGATCTGCGGCGGTGTGGCCAGCCGCTGCCACGCTTCGAACAACACGAACGCCGCAATCCCGAACAGCAGGACGGCATTCGCCACGGTCGCGAGGACTTCGAGTCGAAGATAGCCGTAGGTGCGGCCGTCTGTGGGGCTTCTTCCGGCGAACCAGATGGCGACGAGGGCCAACGCCATGGTCGCCACGTCCGCCAGCATGTGGCCCGCATCGGCGAGCAGGGCCAGGCTGTTGGCTGCGATTCCGCCGGCGACCTCGACTCCCAGGATGGTCAGGCTCAGGAGCAGAACGGCTACCAGACGATTTCGATGGGCGGCAGCGGCCGAGCCGTGACCGTGGTTCCTCTCGATCTCGGACGCAAGTACTTGAGCCACGGCTCAAGCATATCGGACGGCAAGACCGCTGAGCCCCAGTCCCGGCCACCGGGCCAGACCGGATCATTGATAGACACGCGAAACGGTCGCGTCACCACCGAATCGGCGGAGGCCTCCGAGTCGGGGCGCAATGGCCCTCTCCGGCACGGACTCCACTCCAACGCTCTACCTCCAGTGGGTTCCCGAGAAGTTGCGCGATCCATCCCTCAGACTCCGGTTCGGTGCCGGCCGCGCCGTTATGGCCGTCAGGGCGAGTCCGGCCAGCAGAAGGGCGAGCGCACCAGCCAACAGGACAGGAAACCACCACCCTGGCTCCTTTAGCCAGGCCAACGGGCCACCGTAGTAGGCGGACTGAAACGGCAGCGTCACGCTGCATGGAGCTTCGCCTGGGATCAACAGGGAATTGCAGTTGACTGATGTCGTCGCGAGCAGCCACGACCAGACGAGGCCATGCCCCACTATCGCGCCGCCGACGCCCAAGAGTCGAGGCTGTGCAAGGGCGAGTGCGAGCACCACAAGCAGCTCGGGCATGATCAGGCCGGGATTTACAACGAGCGTGGCATACCCACCCACCAAGCCGACCCAGGCGCCGGCGATCCACAAAGCTCCAGCCCGTCGCCACGACCGATTGCGAACGCTCACCGCACCAGTCATCTCGGTCCCTCAAGACGGATTGCCGCCAGCAGCTTACGCTCCGGACACGCAGCACGGGCCTCCGTCGCTCCACGATCACCAGTGAAGCCGCATGCCGAGAGCGATTGATAGCCCCAGGAACACCTCGACCGCGGGATGCTCAAGGTCGGCTTGCGAGTATGCGTTCGAGCACCAGCGCGACTCCATCATCATCGTTGCTCGCGGTGACATATGTGACCGCGGAGAGAACTTGCGGGTGCGCGTTCGCGACGGCGATGGCTGCGCCGGCCCAGGTCAGCATCGGAAGATCGTTCGGCATGTCACCGAAGGCGAGCACTTCGGCGGATGCTATGCCCCGGCTTTCGCACAGGCGCGCGAGCGTGGTTGCCTTGCTGACTCCAAGGGCGCTGATCTCGATCACGGAACGCGCTGGATTCGAGTGTGTGGGTTCTGCTAAGTCGCCGATGGCCTCTCGAGCGACGGTCAGGAGGTCGTCGGCCGTCCGGTCAGGGTGGCCGAACAGCAGCTTGAGAGCAGGCGCCCCCAACAATACGAGAACGTCTGCCGTGGGCGGATCCGATTCCCACTCATCCTGCAAGTGCCCGGGCTCGCAGGCAAAGCCTTCAGCGGTCTCGACCGCGAAGCTCCCACCCGGCACCGCCAGTCGTAGGCGCCGTACGATCTCGAGTGCACAGTCGGTCGGCAACGGGCACAGGCCAATGACACGTTCGGCGGCCATGTCGTACGTGATCGCGCCATTGGCGCAGATCGCGATGCCATGGTGTCCGGTCACGTCGGCTATTGGACCCATCCACCGCGGCGGTCGAGCGGTCACGAACACGAGATCGATCCCAGCTCTCTCGAGTCCGGCCAGCGCATCCCGGCTGCGGATCGAGACCGTCTCATCGGTCCGCAGGAGTGTTCCGTCCAGATCCGTGGCGACCAGGCGAATGCGGTTGCAGTCGATCATCGGGACCAGGTTCACTGAGATCTCGTCGAAGAGAACGGCCTCGCGCTCAAAGGAGTCCGAGTATCTCGTCGAGGCGCTCTATGCGCGCCCATGCACCCCAATCGGGCTGCCGGCCTTCCCGATCGATGAGGACGGAAAGAGCCCCGGCTGCGTTCGCCCCTTCGATGTCCTTCTCTTCGTTTCCAACGTAGATCAGATCGCCGATCGGCACATCGAGTTCGGTCGCCAAGCGAACGAATCCCACCGAGGCAGGCTTTCGATGTCCGACCTCGACCGAAGTCAGCACCATGGACACGAAACCGTCTATTCCCGTGGCGGAGAGATCGGCCTCAACTCTCGCTCGCTCCATCCCATATGGGACGTCCGTCAGGACTCCAACCGCGACTCCAAGCATGTTGAGGCGTCGGAGCGTGTCGATGGTCTCAGGGTAGGCCGTCACCGACCGTTGGTAGAAGTCGAAGAAGGCATCGGCAACGGTTCCCCAGTCGCCTGGCTGAAACCCGAGAGCGGCGGTGACTTCGCCAAGGATCTGGGTCTCCGAGATCTCCAGAGTGCGCGGAGCGAGTCGCGTGTTGTATCTCTCCAGCACTGCTACAGCTCTATCGGCTTCGGGCTTACCGATCTCGCGACCACAGGCGGACGCGGCTCTGCCGAGAGCCTCTCGGTAGCTTGGCGACCAGCGTTCGGACACACCCTCATATAGCAGGAGCGTGTCTCCGAGATCGAACCCGATCGCCTTCCTCACGGCACCCTCATGTCGGATTGGCAGACATGAGCGTAAACCCCGCGGATGTCGAACGCCCGGAGTTCCGGTCATGGCGGAACTGCGAAACCCCGCGGTCCATGCTGGTCGGCAACGCCGACGAACGGCCCGTGTCGCCGCCGCAGGCGGCCTGAGGTTCGCGTCCGTCACTCGCGGGCTGCGGTTCTCGCGAGCGCGATCAGTGCCTCGGGCGTGAAGTCAGCCGTGTTTGCGACGAACGCCAGCCCGTCACGATCGAACTGCCACGCGAGCACCATTTCGCCGCTGCCGTCCGGCCCGAAGAGCATCCCGTTCAGGTCGCCGATCTGAACGGGCTTGCCGACGCCATCGCCGCCACTCACCGACACCGGACCGTCGAACGACTGGAGCACATCGAGTTCGCGGACCTCGGGATAGCCGCCGGGAGTAGCGTCCGGCGAGTAGATCCGCTCCCATCGCCCCGTCGGGCTTTCAACGACGGTGCGCTCGGAGCGAAGCAGCCAACCCGACGGCAGCCCCTTGATCTCGATGAGTCCCGAGGGGCGGCGAAGGAAGAGGACGTATCCGGCGCCGTCCTGCAGGCGCGATCCGAGGAAAGGCATGGCCAGGGTGACTGTCACCGACCGCAAATAGCCTTCGAGTGTGCAGATGGATCCGCTTGAAGAAGAGCGCGGCGGCGTCACGTCCATCACTTCGGCCTCGAGCACGCCGTCCGACTCCTCCGCGCGACCGATGTAGGCGCTGGTGCAAGGGTCGCTCGCAACGTATTCCCGGCCGCCGACGAAGGAGAGCGTCAGCACACGCGAGTCCGCGCTGAGTGTCGCCCCGTCAATCCTGGCGTGCCTGCCACTTGCCAGTAGCGTTGGCTCGGGCGTCGTCGCGGGGCGGGGCGAATCAGTGGGACCCGAACCCGTGGAACCGCCCGAACACCCGGCGATCGAAACGACGCCGGCAAACAGAAGAATGCAGAGCCGTTTCGCCTCAGTCATCCGTGCAACTCCCTCCAAGCGGCAGCTACATGTCTCCCTTTTCGATCGCGCGCACGCGAACCTCGTACTCAACGGGTGAGATCTCACCGGCAGCCATCCGACTCTTGAGTTCCGCGATGGCGGGATCCTCGGCAGGAGGGATCGCCCGTCGCAGCGCAAAGACGATCACGCCCACGACAAGCAGAGTTATCACGAGTATCGAGAGCAACGTCCCGGCGACTATCGCCAGCGCCAGATCAGAATCGGAGTTCATTTCACGCTCCGCTGGTCAAGGTGCGGGAACGCCGTCAGGGTGCGCCCCCGGCAATTGTGTTCAAGCCACGCATGGAGTCAACCGTTTGCATGGTGGTGCGACGGAGCCACATGACATCTTCCGGGCCCAGGATTTCGGCCAGTCCGTCTGCGCAAGCGAGCAGCCGACCCGCCGGCCGCGAGCTACCGGGCGGCGCACTCTATGGGCGCGCCGATCATCGTCTTCGGGAACGCTGATCCACCAGCCGAGATTTGTCCGTGTCGATGTCCATTATAGCAGTGAACCACTCATATTTCGGGAGGCACAGGGTTGTTGGCCGAGTGATTGCGACATGTGATCGATCGAATGTTGACGGACCAAGAGACGCGGACCGGCACCGACCTCTATAAGGTCTTGAACGTCGACCCCGGTGCCGACACAGAAGTAATCCGAGCGGCTTATCGTGCGCTGGCGAGGCGCGATCACCCTGATGTGAATGCCGATCCCGCCGCGTCCTCGAAGATGGCCGAACTCAATGCCGCGTTCGAGGTGCTCGGTGACGCCGAGCGCCGGGCCGTCTATGACCAGTCGCGGAGGGCTCTTGCCGCGACGACTGATGCGCCGCCGGAACGACCCGTCGCTCCACCCGCCGAGGGGCGAGCCGCAGGCCCAACAGCCAATCGCCAACCGCTCGGTGCACGCGCTGCGGCGCAGGGCCAGTCCGGCACGGTCCTGCAGTTCGGACGCTATGCCGGTTGGTCGCTCGCCGAGCTAGCCCGTCACGACCCGGATTACCTCGAGTGGCTCGCGCGCACGATGATCGGGCATGCATACCAGGAGGAGATCGACAAGCTGCTCGCCCCGAGACGGCCTCGTCCGCTCTCCGTATCTACTCCTGCCCGTGGTCGACGGGGCTGGTTCGGCCGCCTTCTGGGGTAAGGGCTGGACGTCTGCCGGCTGGGACGATCTCTTCGAGGGAGATGCCCGGAGAATCGTCGAGCCCCTCAGTTAGAGGGGCTCTTCACGAGGGATTTGGCGATTTGGAGCGGGAGACCGGATTCGAACCGGCGACATTCTGCTTGGGAAGTCCTGAGCTCGTGAGCGTTGTAGCACGAGCGTGAAGTGGCGAGCGAATCACCGATAGTTATGGTGTCGCCGGGGCGTCACGCGCAACGGCGCACTGAGCGCGACCCAGCGACAAAGCCATTAGGCGGGCGGCCGGCCTCGGGGACGGGCGCTCGCTCGAGGGGAGGTCTAGTCTAGCTGCACACGCACACGCGAACGCCGCCACGATCGGAGGGAAGTCATGGACCGAACTGCTGTCAGGTCGAACCGGGACTGGTGGCCCAATCAGCTTGACCTTGCGACCCTCCAGCGGAACTCGCCCCTGACGGACCCCATGGGGAAGGGGTTCAAGTATTCGGACGAGTTCAGGAAGCTCGACCTCAAGGCCCTCAAGCAGGACATCTTCGAGCTGATGACCACCTCGCAGGATTGGTGGCCGGCCGACTTCGGTCACTACGGGCCGCTCTTCATCCGGATGGCGTGGCACAGTGCCGGCACATACCGGATCAACGACGGCCGCGGCGGAGCGTCCCGCGGCGCGCAGCGGTTCGCGCCTCTCAACAGCTGGCCCGACAACGCCAACCTCGACAAGGCGCGCCGGCTGCTCTGGCCGATCAAGCAGAANNCGCAAGATCTCGTGGGCGGACCTCATCGTCTTCGCCGGCAACTGCGCCCTCGAGTCGATGGGCTTCAAGACATTCGGGTTTGGCGGCGGCCGCGAGGACGTGTGGGAGCCCGACGGCACCGACTGGGGCCCCGAGGCCACCTGGCTTGCGGACAAGCGCTACAGCGGCGACCGGGAGCTGGCCAACCCGCTCGCGGCCGTCCAGATGGGCCTCATCTACGTCAACCCTGAAGGACCCAACGGCAACCCGGACCCCATCCCTGCCGCGAAGGACATTCGCGAGACGTT
>PMXR01000034.1 GCA_003171035.1 Chloroflexota bacterium
AGCGTCACGAAGATCGCGATCACAAACCCCGGTATTGGCGCCGAACCCGGCTCCGTCGCGGAGATCAGGAGCGTCACGAAGATCACGATCCATGGCACGGCACCGGCGATGCAGCCGAAGATGTAATGCGGCCATTGCGGTCGAGCACGGCCTTCGTTGGCGATCTCCATGCTCCAGCCGAACATGATCATGGCCGCGTTGACGCCGAAGATGGCGATCAGGGTGCCCACCTCCTGCACGCCGGCAAGCGCGGCAATCACCACGATCATCACGCTCGAGCTGAACGAGTACTCGGTCCACCGGATCGGGTTCTGGCCGCGCGCGAGGTGGCTTTCGTACCAGTGGCGAAGCGGGAAGGCCATGGCTAGATGGGCAGCGGCACTGAGGAGTAGAAACAGAGCGACCGCCGGACCCAGCGGCAGTTCCCATATCGAGCGCTGAGCCGTGACCAGATGACGAGTCGCCTCGTCGTAGCGAAGGTACGTGCCGACGACAGGCGAGGTCACGATGGGGTTCTTGGCGAACGAGATCGCCAGGATCGCGAGCCCCTGGACTAGATGAAGCAACGACAAGGTCGCATTCCAGCGAAAGAGGCTATTGGCTCGGTCCTGCGGGATCGATCCGGCGTTGACTGGATTCGAGATTTCGGCCGACCGTGACATGTGACTCCTCGATTCCACTGGCAGGTTTGAATAGGCATAGCGTGAACGATCGGCGGCGTCAACCGGGAACCTTTGGGACACGCGGAGACTCGGCCGGAGTACGACCTGTTGCGGCATATCCTGCAACCGGCCGATCCACCGGCGACACGGGAAGAGCTTCTCAAGGTGATGCCCAAGAACCTGCCGTGATCCGTGGGTCGCCGCAACGGCTCGTGCCCGGCCGCATCGGCTTCGACGGCCGCGCACAGCCGCGCGGATGCTATCGCGGCTCTGTTACTTGAGCGGCGACTGCGGCGTGTCCAGCATCTGGATCAGCGTCAGGGCCTGCTCGGCATTGGCGTGCATGACCTTGGCGAGGGCCGCCATCTCGTACTTCGCGGTCAACGCGGCGGCACTGGGCGCGTCCGACGCGGAGACGTTGGGGTTGCCGGCCACGTCCGCGATCGACTGGCCGGCTGAACTGTTCTCCAGCGCCTGCATGCGCGCCACAACTGAACCGATGGGATTGATTGCGTCCATAAGCGAGCAATCGGGCGACTTCACGCGTTCATTAGGGATATTCCCTAGAAGCGTTGTGTCGGCGCACATCCGTCGTAGCCGGGCGTGGGCAGGAGATGTCCGCGCTCCCGCGTGCCTTACGACGCCGCGAGTGCCGTCTCGAGCCGCGCCACGATCGCGTCCGGATCCGGGCCGCCGACCGCGGCCGCGAACTCGAGCAGGTCCCGCAGCGGCATGTAGAGCAGAAAGTCGGGGAGAACCGGGTCGAGGCCGTTGGCACCTTCCTCCAACTGGTTGCCCATTACAGGTTTGAGGGCCGGAACCAGCTCCCGAATCAAGGCCGCCGCCAGGGGCCGACCGCGTTTGTCCGCGAGCCAGTCGGCCGGCGGCGATGCCACGGTGAGCAGCGTCGGCAGGTCGGCCGTGGAGCGCAACGTGACCGTAGCCGCTCCGCGGATGTCGGCCGAGGACGCCGCCACGAGCAGGTCGAACTCTCCGTCTTCGGTGACCCAGCGGCCGTGACCGGGATGGAAGAACGCAAACGCTCGGAAGCCTAGCGGGATGGACACGGCACGTGTCTCGCCCGGTTCGAGGTGAACCCTGGCAAAGCCTTTCAGCTCCTTCTCGGGCCGGACGAGGCCGGCGATCCGGTCGTGCACGTACACCTGAACGATCTCGTCGCCAGCGACCGAACCGGTGTTGGTCACATCCACGGACACCGTCACGCCGGCCGTGTCGTCGAACTCGGCCGCCGAGACTCGCGGCTGGCCGTAGGCGAACGTCGTGTAGGACAGCCCGAAGCCGAACGGAAACAGGACCCGCTTTCGCGTGGCGTCGTACCAGCGATAGCCGATGAACAGGCCCTCGCCGTATCGGACGCGATCCTCTTCTCCGGGATGGTTTAGATAGGCCGGCGTGTCTTCCAGCCGAAGCGGGAACGTCTCGGCGAGCTTGCCCGACGGGTTGACGACGCCGAACAACACGTCGGCTACCGCGCCGCCGCTGGCCTGGCCGGCCATCCACGCCTCGAGGACCGCGGCCGGTCCATCGATCCACTCGGACATGGCCACTGCCGAGCCGTTGAACAGAACCACGACCGAACGCGGTTGCGCGGCGGTTACGGCCTGGATCAGCTTGATCTGTTGCGCGGTGAGGTCGAGATCGGCGCGGTCGCTCCCCTCGTTCTCCTTATAGGTGGGCAGGGCGACGTAGAGCAGCGCGACATCGGCGGCGCGGGCATCGGCCACAGCTGCGGCGATGAGGTCCGGTCGCGCCGTTTCGTCCGCTGGATAGCCCTCTGCGTAGGTAACCGCCGCGTTCCCCGCCAGGCCCTTGAGCGCCTCGATCGGAACGTCGACCTGCGTCGTTGTCATGTGCGAGCTGCCGCCGCCCTGGAAGTGAGCCTCCTCCGCCGCGTGGCCGATGACCGCGATCCGGCCGCCCGCGCGGAGCGGCAGGATGCCGTCGTTCTTGAGCAGCACCATGCCGCGGGCCGCAATCCGGCGGGCAAGCGCGTGGTGCGCCTTAGCATCGAAAGGCGCGCCCTTCGGCGCTTCCGCGGCGTGGAGAGCGGTTCGAATGATCCGCAGCGCGGCTCGGTCCAGCGCGGTCTCGTCGAGGCTGCCCGAACCGACGGCGTCGACGACGTGCTTCGCTCGGCGAGGGCGCGGGCCTGGCATCTCGAGTTCCAACCCGGCGGCCAACGCCTTCGGCCGGTCGTGAACGGCGCCCCAGTCCGAAACCGTCACGCCGTCGAATCCCCACTCATCGCGGAGGATCTCGGTCAGCAGGTGCCGGTTCTCCGATCCGTAAGTGCCGTTGACGCGGTTGTAGCAGCACATCACGGTCCAGGGTCGAGCCCGCGTGACCGCCGCCTCGAACGCCGGCAGGTAGATCTCGCGGAGGGTGCGTTCGTCGACCTCGGAGCTGACGGTCATCCGCCGCGTCTCCTGGTTGTTGGCCGCGAAATGCTTGAGTGACGCCCCCACGCCGAGCGACTGGATGCCGTCGATCCAGGCCACGCCGAGTTCGCCGGCGAGAAAGGGATCTTCGCTGAAGTACTCGAAATTGCGTCCGCAGAGCGGCGTCCGCTTCATGTTCACGCCGGGTCCGAGGACCACGTCGACGCCCAGCGCGATCGCCTCCTCGGCGATGGCGCGGCCCATCTCGCGTACGGACTCAACGTCCCACGTGGCCGACATGCACGAGGCCGTGGGAAAGCAGGTCGCAGGCAGGGCTTCGATCTGCATCGAGCCGGCCTCGGGTGTCTTCCGCACGCCGTGGGGTCCATCGGACATCGTGAGCACGGGCAGCCCGAGCCGGTCGATCGAGGTGGTTGTCCACGCCGTGGCACCGATGGAAAGAGCGGCCTTCTCCTCGAGCTTCATGTGCCCGAGAATTTCCTCGGCCTTCGTCATGGTGCATCCTCCTGCCCGCGCGATCGCGCTGTCGCCAAGCATAGTGACACGGGCTGAAGAACCGGACGATGCCAGTTACGGGTGGCGGATCTGGTGGGGGGATCGCGGCCGCGGCCGGACCCGCCCGAGGCTGCGCCCGGTGCAGCAAAGTCAGGTTGTTGGAGCCTACAATTCTTGCAACCCACCCCTGGAGCCGCTCGTGTCTGCTTTCGTTGCGTCCGTCCCGATCGACCAGCCAAACCTGAGCCTGCGCGACGTGCGGCTCTACGGCTTCGTCGCCGTCTTCTCGGCAGGAAACCTGCTTCTGCCGATGGCGGTCCACACCCTGCCCCAGGGCGGCCTGATCTTCCTGCCGATCTTCTTCTTCACCCTCGTCGCGGCCTACCGCTTCGGCCTGGCGGCGGGAGTCATGACCGCCCTCGCCTCGCCGCTGCTCAACAACGCACTCACCGGCATGCCGCCAACCGACCTGCTGCTCGGCGTGGTGGCCAGGTCGCTCCTGGTGGCCGTGTTCGCGGCACTCCTCGCCCGCAAGACGGGCCGGCTGAGCCCGTGGTGGCTGCTGCTTGCCGCGGCCGGAATGCAGCTCGGCGGCTTCGTCGTTGGCATTCTCCAGGGGAGCAGCGTGGCGGCCGCGCTCGATGTGCTCCGCCTGGGAATCCCCGGCGTCCTGATCATGGCCTTCGGGGGCTACTTCGTCCTGCGGCTTCTCGCCCGATCTGGGATCGGCGCCGGCCGCAATCACGGAACGCCGGACGCTCGCTGATGCTCTACCGCTCTCTCGCGGGGGAACGCGTCTCCCAGCTCGGCTTCGGGGCGATGCGTCTGCCGATGGCCGGCGATTCCGTCGATGTTGCCGAAACCATCCGCATCCTTCGGCACGCGATGGACCACGGCGTGAACTACCTCGATACCGCGTGGGTCTACCACGACGAGAAGAGCGAGGGCATCGTCGGCCAGGCCATGAAGGACGGCTACCGCGACCGAACCCTCGTCGCCACCAAGTCGCCGGTCTGGCTCATGGACAAGCCGGCCGACTTCGACCGCTACCTCGACATGCAGCTCGAGCGGCTGGGCACCGACCACCTCGACTTCTACCTGCTCCACGCTCTCAACGCGAGTAGCTGGGAGAAGTGCAAGCGCCTGGATGCGCAGGGATTCCTCGAGCGCGCCAAGGGCAGCGGCAAGATCCGCCATGCCGGCTTCTCCTTCCACGACGATTTGCCCGCGTTCAAGAAGATCGTCGACGAAGGTGTCTGGGAGTTTTGTCAGATCCAGTACAACTACCTGGACCGGGTCTTCCAGGCCGGCGAGGAAGGTCTCCACTACGCCAAGGACCACGGCCTGGATGTGATCGTCATGGAGGGTCTCCGCGGCGGCTCCCTGGCCCGCGGCGTGCCGCCCTCGGTCCAGGCCCTCTGGGACGGCGCGGCAGTTCGCCGCACACCCGCCGATTGGGCGCTGCGCTGGATCTGGAACCACCCCGAGGTCTCCGTGGTCCTGTCCGGCATGGGCGCCATGGAGCAGGTCGTCGAGAATCTCCGGACTGCCTCCGATGCAGCGGCCGGAAGCCTCAGCGAGGCGGAACTGGCGCTCATCGACGCCGCCGAAGCCGCCTACCGCGGCGAGACCCGGATCGACTGCACGGCCTGCCGCTATTGCATGCCCTGCCCGTCCGGCGTGGACATCCCGCGCAACTTCGCCCAATACAACAGTTACTACATGTTCATGCAGGACCCGCTCGTCAAGATCGACTACCGCTGGATCCCGGAGGAAGAGCGAGCCAGCGCGTGTACCGAATGTGGAACCTGCGAAGAACTCTGCCCGCAGCAGCTGCCGATCAAGGAGCACCTGAAGGCGGTTACGGCTGCCTTCGCGGGAGTATGAGCCTGCCGCGGGTCGTACCTCCGCTGCCCGACGGCGCAACCATGGCGCTCTGGCCGCTGGCCGCGTTGGGCGCCGGCAGGGACGCGGGCGCGGGTGCGAGGACCGACGCGCCCATCTACATGAGCCGGGGCAAGTGGCTCCATCCACTCTTCGAGCTGCTCGATCTGCTCGAGTCGGGGCCGCCCACCCGCTCGACCGTGGACCCGAACCCGCGCCGGGCGATCGACGCGGCCGGCGAACTCTTCCTGCGCGATCGCGTGATCGGCAAGGCGGCAGCGTTCCTGATTCTTCGCGCCGGAATTCGCCATGCCTGGGCGGATCTGGTCAGCGACGGGGCCCTCGCGGTGTTTGCGGCGAACGGAGCCAGCCTCGGCGGTGACGAGCGCGTGCCGGCCATCGATTGCATGACCGAAGAACTCCTGCGCGGCGTCGACGACCCGGATCGGGCCTGGACGCTCCTGTCCGCGCGCCGTCGGCCATAGCCGCTTCCCGCCCGGGCTCGGGTCGCGGCTGCGACCGCTTGGGTGGCCTGAGGCTAGTGGCTTGGCTTGCTGCCGGGGTTCGTGCTCGGCTTGTTGCC
>PMXR01000072.1 GCA_003171035.1 Chloroflexota bacterium
ACCTGGAACTTTCCGGTGTCGTATACACGGCTGACTTCTTCAAGCTTGATGATTGGTTCGCCGGCCGCGAGGGTCATCGCTGGAACCCGGCGCCGCCGAAGCCGCCGCCGCCGGTCAGAGAGTTGACGTTGACGCCGCCGCCGGTGGTGGTGGTGTTGCTCACGGTTGAGACCGTTCCGGTCACAACCGTCTGGCCGGCAGTGAGGCCGCTCGTGATCTGGGCCATGGATGTGGTGACGAGACCAACCTGCACATTCTGGCTCGTGACGTTTCCGTTAGCGTCCATGACCAGCACGGAATAGCCGTTCGAGGCCGAGCCCTGCAGAGTAGTGGCCGGCACTCGCAGCACGTTGTCGACGGAGGCCGTGGTCACGGTCACGGTCGCGCTCATGCCGGAGAGAACCGTGACGGGTGGGCTGGTAAGGGTGACGGTGACGGCGTACGTCGCCACGCTGCTGCCGCCGCCCGTCGAGGATGCCGCCGCCGGCACGATCTGGGTCACGGTGCCGGGCACCGAGGCGCTGGCTCCCGTGATGGAGACCGTCGCGCTCTGCCCGACCTTGAGGTTGCTGATTGCCGACTCGGCGAAGCTGGAGGAGGCAACCATCGGTCCGACGGCTTCCTCGATCGCCTCACCGCTCGGGGCGTTCACGCCGGGCAAGACATTGACGGCGATGATCAGGCCGTCTGCCGGAGCCACGAGGGTTGCGTCGGTCACGGCTGCCTGACTTGCGTTGACTACCGACTGGGCAGCCGCGACGGCGGCCTGGTCGGCCTGGATGGTGGCCGTCGGGGCCGGAGCCACCTTGCCCTGGTAGGCGAGCTTGGCCGCCTGGTAGCTCAACGAGGCGTTGGTCACCTGCTGGGCCGCCTGCTGGTTCGACTGGCTGACGCTCAGCTGGACCGAGGTCAGGTTCGTTTCGTCGGCGCTGAGGGTCTGCTGATTCTGCGCGTCCGGGGTGGCGTTATAGGCGCTCTGCGCCGCAGCAACCGCGGCCTGCGCCTGAGACAGCTTCAGGGCGTTCTGTGCATCCGTGCTCGACTTGCTGGACTTGGCCTGGCTATAGCTGTTCGAGGCCTGGGAGAGGCTGTTCTTGGCTTCCGCCAGGGTCAGCGCCGCGGGGCCGCCTGAATCGGTCGTCAGCTTGGACTGGGCCGAGGCGAGCGTGGCCTGAGCCGATGCGAGCTGGAGTTGCGCGGCGGTCGTGTCGGCCGTCGCCAGGGCCTGGCCCTTGGTGACCGCCTCGCCGACGGTGGCCGTCACGGTTTGGACCGGCCAGCTCAAGGCCGTCGTACTGGAGTTGCCCGTGGAGTTGCTCGTCGATCCGCCCGCGCCCGACGTGGTGTCGGCCGAGCTTACGACGTCCGGCGTGACGCCGAACCGGAGCCCGTACACGGTGGTCGCGGCGATGGTGCCGGTCGCCACCGACTGAGAGCTGACGGTCCCGGTAGTAACCGTCGACGTGAGGTACTTGGAACTAGCGGTACCGCCGAAGGTGGGCGAGACCACGACCAAAGCGACGGCGCCGATGCCTACCAGTATCAGCGCGATCGCTGCCAACCTTACTTTCATGTGAGCTTCCTCAAGGCTCTAACCCGTCTTTGCTCCGAGCTCAACGGTGAGCGAGAGCCGGGACCCTGGGTCAGAGCGCGGGGGCCCGAGGGCGCAGTTATGGCCCCACGTCCTGAACTGTTCCTGAACGCCACCAAACCTGAAGAATGGCCCCGATCTGGCGCGTGGCATGCACCAAAGCCAGCGTCGGATCGGCCGCTCAGCCGGCCGGCGACCCGTCGTCGGGACTGTCGAAGGGGGTGAATTCGGCCCTCTTGGCGTCCCGGCTACACGATGCCGATCGGCCTCTCGATGGCGGCGTCGGTGCGGAAGCGGATGTCGATCAGCACGCGAATGATGTAGTCGATCTCGAGGCCCGCGCCGTCGAACGAGGGCGCCGAGCCGTCGGGCACTAGCAGTTTCGCGATGGTGGAGCCGCTGTGGAGACCGGCAGGATCCACGCCGACGGAGGCGATGATGCCCTCGACCCCGTTGGGGGCGTTGGTCCGGCGGTGGAGTTCGACTCGTGCGCCCTGCCCCGCCGGCGCCGAAGGCCAGCCGACATGGACCTCGATCTCCTGCCCGGCCGGGGCAGGCAGTGGAGAGACGACGCTGATCGACCCATCTTTGACCGAGACATCGGCCATCAGGCTGGCGCCGCCCTGCTTGCCGACTCCGGCGCGCAACAGGTCGGGATGCTGGGACAGCGGCAGGAAGAACGCGACGAAGTGGTCGGCGCTCATGGCCACGTCCCAGCGAACTTCGATGGCCCAGGCCACGATCGATTCGCCGAGGTGCGCGGACGGCGGACCGAGTGGCGGCGCCGGCACCGCAAAGGCGGACTCCCACGTTTCGCCCGCCTGGAGGGTCGTCGGAACGGGAGGTTCGAGGAACGAGTCGGCGGAGAAGAGCTTGCCCTGGGTCTCGACCCAATGCTCAGTCCATTCGACCTCACCCTTGGAATTGGTGTGCTCTAGGTCGCGCCGGACCTCGTCGAGTCGCAGCCCCACCAGCCGGAGGTAGGCCTTGCGCGCGGTGAACGCCTGCCCGGCCACCAGCCTGATCTTGCCGGTAATCCCGTCGCCGACTCGGGCGGGTTGGTCGAGCGCGATCTGGCCGGTCACGGCGCCGTCGGTCGGGCGGAGCAGCTCCTCGGCCGTGACCTCATGCAGCGGGTGGCTGCCCTCCGGTCCGGCGAGACGCGGGCCATTCAGAGCGTCGAACGGCGACGGCGCAGATCCGGTGTGAGAGCCGGGGAAACCTAACGACAGCATCGGGGGCCTCCGCAGTGGCGAGTCCGGTCAAGGTTACGACTCGCCGGTGGGTGGCCGCGCGCCTCGCTCGCGACGCCAGGCTTACCGGAGCGTCCAGGCCATGGCCTCAACTGGCCGGCGATTCGCCCGGCTCCAGCCCCGCAGGATCGGCGAGTCGAGAGATGGTCACGCCGGACGAGTCTCGCGCGCTTATCTCCACGACGTTGTCGCCGGGCCCGGTTAGCGTCGCCCAGGCCGCGTACCAACCATTCCCGATTGCCGCGCTGTGATGTTCGCCGTCGGTCGTGACGATATCAACCGCAGCGGTCCCAGTCGGCACCTGGCCGAAGACCATCGCGGCCGGATACGGGTCGGCAGGAGTAGCAGAGGCGTCGCCGTCAAAGGTGAGCACCGTTCCCGGCCCCGGCCGGAAACCGCCGCCGCCGGCTGTCACGGTTGAATCGAACGCGCCGTCCGACGCTCGATAGGCCCAGCACTCGAGCATGCTGGATCCCGAGACGAAGACGATGGCAGTCTCTTGCGGCGAGTCGAGGCGAACGGCCATCTGCCACTGGTAGGCGCCCCCGCTCTTCAGGTCCGAACCTGGAAGATGGCATGCCTCCACTGCTGAGACCGGACCCTGCGCCGGCGCCGGCTGCGATGGCTGCATAGCCAGACCGACCACGAGAATGACGACCAGCACGCACAGCACCAGCACCGGCCGAATGGTGCTGCGGCTACGCAACGAGAAACCTTCCACGCCCCGCCTCCGAAGGTTGCGGTCCTGCTGTGTCGATCTCGGCACAGGATCCGTTCCGGCAGCATAACAACCACCGGCCCGGCCGAAATCGGACCATCTGCCTATCGGCGGCACTCGCCGCGGCCGTCGGGCCGTGCCGGCCTGAGCCGGCGGCGAAGTCAGCGCAGCGTCCGAGCCGCGTACGACTCCAGCCGTTCCAGCGCCTGGGGCATGTTCGTCCGGCCGAAGCCGAGCCGGAAATGGTTGCCCGTGTCGTCGAAAAGCGTGCCGGGCAGGATCAGCACGCCGGTGTCTCGGACTAGGTCTTCGGTGAAGCGGTCGACCGGAACGTCGGCGAGGAGGCGGGCGAAGCCGATGCTGCCGCCCAACGGCCGGACCCACTCGAACGTTCCCGCCCAGCGGGCGAAGAAGCCGTCGAGGAGTGGCATGTTCGCTGCCACGATGGCCGTGTTGCGGGCCATGACCCGGTCGCGAGCCTTCAAAGCCACGAGCGCCAGCAGTTCCGACGGAGCCGAGGCGCAGATCGTCGTGTAGTCCTTGAACGCGGCCAGCCTCGAGAGCAGTTCGCGATCTCGTGTCGCGACCCAGCCGATCCGCAAGCCGGCCATGCCGAACGACTTCGACATGACCCCGATGCTCACCCCGTTCGGCAGCGCGTCGGCGCCGGCCGGGAGCCGCTTGTCGGGATCGAATTCGAGGAAGCGGTACACCTCGTCGACCACGAGGCGCGCCCCCGACTCCGCGGCCATTTCGACCAGCCGGTCGAACGTTGGCCTGTCGCTCAATCCGCCCGTCGGATTCTGGGGCTCATTGATCTGGATAAGGCGCGTATTGGGCCTCAGCGCCGCGCGAACCGCCTCGGTGTCGAGCTTCCAGGAATCGGCCTCGTGCAGTTCAACCCGGCTTACCTGCGCTCCCGCGGCGATTCCCACCTCGGCCAGCGACTGATATGCCGGCCTCACTGCCACGGAGTGATCACTCGGCCCGAGGAGGACGTTGTGCAGGCCGAAAATCGCCTCCTGGGCTCCGGAGAAGACCAGGATGTCGTCCGCGGAGATCGACTCGTACAGCCCTGCGATCGCGGCCCGGAGCTGTGGATCCCCGTGCGAATCGGTGTATCCGAGCCGGAGGTCCTGCCAGGCGCGGCGATCCTCCTCGTCGGCGAGGTCGAGTACCTCCGACATGGCCCAGCCTTCGACGTCCGAGGCGCACAGAAGCATCTCGGCCTCGAACTCCCAGCGGGCAAAGAACCTTTCCAGGGCGAAATCGCGCGGGCGCATCTGACCTCCGTATCGGGGTCCTACGGTACCGAATCCGGCGCCGATATGGGTATTCCTGGGCTTGCCGGCGCTTCCACTCCGACCGATACCTAGACAGCAGGTCGGCCGCACTGTGCCGGCCGACTGCGCACAGTGGAAGCCGCGCGTCCGGCACCGAGAGCCTGCGTGCGGTTGAGAGTCCCCGTAGCGAGTCGACATGCATCGAGCCGACGACGCCATCGCAATCAGTAACGGCCGCCCAGGGCGTGCAGGAGCGGCCGCATGAATCTGCGAGCCGCGGGCCGGTTGACGACCAGTCGGCGCAACCCGACCATCCCGCGCCCAATGAACGGGGTGATTTCCGCGCTCGTCTCCAGCTACTACCGCCGGCCCGGTCTCGCGACGCTGACGATCGGTTTTGTGGTCACCGCCGTGGCGGCGATTCTGGAAGCTGTCAACGTCGGCAACTACTGGCTCCTGTTCGAGGACATCTCCTGCGGCGTCGCTCCGACCGTAGCCGCCATCGCGATCGCCATGGCAGCGGTGCGCGGCCCTCACGAGAGCCGGACGCTGCGTTGGACACTGGCCGTCTCCATGGGACTGACCGCCATGGGCCAGCTGATCGCCGACATCCCGGACCTGCTCCACAGGTCGCTGGGACCGTTGGGAGCCCTTTCCGACATCGGCTACGTGCTCGGAGCGTCACTGGGAGTGATCACCTTGATGGTGGTTCTCTACCGCCATCTCGAGGGTGAGTCCAGGGGCACGGTTGTTCTCGACGGCCTGCTGATCATGGCCGCCGCCGTGACGTTCGTGATGGCCAACTGGCTCCATCAGAGTTTCCTGTCCGGCGGCCAGGTTGCCTCGCTGTTCGTGGACCCGACCGCCAACCTGATCGTTCCGCTGGCGTCGGCGTTCTTCTTCGCCAGCTCGGCAGCCGCAGTTGTAGCCGCGCTGTCGCTGAGAGTCGAGCCGTCCCGTCGCGGGGTCTGGGCGGTGGCTGCCGGCATCGTGCTGCTCGCGCTGGCCTGGCAAGGCTGGATCGGGCGGTTCCTGGCCGGCAGCCCGGACGGTATCGAGGCGATGGATTTCATCTTCCCGGCCGGCTCGCTGGCCGTCGCATACGGCGCCGTGACCTGGTCACTGGCTCGCGGTGGTGGTGCGCGCTATGAGAGCGTCGCTCGAGCGACCTCGGACTGGCTCCCGATCGCGGCCATCGTCGGTTGCGTGATCCTCGATGTGATGCCGCGGTCCAGGCCGCTGGAAGTCGACCCGATCGCCGTGGGAACGTGCGTCGTCGTGCTGCTGGCAGTGGTCCGGCTACGGGTTCTGCAGGGCCGCGAGCATGTGGCCTCGGAACGTCTGACTACCGAAATGAGCGAGCGGGCCGCAACTACCGTCTCGTTGGCCCGCCTGGAGGCCGCGCCCACGATCGAAGAGACGGCCCAGCGAGTCTGCGCCGAGGCGCTGCATATCGACGGCATCGATACCGTGGTCCTGTACGGCTTCAGCCCGAGCGGCGTCGTGCCGATGGCCCACGGCGGGTCCGTCTGCCATCCGGTCACCGTCGGGGAGCCTATACCCGACAGTTACAGCCGGGAGCTCAAGGAACACGCCGAGTTCGGGTTGTGGCTCGACATGTGGACGGGCAAGGTGCCGCGCGACGACTTCGACCGGGCCACGATCGAGTCCGGTCTGAGGGCCGAGGCGCTGGCCCCCATCTTCTGGAACGATGCCCCGATCGGGCTAGTGTCGATGGGGGCCACTTCGGAGGGCCACGCCCGGCGCCTATCCGACCGGCTCGCCACGTTGACCGAGTTCAGCGTCATGTCGGCCGCCGTGCTCGGGCCGATGCTCGCGGAGCGCTGGCAGCGCGACACGCTGCGGGCCGAAGTCAGAAACGTGATCACGACCCGGGCCTTCACTCCGGTCTTCCAGCCGATCGTCCACCTGGCCACGCGCGAGTTCGTAGGTTTCGAGGCCCTGACCCGCTTCGATGACGGCACTCGCCCGGATCTGCGCTTCCTCGCGGCCGACAAGGTGGGGATGATGATCGGGCTCGAAACGGCGTGCCTCAATGCTCAGGTCGAGCAGGCCCGGCGATTGCCGGCGGGCTCCTTCGTGAGTCTCAACGTCTCGCCCTCGCTGGCGATCGGACTGATGCCGCTGCTAGATGTGGTCGCCGGGGCCGATCGGCCGGTTGTTCTCGAGATCACCGAGCACGCCGAGATCGAGGACTACTCCAAGCTCATGGCCGCCCTCGCGCAGGTTCGGTCGCACGCCATGCTGGCCGTCGACGACGCCGGCGCGGGCTATGCGGGGCTGCACCACATCCTCGAGTTGCAGCCGCAGTACGTGAAGCTCGACATCTCGCTGGTCAGGAACGTCGACACCGATCCGGCTCGGCAGGCCATGGTCACGGGCATGGCCCACTTTGCCGAAAGTGTGGGCTGCGCACTCATCGCCGAGGGTATCGAGACCGAGAACGAGTTGACCGCGCTCAAGCTCCTCAACGTCGAATACGGGCAGGGGTTCTATCTCGCCAGGCCCGCGCCGATCGAGGCCTGGGCCGATGTCGCGGAGAAGCGCCGTGCCGGGTCCAGGCCCGACCGGATCGGCCGCGCTGCACCAAAGGCGAGGCGGCCCCGGAAGGCGGCTTAGGTCTGATGGCTCTTGACCCCCGATCTGCCCCGATCGGACGATCCGGCCGTGGCCGAGCCCGCGTTCGGGCGGCCTCGACTACCCACCCAAGCCGGTCGAATCAGGAGCCACGTGTCGATGTCAACCGCCTCGATCCCCCAACCAACGATGAACCGCGCCGGGCGCTCGACGGTCGGCTTGCTCGTTACGTTGGGCCTGATGGCCATAGCCGGCGGCGCAGCGCTCGTCTCCCGACCAGACGGCAGCGTCATGCAGATGCCGTTGAGTCTGTTGGCGGGCAGTCCCTTCTCCGACTTCCTCATTCCGGGGCTGATCCTTGGCGGGCTGTTTGGGCTGGGCTCTCTTGCGGTCGCCGGGCTGGGCGTCCGAGCCTGGCGGATCGCCCCGTTTCTGGCCTTCGCCATCGGCTGCGGTCAGATGATCTGGATCGTCGTCGAACTGGCGATCATCAAGGGCCTTTCGATACTTCACCCCATCTGCTTCGGCATCGGGCTGGCGATTGCCATCGCTTCGGTGAGGTGGGGATGGCCCACTTTCCAGGGCTGGCGCAAGCGACGATCGCAGCGACTGTGAGCCGCTAGATGGCAATCGATCCAACCGACCTGTCGATACATGATGAGCTGGTCATCGAGACCGAGATCGACGGCGCCTCCGTTGCGCTCCCGGCTTTCATTACGAACATCCTGGCCGAAGAGCTGTGGCTGGCCACGCGTCTGCCTGAGCCGAGGCTGGCCGAACTGTCGGCAGGTCAGGCGATCCATCTGACGTTCGATCGCGGCGGGGCCCTGATCGTGGAGAGCACGTTCCTGCGGCGGCTCGGCGGGGGCGGCAAGCTCGGTATGGAGAAGTCCCGGGTCTTCGCGGTGAAACGTCCGCAAGGGATCCAGGCGGTTCAGCGCCGTGCCCACGTGCGCGTCGACCTCGAGCGCAACGTCCGCATCCGGGCCATGGGCAGCCTCGGAAGCGACAAGATGGGCAACGGCCGGACCATCAACATCGGAGCCGGCGGCGTCCAATTCCTGACCGAAATGCCGATGCTCTTCGGCGAGCAACTCCGGCTGGCGCTGGTCCTCACTTCTCGCGACATCGTGGTCGTGGGCGGGACGATCGTTCGCATCGAGGACGGCGACGAGCCCAAGCCGGCCACGGCGTTGGATGCGGCCGCCGAGTCGTCGCCGGCCACGCCGGTCGCGCATTCCAAAGTGGCGGTGCGCTTCGACAAGATCAGCGAGATAGACCAGGAGCGGATCACCTGCCACATCCTGTCGGCACATCGGCAGCGGTCCATAGCGGCGGCGCCTGAAGCGCTGAAGGTCCAGGTTTCCGCCGCCGGGCCACCGTCCGAGCCGGATCCCGCGCCGTAGCCGGCCGCGCGCGGCCCCATAGGCCGTGCCGTACTGCCGCGCCACCTGGTACGCGGTCCGCCGCTCGCGACGGCAGCGGCCGGGAGTGCTAGCTTCGGCAGATACAGAACCTAGGAGTTCGTGAACGATGCGACCCTTCTTCGGCTACCACATGCCCAGCTTCACGTTCGCGGGCGTCGCCGACGCCGACCTCTTCGGCCGTGTTGTCGAAATGGCCCAATCGGCCGAAGCAGCCGGTTTCGACCTCGTGACGGTCATGGACCACTTCTATCAGATCGGGGCGGTGGGCTCGGAGGACGAGCCGATGCTCGAGGCCTACACGACGCTCGGCGCCCTGGCAATGAAGACCGACCGCGTCCTGCTCGGGACGATGGTCACTGGCGTCACTTATCGAAACCCCGCGATGCTCGCCAAGATCGCCACCACGCTCGACGTCATTTCGAAGGGCCGTGCCGTTCTGGGCATCGGGGCCGCCTGGAACGAATCGGAACATGACGGCTACGGCTTCGAATTCCCGCCCATCGGCCAGCGCGAGGATCGCCTCGAGGAAGCCCTCACCATCGCCCGAGCCATGTTCAGCGAGGAGCGACCGAGCTTCAACGGCGCGTACTACCGGATCGCCGGGGCCCGCAACAACCCGCGGCCGATCCAGAGCCGCGGCCCCAGGATCCTGGTCGGCGGCGGCGGCGAAAAGCGGACGCTCAAGCTGGCCGCGAAGTTCGCAGACATCACCAACTGGTTCGGCGGGCTCGAAGAGGCCGCTCCCAAGCTCGAGGTCCTGAACCGACACTGCGAAACCGTCGGTCGCGACCCGTCCGAGATTCTACGGACCGTGTCGGTGCCGGTGGTCCTGGCCGGCTCCGAACGGGACAAGAGCGCCGTGCTGGCTGCCATCCCCGAGGAGCGGCGCGCGGCGCTGATCGCGGCCACGGTCCCCGAGGCCGCCGACATCCTGGGCCGCTACCTCGACGCGGGCTTCGGTGGCTTCATCTTCCGAAACGTGACGACACGCACGCCCGACGCGGTGGCTCGGGTGGGTGAGCTGATCAAGCTGATGCGCTCGCAGGGAATCCCTGCATGAAGGCTGTGGATGTCGAAGCGCTCCGTAGCCGCCTGACTCCACTCCAGTTCGAGGTCACCCAGAACGCGGCCACGGAGCGGCCGTTCACCGGCGCCTACTGGGACAAGCGCGACGCCGGCTCATACCGGTGCGTGGTCTGCGGTGAGGTCCTGTTCACCTCGACCGAGAAGTTCGATGCCCACTGCGGCTGGCCGAGCTTCTACGACGTCGTCGACAAGTCGAAGGTCATCTCCCGGCCGGACAGCACCCTGGGCATGCGTCGCACCGAGGTGGTCTGTGCCAACTGCGGGGCGCACCTGGGGCATGTCTTCGATGACGGGCCCAAACCGACCGGCTTGCGGTACTGCATCAACTCCGCCTCCATCGACTTCCTGGAGGGATCCGCCGAGTAGGGACGTTCGTGGCGTAGGCGCGGCCTGCGGTAGACTCCGTTGGTCTGGACCACCCGCCACTCCGAGGCTGCCCAATGACTCGTCGAACCTTGAGGTTCCTGTCCCTGCCGCTCGTCGCCGTCATGCTGTCGGCGTGCTCGAGCGCGGCCACTCCCACGCCTGCCCCGACCGCTGCCGCCACGCCCGTAGCGTCGACCGCGGTGGTCGCGGCCACCCCCACGGCTAACCCCTGCGACAAGTCCAAGCTGGCCACTCTGCACGACGGCAAGCTGACCGTCGGAACGGACAACCCGGCCTATCCACCGTATTTCCAGCCGCCCGCCAGCGGTAACGCCACCAGCCCGTGGGAGTTGGGCGACCCGACCAACGGCCAGGGCTTCGAGTCCGCGGTGGCGTACGCCGTCGCCGCCAAGCTCGGCTACTCGCCGTCGGATGTGATCTGGACCGTCGTTTCGTTCGACAACTCGTACACCCCCGGCGCCAAGCCGTTCGACATCTACCTCGCCCAGGTTTCGTACACGTCGGACCGCGCCCAGCAGGTCGACATGTCCGACGGCTACTACTTCGTGAACCAGGCCGTCGTCTCGCTCAAGACCAACGCAATCGCGAGCGCAAAAACGATCGCCGACCTCAAGCAGTACAAGCTCGGCGCCCAGCAGGGCACCACTGCCTACGACACGATCCAGAACACGATTGCGCCGACGAATGCCGCCGCCGTCTACAACAGCAACGATGCGGCCATCCAGGCGCTCAAGGCCAAGCAGATCGACGGTCTCGTGGTCGACCTGCCGACGGCGTTCTACATCACCTCGGCACAGCTCGACGGCAGCGTCATCGTCGGCCAGTTCCCGGCCGCGACCGGCGCCTCGGCCGAGCACTTCAGCATCGTCCTGCCCAAGGGCAGCGGAGTGACGACGTGCGTCAACTCCGCCCTGGCTTCGATGAAGGCCGACGGTTCGCTCGACCAGATCACCAAGGAGTGGCTGTCCGACAAGGCCAGCGCGCCGATCATCAGCCAGTAGCGTCTCGTCGCAACCAATCCAGGTGAGCGGACTTCTCGGTCTGCCGACCGGCCCGCGCGATTCCGGGGAGCTCCTGCGCCTCGAGTCGAGCGGGCCGCCTGCCGCCCGGCCGCGGCTGAACCGAGCCGCCGTCAAGTCGAGTTCCATCGCCCTCGTCAGCAGCGTGATCTTCTTCACATTGCTGGCGATGGTGATCGTCAACGCCCCCGGCTGGCCGGCGGTCCAGGCGTACTTCCTGGACTCGCACTGGTTCTTCTATGCCCTGCCAAAAGTCGTCGACGCCTTCTGGGTGAACGTCAGGCTCTTCATGATCGCCGAGGTGCTGATCCTGATCCTGGCCCTGGTGCTGGCGGTCCTTCGAAGTCTGCCCGGACCGGTCTTCTTCCCGGTCCGGCTACTGGCCACGATCTACGCCGACGTCTTTCGGGCCATACCCGGCCTGCTGATCATCGTGCTGCTCTGCTTCGGCATCCCCGGCCTGGGGATCGCCGGAGTGCCCACCGATCCGTTCCTGTATGCCGTGATCGCGCTGACCCTGGTCTACTCGGCCTACGTGTCGGAGGTGTATCGGGCCGGCATCGAATCGATCCACCCCAGCCAGGAGGCGGCCGCCCGATCGCTCGGGCTCACCCGGATACAGGCCCTCCGCTACGTGATCCTGCCCCAGGCAGTGCGACGGGTCATGCCGCCGCTGCTCAACGACTTCATCGGCCTGCAGAAGGACACGGTGCTGGTCTCGGTGGTCGGAGTGGTGGAGGCGTTTCGAGAGGCCTCGATCATTCAGGCCGCTCACTTCAACGCCACTCCGTTGGTGGCCCTGACCCTCGTATTCCTGTTGGTGACGATACCGATGGCTCGCTTCACGGACTGGCTCGTGGCCCGCGACCGGCGACGCTATCTGGCGAGCGCCCGATGAGCGGCACGGCTTCGGTCGCCGCGCCCGGGCGGCCGGCCCTCGAGATCTCCGGGCTGTGGAAGTCGTTCGGCGATCTGCGCGTTCTGCGCGGCATCGACATGAGCGTCGCCGAGCACGAGGTCGTCTGCCTGATCGGGTCGTCGGGCTGCGGCAAGTCGACGCTCTTGCGTTGCGTGAACCTGCTGGAGCCGATCGACGGCGGCCGCATCACCGTCGAGGGCGAGGAGATCACGGCCCCCGGCGTCAACGTAAACCGGATCCGCCGCCGCATCGGGATCGTGTTCCAATCGTTCAACCTGTTCCCGCACATGTCGGTACTCCACAACGTGACTCTGGCGCCGCAGAAGGCCGCCGGCAAGTCGAAGAGCCAGGCCGAGGCGGAAGCGACCGAACTGCTCGAACGCTTCGGTCTGGCCGACAAGCGCAACGAGTTCCCGGACCGGCTATCGGGCGGACAGCAGCAGCGCGTGGCAATTGTTCGGGCCCTGGCAATGCAGCCCGACTTGCTGCTTCTCGACGAGATCACCAGCGCCCTCGACCCGGAACTGGTGGCGGAGGTTCTCAACGTCATTCGAGAGCTGGCCCGCGGCGGTATGACGATGGTCATCGCCACGCACGAGATGGGCTTTGCCCGCGACATCGCCAACCGGGTCTGCTTCCTCGACGGGGGAGGGATCCTCGAGCAAGGACCGCCCTCGGAGATCTTCAGCCACCCGGCCGAGACCCGGACGCAGCAATTCTTGGAACGGATCATCGAGGCGGGCAGGCTCTAGAAGCCAGCCACGGGTCAGAAGCGTGACGATCGCGCGGCCCCGTTCGGATTCGCCGAGCCGGTCCGGGCTGGGTCTAAGATGAGCGCTGCGGCGTACGTCGGTGCGCGGCGAAGGAGGCGGGACGATGGCGATGGGGATGGACGCGGGAGCCGGATCCGCGGATCAGACCGCGGCTGCGCCCAGATCGAAGTGGCCCGGCGCGGACGGTACGCCACTCCACGTCCGCCACTGGGAGCCGGCGGGCGAGCCGTGGGCGCGCGTCCTGATTCTCCACGGCATCGGCGAGCACAGCGGCCGCTACCAACGCACGGGCAGGCTGCTGTCGGAGGCCGGTCTGGACGTTGAGGCCTTCGACCTTCGAGGCCACGGGCTCTCCGGCGGGCGGCGGGTCTATGTTCGGGCGTGGGACGACTTCCTCGACGACGTCGAGATCCGGCTTGGGGCCTTGCGCCGGCAGGGTGGACCGGTGGTGCTGTTCGGTCACTCGATGGGCGCGCTGATCGCCCTGACCTACAGCTGCTCGGACCGGCCGGCGCCCGATCTGCTGGTCCTGAGCGCACCGGCGCTCTCGGCCACGGTGCCGGGCTGGCAACGGGCCCTGGCCCCGATCCTGAGCCGCGTTGCGCCGACCATGGTCCTGTCCAACCCGATCAGCGGCGATCAGCTGGCGCGCGATCCGGCCGTCGCGGTCGCCTACTTCGACGATCCGCTGGTCCAGCCACGGTCCACGGCAAGGCTTGGGGCGCAGTTCTTCTCGGCCATGAAGCGTGCCCGCGCCCAGCTGGCCCGGCTCAACGTCCCGACACTCGTGATCCACGGCGGTGCGGACACTCTCGTTCCGACGGCCGTCAGCGAGCCCCTGGCCGGCCTGCCCGGCGTCGAGCGGCGCGTGATGCCGGATCTCCGGCACGAGACCCTCAACGAACCTGAAGGACCCGAGGTCGTGGCACAGATCGTGGCCTGGCTGCGGGCCCATGTGCCGGAGCCCTCGTAGGGCAACCACTAGGCGCGATCCGCGGCCTCTGTCACCATGTGCGCCATGAGTGTCGAGATTCTGCCCTGCCCACCCGAGAGATTCGGGGAGTTGCTCCGTACCGCCGAGATCGGCTTCAGCGAGGACGCTCCGGACGACCTGATCGAGCGCGTTCGCAAGATCTCCGACCCGGAGCGCTTTGTCGCCGCACTCGACGCGGGCCAAATCGTCGGCACGTCGGGTGTCTTCTCGGTGAGCCTGAGCGTTCCCGGCGGAGAGCTGCCGACCGGCGGCGTGACCTGGGTAACCGTGCTGCCGTCACACCGCAGACGCGGGATTCTGCGCGGCATGATGCGGCAGATGATCGACGACTGCCACGCCCGCAACGAACCGCTGGCGATGCTGTGGGCGTCGGAAGCCTCGATATACCAGCGCTTCGGGTACGGTCTGGGGACATGGTCGATGAACCTCGAGGCCGAAACGATGCAGGTCAGGTTCGCCGGCGATCCGGCCGGCACAGGCTCGTTCCGCATGATCCCGGCCGGTGAAGGCATGGATCTGGTGGCGCCCGTATACGACGCCGCGAGATCTCAACGGGCCGGCTTCCTGGGCCGGACCCCGGACTGGTGGGTGGGGCAGCTGCCTCGAACCGACAAAGATGCCCACGGGGGCGAGGCCAGACGCCTCGTGGTCTACGAAACCGAGTCGGGCGTCGAGGGCTACGCCGTCTACAAGACCAAGCCCGACTGGGGCGTTCGCGGTCCGAACGGCACGCTCACCGTAGATGAGGCGGTAGGATCGACGACCCGCGGGACTCGGGAGATCTGGCGGTTCCTGTTCGGCGTGGATCTGGTTCGGACGCTCAAGACGTGGCGCCTGCCGACGGATCACCCGCTGCTGGGTCTGGTTGCCGAGCCGCGCCGCCTCGGCATCACCCTGGGAGACGGGGTTTGGCTGCGGATCGTCGACGTCAAGACCGCGCTGGAGGGACGGACCTACGGTCTGGCCGGAAATGCGACCGGCGGCCTCAATTTCGAGCTGCAGGACGAGTATTGCCCCTGGAATGCGGGCCGCTGGCGGCTCGATGTATCGGACGGGCACGGCGTTGCGCAGCGAACGGACAAACCGGCCGATCTGGCCCTCGATGCCAACGCCCTGGCTTCGCTCTTCTTGGGAGGCTTCAAGGCCACCGCTCTCGCCGCGGCCGGCAGAGTGGGGGAGTTGCGGCCGGGATCCCTTGCCGCCGCGGACGCGCTCTTCCCGACGGTACTTCAGCCCTGGTGCCCTCAGGAGTTCTAGCGGTTCCGACTCGTGCGAGCTCGAGCCGTCGACATCAGGAGATAGTCCGGAGCTCAGGCCAGAGCGTGGTCCAGGGCGCGCGCAGTCCGGTGCACACTGAGACGGCGGTACCCTGCTCGCCATTGCTGATGCCGAGCCCGTTGTCGATGTGAGCGACGACGTGGCAGCCGACGAAGAGCCGGCTCCAGTCGGCGGGTCTCCAGTCACCCACGTGCACCACGATCGTGCGGTCGGCCGGCGGCGGTCCCCAGTACCAGAACGAGTTGTGGCCCGAGTAGACGGGTGGAAGCCCGGTGCCGAGCAACACCAGCGGGCCGGCCTCGCTGTAGTCGTTGGTCAGGATCACCGCGTGGTCTCGTTCGTCCGCTGGCAGTGAGGCCACCACGTCCTCCACCGTCGCGACGAACTGCGGCCAGCCGACTTCGTTCGCCGTGTCGGGGACCGTGGCGGGAAGCGTGCTCTTGGCGTATGTGGCGAGCGGCAGGATCGGCAGGGTCAGGTAGGCGATGAGGGCGCCGGACAACACCGCGGCCGACGCGAAGCTCGTGGCCTTGATACGGCGATGGCCACGGGCCAGCCAGCGGTCGAGGAGGATCGCCCCGGCGGCCATGAAGATGGGTATGGTGCCGATCACGTAGTAGGCCTTTCCCCCGCTGATAACGACGAGGAGTAGTGCGATCAAGGAGGCGAGCCCGATCGCACGCCACCGAGCCGCCGACTTTGACCTCAGGACCCAGATCAAACCCGCGGCGGTCACCGGGAAGAGAAATGGGCCGGAGAAAAGCCAGAGCAGGGGCACGATCTGGCCGCGGTTGTCGTCGGCATATTGGGAGATGGCGCGGGCCATCGTGATCTGCGGCCAGCCGTTCAGTGCCTCCCATACGAGGTTCGGAGCCCAGAGCAGGAGGGCGATCCCGACGGCCGCCCACGCCCACGGCGAACGCACGACGTCCCACCGTCTGGCGAGGCAGAGTCCGGCCGCCAGCCCCGCTCCCAGGAATAGGATCGTGTCCTTGTTCTCGAGCGCGATTCCGGCCACGATGCCAACCGCCAGCCAGAGGCGCCGGTCACCGCCGGCGAGCAACTTCACGAGCAGCCAGAGGACGATGGCCCAGGCGAGCAGGTCGGGCTCGGTCGTGGTGTCCAGATGGCCGGCGCCCAGATAGCCGGAAAGAGCGGCCGTGATCGCCGCCAGGACCTGTGCCCGTCGCGATCCGCCCAGATCACGTGCGATGAGCGCGATCAGGATCACGATGAGCGCCATCTCGATGGCGGGCAGCAGCCGGATGGCCGTCGGCGAAACCCCGAAGATAGCCACGGACGCGGCGGAAAGCAGCGGAGTAAGGGGCGGCTGGTCGACGTAGCCGAAGGCCGGGTGCTGGCCTGCCACGATGAAATACATCTCGTCGCCGTGGAAGCCGTAGGCGCCCGATACCGCCATCAGCCCCATGAACATGAGGCCGGCGACCACGAACACCGGCCAGGGAACGGCCGGGAATGGGAAACGGTGGTGGGCTGCGTCTGCGGTCGGGGCGCTCAGGGCGGTCACGGTCGTGTCCCGGTGGGGCATTGATAGGACCCGACTATAGGCGCCGGAGCCAGGCGCTGGGGAGCGATACCCGCGAGCGCCACGCGCCGCGCCGCCCGCAGACGGCAACAACGGCCTGAGCCGTCCGACCCAAGTGGGGAGTGTTCGTTCGCTCGGTCCGACGAGTGCAGGGCTAGGCGCCGTCCAGTACCGGAGCGAGCGCACCTGAGGGTGCGTGAGCGAGGAGCGCGAGCCAAGCAAGCTTGGCTCGCGCGGCAACAACGCCATGCGCCGTCCGACCGAGCGAACTTAACGTTCGAAGCGGACTGGCTGGTGGTTGCCCGACGGCGCGCACACGTCGCAGAGAGTCAGGCCATCTTCGATTAGGGCGGCCCGTCGGCGGCCCTGGCCGCCGTGCAATGCGACTACGTGCTTGCAGACCGAGCAGCGAAGCTGTTTCGCGTCCATGCGATCGCCTCTGATTGACATGCTGTCACCCATAGACGCGCCTCGGGCAACTCAGCGTTGCCTGGTGGCCGGGGCGTCGGGGGTGGAAGCGCGCAACCGCTCCTACATAAAGGATCGGCTGACAACCCGCGGCCGAACATGCTACGTGTGCACCAATCAAGGGGGTGACGTTCCTCCACCACCGCCCCAACATGAACGGACTAGCCTCGACTGCACTAATGGGGCCTGAGCCTCAACAGCGCCGCCTACGTCAGTTGCCGTACCCGTTGATTGTAACTTTCGCAAACTCGTGTTGCTGATCTCGCAAGCAATACCGGGTCACATTTCGGTATTCGCGTCGGGAATTGCAGCTGGCGAACCGAATTGCAACGCTGGGCGCTGCCACGTGCCCCGAGGGAACTCGGCCGTAGCCGGCAGCGTCTAGCCCACGTTCGGCAATTCGACCCGCTATTCAGTCGAAGTGCGCCCGATCAAGGAGTGTCCCGTGAACCTCAACCCGATTGTTGCCCGGCCGCCCAAGCTCGTCGCCGGATTCATTCTCGTCGCGATCGTCGCTCTGGCAGTCGGCTGGACCGCCGGTTCCGTCGCAGCGTCGGGCGGCACCCAAGCCGCTTCGCCCACAACCGCATCCGGCGGTGCCGCAGGCGGGTACGTTCCCATCACCGGCAACGCCACCACGGGCGCCGACCTGGGCGCTCCGACCACGTTGAACGGCACGGCAGCGTCGATCGCGTACCCGGTGCCGGGATACAACCAGCTCGGCGTCGCTCCCGAGGGCACCATACTCGCCCAGGGCTCTGGGACGGCCGACCTCAAGACCGATGGATCCGACAAGGCGGCCGCTCTCAAGAAGGCCACCGACGCGGCGCTGGCCGACGCGCATACCCAGGCGGCCGCAGTCGCGGCATCGATGGGCGTGCAACTCGCGGCCGTCTATTCGATCAGCACCCAGACAAGCACGACCTACACGTACCCGACGCCGGATTGCGTCATTCCACCCCTCACCCCCAACAACGGGAGTGGCGTCTCGTCCTCCGGCGGAACGGGCGCCGCGCCGGCCAGCTCGGCGGCGATCTGCTACCCGTACCCGAGCACCACGACGCCGACGTCCGGTCAACTGGTCGTCACCCTGGTCGTTGCCTACAGATTCGCCTAGTGTGAATGCGGGCGATCGCGATCGCGGCCGGTGGAGTCGGTCAGAATGGCTCCACCCGTGAAGGTTCGCCATTGGAGTTGGGTTGATCGCGATCGTCCGACGCTACGTCGTGCATGTCCTGGATGACGATGTCGCCGGGATAGCCGCCGAGCTTGCATATCGGTTCATGTTCGCCACGTTCCCGTTCGCCATCTTCCTGGTGGCGTTGAGTGGTTTCGTGGCCAGCTGGCTGGGGGTCGCCGACCCGGGCAACCGGATCATCGGCGCCATCGGCAACGAATTGCCGGCAAACGTCATCGGGCCGGTGAAGGATCAGCTCCAGGTCGTATTGCATGAGACGCAGCCGGGTTTGCTGTCGGCCGGCGCGCTGGTGACTTTCTACGCCGCGACCGCGGGAACCGGTTCGTTGATGAAGGCCATGAACCGCGCCTACAACGTCCGGGAGACCCGGCCGCTCTGGCTGCGCATCCTGCTCGCGGCGTTCCTGACCATGGTCGGCGGCGTGGCGATCGTGATCTCGTTCGTGGCGATCGTGGGCGGCACGCTGGCGACCCACCGCCTCGTCGACCAGGTTGGGCTGCATGACATCTGGCCGTGGCTGGCGCTGCTGCGCTGGCCGGTGTCGTTCGGGTTGCTGGTGCTGGCGGTAGCGGCATTGCTGCGCTTCGCGCCCGACTTCCGCACTCCGTGGCGGTGGGTCACGCTCGCGGCAATGGTGTTTGCCGTGGTCTGGCTGTGCGTGACCTACGCGTTCGGGCTTTTCGTGGCCCAATTCACCAGGTACGACGCCACCTA
The DNA here is from genome assembly GCA_003171035.1 of Chloroflexota bacterium. Taxonomy (GTDB): domain Bacteria; phylum Chloroflexota; class Limnocylindria; order Limnocylindrales; family CSP1-4; genus Fen-1039. Next base: position 19,253 of record PMXR01000072.1, read on the forward strand.
CGGCGCTCTGGCCGGGGTCATCGTGCTGATGCTGTGGTTCTACCTGACGGCATTCGTGCTGGTCTGCGCCGCCGAGCTGGCCGCCCTGCCGGTGAGAATCCGTGCCCCTGATTTGCCGGATGGGTCACCGGCGCCGGTCCCGTCCGCGGATGCCGTCCGAGACGAGCCTGAGACCAAGCCCAAGCCCGAGTCGGAGCCCGAGTCGGCAGGCGAGGCCGTCTAGTTGTCGGCTGCGACCCGCTCCAGGTCCACGGTTCGGACACGGCGGGTCTTGCCCGCCTCGGTGCGAACCACGGCGGCGGGGATGATGCCGCTGGACAGAGACTCCACCACGGCGAACTCGCCCGAGTAGAGACCTTCGCCACCGATGCGGACGCGGTGACCGACCTTGAGGTCGTCACGAACGTCGAGGGCCGCCAGGTTGATGGTGGCGACGGTCGATCGGACGTAGGTCGGATCGCCCGGCAGGCCGGCTGTTCGAGGCTGCTTGGTGGCCGTTCGGGCCACCGGATAGGTCACCTTTCGTTTTCGCATCGCTATCAGCGGCTCCCTGCTGCGGTTGGTAGTTGGCTGCGGTTTCCGTATGAGGGCCCGGCGCTCCGGCCGGAATGCGACCACGATCGCCCGCCCCGGGATCGCTCGGCCGCTACCGGCTCGCGACTCGGATCGGGCAGGTATTCCTCGACGACTTCGCATGGGATCGACTTGCGAAGCAGGCGCTGGACCGCGCGCAGCTCCTCGACTTCCTCGGGCGAGACCAATGAGATCGCGGTTCCACTCAGACCGGCGCGAGCGGTTCGGCCGATACGGTGGATGTAGTCCTGCGGCTCGTACGGCAGTTCGAAGTTGACGACGTAGGGCAGGTCGGCGATGTCCAGACCGCGCGACGCCACGTCGGTTGCGACCAGGACCTTGACGAAATGGCCTCGGAAAGCCTCGAGGGCTCGAGTCCGCTCCGCCTGGCTGCGGTCACCGTGGATGGCCGAGCAGCTCACACCGCGCCGGTCCAGGTACGAGGCCAGACGGCTCGCCCCGAGCTTGCTGCGGGTGAAGACCAGGACCTGGTCCATGGAGTCGCGCCTGATCAAGTGGATCAGCAGATCGGCCTTGCGATCCTGGTCGACCGGGTAGAGGACCTGGGTCAGGTTGTCGGCGATGCTGTTCCGGGCGGCAACCTCGACGGTCTCGGGGTTGCGCAGGAACTCACCGGCGAGGCGCCGGATCTCGTCCGAGAACGTGGCCGAGAAGAGAAGGGTCTGGCGTTGTGCCGGCATGAGGGCCACGATCTTGCGGACGTCGGGAATGAAACCCATGTCCAGCATCCGATCGCCCTCGTCCAGGACGAGGATCTCGACCTGCGAGAGGTTCACGGTGCGCTGACCGATATGGTCGAGCAGGCGGCCGGGAGTGGCGACGAGGATCTCGACGCCGCGCCAGAGGATCTTGATCTCGGGGTCGATCCGTGTGCCGCCGTAGACGACGGTGGATCGGAGCGGGATGCCCCGGCTGTATGTCTTGACGGCCTCGCTGACCTGGACCGCGAGCTCGCGGGTGGGGGTCAGGATGAGAAACCGCACGGGGTGACGGGCCGGCGAGAAGCCGTTGTTGGCCTGGCCTCGAAGCCGTTCCAACGCCGGGAGAACGAATGCGGCCGTCTTGCCGGTGCCCGTCTGGGCTGCGGCCAGGACATCGCGTCCGGCCAGGATCAGTGGGATAGCCGAGCTCTGAACCGGCGTCGGCTCCGTATATCCCTCTCGCGCCACTGTGGCGAGAAGGTCGGCCGATAGGCCGAGTTCGTCGAAAGTCAAACCATTACTCCTGAGGGCGCCAACTTGGCGCGGAACCGGTCGGGTCGGGCGGGACGGTTTGGGTCCTGCGCGCACGAAGCGATCGGTGATGTGGTGCCGGCACCCGCGTGGCGTGCCGACTGCAGACGCCGCTGCATTACGAAATTGCGATTGACCGAATCATGGTACCACCCGTCCGACCTTGCCCAGAGGGCTTGGCGGGGGCGGTTCATGCAGTGACGGCCGCGAACCTGCGAGGTGAACGGGCGGCTAACGCTGCGGCTTGGCTCGTGGCGCGCTCGAATATGGTCCTGTACTTGCTGCCGACTTCCCACCACACCATGCCCCGGCTGCGCTCGTAGGTCTTGAGACCCATCGAGGCCCGGAGCTCCGGGTCGTTCAGTAGCTCGATCAGCTGGGTGGCAAACGCACTCGAGGACCCGGGCTGGACGATGCGGCCGCACTCGACGGTCAGCATCTCCCGGGCGTACGCGTACGGGGTCGAAACAATCGGCTTGCCGGCCGCCATCGCGAACGAGAGCGTCGCGGCCTGGGTCCGATCGAGGTCCGGATAGGGAGTTGTGATCACGTCCGCGGCCTCGAGCCAGTTGCCCAATTCCACTCGGCCGACGAAGCGGTCCACGAACTTGACGTTCTGAGTCATCCCGAGCGCTGCCACGCGCGCCTCGAGGCGAGCCCGGTAGGCCTCGCCGTCGCGAGTCTTGAGATTCGGTTCGGTGGCGCCGAGGATCACGTAGCACGCCGTTGGTACGGCGGCGACGACCGCGGGCATGGCGTCGATGATTATTTCGCAACCCTTGCCCGGGCTGAGCAGCCCGAAACTGAGGATCACCGCGCGACCCTGAAGGCCGAGGCGCGGCTTGATCGTGTCGGCCGCGACCTGGGGAAGGTGCGGCACGCCGTGCGGCACGATGTCGAGTCGATCGGCGGGGATCCCGTACGACCGCGCCATTTCCTCGGCGGCGGAGCGCGACATGACTATCGTCGCCGCTGCGCTGTCGACCAGTTCCATCATGTTGGAACGCTGGATTTCGGTCGGCTTGGCCGGTACCTCGTGAAGCGTCACGACCATCGGGACCCGCAGGGTCCTGGCGAAGTCCAGAACGTAAGCCCCGTCGTCGCCGCCCCAGACGCCGGACCCGCTCTGAACGCTGACCACATCCACGCCGCAGTCGTTGAGGGCCTGCGCAACGTAGGGATAGTCGGCCTGGACGTCGCGCCGGATTCGATGGCGCACTTCTGCCGGATAGGGCCCGATCTCACCGGCTGGATGGACGGCCACGATCTCCCGCTCACCGACCGTCGTGGCCAGATCGTACGTGAATGTGGCAATCCCGCACTGTCGTGGGGAGTAGGTTGAGACGAAGGCCGTCCTCGAGATGAGGTAACTCCTGTCAGATTGCGAAGCACGCCGCGCAATGTGCGTGACGGCGATGCGCGGCCCGAGGCGCGAACGCTCCGGGCCGCGATGGCCTTTGGACTACGCCGCGGACACCTGCACGGCGCGAGGGCCCTTGGGGCTGGTCTCGACTTCGAACGAAACGCGCTCGCCGCCGGCGAGGCGATCGAAATCGAGGGGAGCGACGAGGCCGCCGCGGTGGAAGAAGTATTCCTTGCCGTCTTCGGCGGCAATGAATCCGAAGCCGCGATCGGCTACGACCTTCTTGATGGTTCCTGTGGTCATGACTGACCCCTGTATTCTCTTCCCGAACAGATGGCAGACGCACGGCCCGTTCGAGAAGAAGGGTGACCACGCGGAGCGTCACCGCAAGTTGCAGCGACGCACTCAGGATACTCGCTCTGGGGGCTTAGCACAACGGCCGGACCGTTGCACGCCGTTCGCGCGAGCGTCCGGGGCGTGTCAGAAAGCCTGGCTCGGCTTGACCAAACGCCGGTACTGGCGCACCGTGGGGTTAGCCTACTGCGCCGGGTCCCGATTCCGTCTCCCGCAGCGCTGGCAGATTGGATCCCCGTGTCCCGCAGAAGCTTCAGGACCGCGGACGCGCTCATCGTGGTGAGCACCGACGGTTATTTCGACGTATTTCCACCAATAGATCGCTCTGCGAACGACAAGCCGAACTACCGGGGAGTCCTGGCCGAACTTGGTCCGACCGTGCGCGGCTCGGACGACAGGCTTTCGGTCCGGCCCGAGTCGGTCATGCTCGATGCCGCGGTAGCAACGTGGTCTCGCAGCCACGGCGCAGCCGCCGTGCGCGGTGACATGGGCTTCGGCCGAGACGAGCACAAGGTCTAGGTCCGGGTCTGATTCCTATTGGGCCGTTGGCCCGACCAGGCGCGCCGCTCGAATTCGTGCGCCTCGCGCCCCGCTCGACGACAAGATCAACGCTGAAAGGAAAGCCACATGACCGACGAAATCACGCCCGCGGCGGCACCCACGCCCGCGGCCGGCAAGAACGAACCGGATCGAAGTAAGTCGTCGTATCGTGCGGCTCCCGCCGCCAGCGTCGACAGCCGGCTGACCGGCGGAGCCGGCGTCCAGCGCAGCCACCTGCGCGACCGCAAGAGATGGCTCAAGAGCCGCAGCCGGGCCGGCCAGACGTGGGCCCAGCGCAAGAACGCGAGCGTCACCTACTGCCCGGCCAAGACAACGCGGACGGGCCAGTAGCGGCCGTGGCTGCGCGAAGCGCGACGGCAAAGTCCGGCTCCGCCTTTCCGGCGGCCCGCGCCCTGCCGCCCGACGCCGCTGCGGAGAAGCTCACCGAGGACATCCACACGCTGATGCGGAACGCTGCCGAGCACCGCGAGGCTCGGACGCGGGACGCCAAGGCCGAAGATCTCGCTTCAGCCGGCCGCCAGTACGACGCCGTGATTGCGCTGGCTAGGGCCGAAGCCCGCAAGACGTCTCGCGTCTGAGGGTCGGCTACCGGCCGTGAGATTCGCGGGCGAGTTCCTCGAGCCGCGCATCGGAGATGCCGAAGTGGTGGGCGACCTCATGGCGGACCGTTTCGGCTACCCCCAGCCTGAGTGACTCCGGCGTTCGAAACTGCCGGAGGTGCGGCAGCCGGAAGATCGTGATCTTGCTCGGCGCGGCCGCGCCGTCCGCGCCCCACGCCGTCCTCGGTATGCCCGTGTAGAGCCCCAACAGGCCCTGGGCTCCGACAGAGGCCAGCTGATACGGCGTCGCCTCGTCCTCGACGACTATAGCCACGGTCCCGAGCTGATCTCGAAACCCCGCCGGAAGAGCCTCGACCGCGGCCAGCACCAGGCCATCGAACGTGTCTACCTCGTCGGACGCAGCGCCGGGCGTGGCCGGATCGGCGGTGTGCTCGGTGTCATCGGGCATGGCAGCATTATCGCTGCCGCGATCGGCGTGCAACGGCCGCAGTACGGTGGCCCCGCCGGACGGATATGCTCGACACATGGACCAGTTCGTCGAAGTCCCGGGCGGCAGGCTCTTCACCACGAGCGAGGGCGAGGGGCCGCCACTGGTGCTGATCCACGCCGCAATCGCCGATCGCCGGGCCTGGGATGCAATGGTGCCCGGACTCGTGGCCGCCGGTTTCCGCACCGTCCGCTACGACTATCGAGGGTTCGGGCAGTCGATCACCAAAGACGTCGAGTTCAGCAATCGCGCCGATCTTGTCGCCGTGCTGGATGCGCTGGGCATCGACCGCGCGGCACTCGTCGGCAACAGCCGCGGCGGGTCGATCGCCTTCGACACCGCCGTCGAGTTTCCCGATCGCGTGGTTGCGGCGATCGGTGTTGGGGCGAGTCTGGGCGGTTACGACGGATCCCCCACACCACAGGAGATGGCCATCTTCGAGCGAGCGGCGTTGATCATGGCCGCCGCCACGCCGGACCTCGACGCCATCGCCGACCTGTCGGTTTCGCTATGGGTCGACGGCCCGGGTCAGCCGCCCGACCGAGTGGATCCGGCGATACGCGATGCCGTCAGGGCGATGTGCCGGCCTCTCGGCGCCGCCGACCGCGTCACCGGGCGAACGATCCCGCTGGTTCCGCGAGCGGCCGAGCGGCTGGGCGATCTCCGATGCCCCGTGATGGCGGTGGTCGGCGAACTGGACGTCTCGGACGTGGTCCAGACGGCCCGGTATCTGGAGAAGAACGCGCCCAACGCACGCGCCGTGGTCTGGCCCGACGTGGCCCACATGATCGGCATGGAAGTGCCGACGCGTCTCAACGAGCTGATCATCGATTTCCTGGCGCCGCTCCGGCCCTGGTAGCGGCGCAGCCCCGGCGTAGCGGCGGCGTCGCGGCGGCGCGGGAGGCCCTGGTAGCGGCGAGGTCGGCCGTGTCAGTGGCCGGGCTCAGTGGCTCGCGGTGGCGTCGTCGAGGCGGAGGCGTGTCCAGGCGGCGCCCAGCATCATCACCTGGAAGGCCAGGTGCAGCCACGCCAGGGCCACGAAGACCGCCGCGACGCCCCCGAAAACGGACAGCGCTCCGGCGAGCAGCGGCGCGAGGTAGACGAGCAATTCCGTCAGGGCGGTCAGCACGAGCCCGGTGATGAGCGCCGGCAGTCGTAGCACGGATAGCGGGACGTTCGTGTTGGGGACTATGCGGAACACAATTCCGACGGCGGCTATGACCACGATTGCCGTCGCGACCGGAAACGCCACGGCAGCTGCAGTCCTGACCGCGTCGCCGTTTGGGCCGGCGGTAGCGCTGCCGGTGGCCAGGTCCTGGACCGCGGCCAGACCGATGCCCGACAGCAGCCCGCCCACGAGGAGAAACACCGACACGAAGCCGCGAAGGATCCGGTCGAACGCGCCGCGTGCCGGAGTTCGGGCAAAGATGCGCGCGATGGCCTCGTCGAGCGAGGCGTAGAAGTGGCTTGCGCCCCAGGCCAGACCGGCCAGACCGGCCAGCGAGAACGCGGTGGCATGTGTGGCGACGCTCTCGAGTCCGGCTTTGGCGATCGGCTCGAGTGGAGCGAGCTGGCCGGTGAAGAATCCGAGCAGCTGCTGCCGGTCGGTCTCCGACGGGACCAAGTAGCCCAGGAGGCCGAAACAGAACAGCAGCCCGGTCAGGCCGGCGAACAGCGCGCTGTAGGCCAGGCCTTCAGCCACCAGACCGCCGCCGGCGGCGTTGTAGACACTCACGATCGAGCGTGGTCGCCGAACCGGCGCCAGGTCGAGAATTCGGGCGGATACGCCGCGCGTGGTGGCCGCTCTCGGTTCGAGGGTCGTCAACGGAGCCCGGCCATGGTCTTTGTCTCCTCCACTCAGGCGGCTTCTTCCGGCGCGCGCGACCGCAACACGATGTGCGTAAACGGAACCCTGATCTCCCGGAAGACTTCAATCGAGACCAGGAATCCCGCGAACAGGAAGATTACGCCCAGCAGCTCGCCCACGAAGAACCCACTCGTATCTCCGAATCGATTGAGGCCGCTGGTGATCGCCGGGATCAGGCCCCCCACTGCGATAAGCAGCGTGGCCGGAACGCGGCTGTGCAGCCGGCCGGTCACTAGCGCCGCGACGGTTCCGGGAATGGACACCGCCAGATTCAGGCAGATCGCGATCGGCGCCAGCAGCAGGTTGGCCGCGTATCGGATGGGCGAGAGGCTGCGGTCGAGCGAGTAACGGATCAACCGCTTCTTGGGCATGAAGATGTAGGTGCTGTAGATACCGCCCAGGACCAGCGCGAAGGCTCCGGTGATGTTGAAGAACGGCGTCAGCAGCCGCAAGTACCCGGGAAAGAGTTCTCCGGTGGGGATGTGAGTGACCGGGTCGACGACCCAGCCGGGTGCGGGCAGCCATACCACGGCCATCATCACGGCCGAGGCAACGGTCCCGGCGATCATCGCCCCGGCTGCCAGACGCGGCCAGGTCGAGCCGCCGCGGAAGGTGTCGACGACGATGGCTGCGGCCAGCACCGCGGCGATCGCGAAGTACAGGACCGGGGCGATGCCGCTGTCAGCGTAGTGGTACTTGGACTGGGTAAGCGCGGTGAAGAGACCGGCCAGGAATAGCGAGCCGGCGAAGGCGTAGCCGAAGCGGGTCTTGCCGAGCAGCAGCACGGTGCCGAGGCCGAGCCAGCCGGCGACCCATATCGCGCCGATCAGATACCACGCCCGATACAGGGGCTCGGACCAGCCGAAGGCGCCGCCCAGGAATTCGGTGCCGGCCGACAGGCCGTACCACAGCATGCCGATCGCCCAGACGGCCTGGTACGACCGCCGCTTCTCGAGCCACTGGTCGAAGAGCAGCGCAAAGAAGACGAAGCTCAACAACGACGAGCAGAACGGCAGAGCGGCGTTGAGGTTCAAGGCAATCCTCCGGGACGACGGCGGTGGCCGGATGGCGGGCGAGTCTGATTATGGGCGAAAGGCTCGGGCGGCGCGATCGCGGCGCGATGCCGGGGGCTCCAAGCGAAATCGGCCGGTGTCGTGGAGCCGACAACAACCGGTTACCGGCGTGCCTAAGATTGCGGTCGGGGTAGCGCTCGGCCGGGGTTGTGGGATCCGGCACGGCAACAGGGGAGCGATCAGACATGGCAGACGGGGAACCCGATTCTGACGAGCTGGCGCGGCGGCTCGCGGAGCTGACTCAACGAATCTCGGAACTCGAGACACGGATCTCCGAGTTGGAGTCGCGGCCGGCCGATCCGTCCGCTCGCACGCAGGACGCGGGTCAGCCGCCGGCCCAACCGTACCCGTGGCAAGGCGGCTGGCAGGCCCAAGGCCCATGGCAACAGCCGTGGCCGCCGGCGCCACCGCAGCAACCGTGGTGGCAACACCCCGTGGGCCAGCCCACTGCCCCGCCCGTCCCGCCGCAGCAACCCGCACCGGCCCCACAGCGCCCGGTTGCGCCACCGTACCCGGTTGCGCCGCAGCCGCAGCCGCCTGCGCCCTGGCCCGTGCCCGCGACCCCGGCCGCCCCGGTTCGGGCCGCGGCAGCAGCGCCGGCCCGACAGCCGGCCGCCTACGCCCCGAGCCAATCGACGGCAGATGAGTTGCGGGTCTCGCTCGCGTCGTTGCGCGACCTGGAGTCGCGGCTGACCGGCCGGCTTCTCGCCTGGGTCGGGTCGGCCGCCGTCGTCCTCGGATCGGTCTTCTTCCTGAGCCTGGCATTCAGCCGCGGCTGGATCGGACCGGAAGGCCGGGTGGCGCTGGGGCTCGCCGGCGGGGCAGCGTTCGTCGCCGCCGGAGCGTGGTTGTTCGGGCGCCGCCAGGCATCGCTGGGCCACGTACTCGTTGCCGTCGGACTCGGCGTCGTGTCGCTGTCTCTGTTCGCAGGAACGCGCTATTACTCGCTCTACCCGCCTGAGACCGCCCTCGCCGGATCGTTCGTGGCCGCTGTTGTGGCCGCGGCGGTGGCGATTCGGGTCAAGTCCGAGACGGTCGCTATCTTCGGGTTGCTCGCTATCGCCGCCGCGCCGCCGATCATGGGAGCCGGAGCCAACGCCGTCACGATCGCCTTCCTGGCAGTGACCGTCGTGGGTACCACCGTGGTGTCTCTGGCCAGGTCATGGCGCTGGCTGCCGCCGACGGCGTTCCTGATCACCGCGCCGCAACTCGTCTTCTGGCTGAGTGTCAAACCCGACGCCCCGACGGCGGTCGTCGCTCTCGCCGCCTACTGGCTGCTTCACGCCGTTGCCGCCTCGGCCGACGAGCTGCGTAGCCGGCACGGCGAGGACGACGCGGAGGTCCGCGCGGAAGCGCTCTTCCTGATCAACTCGATCCTCGCGATCGGCGGTGGGTTGTGGGTTCTGTCCGGCAATCTGGCCGCGTGGCAGGGGGCCTACGTGGCCGCCGCGTCCGTGGCGCACTTCGCCTTCGGCGCTTACTTCGTGTGGCGCCGTGGCGACAAATACCCGTTCGGGCTGCTGATCAACGCCATAGGTGTCACGGCCGTAGCCCTCGCCGTCGAGCGCCAGTTCGACGGTCCGGCGGTTGCGGTGGGCTGGGCGATCGAAGGCGCTGTATTGGCGGCGATCTTCGGCTTCCGCAAAAACGACTATGCCGGCGGAGCGGCCGCTATCCTCGGAACGCTGGCCGTCGCCCACCTTGGTGAGTACGAATTCCCCTGGCTCCACTGGACACTGCAGGGGACAACCGGTTCCGGCACCTTCCCGTTCGCAGACCAGGCCGGGCTGGCCCTCGCCGGTCTGCTGCTCTCCGGACTCGCGGCTGGGTGGCTGTGCCGGAGGGCCGACGTCCGAGTTGCACTGCTGATCGCCGGCTCGTTGCTCGTGGCTTACGCGCTGCCCTTCGAAGTCTCCGGTACCGCTCTTGTGGCCGCCTGGGCGGCCGAAGGAGTGGCGCTCGCCGCCGTCTGGGGTTTCCGGCGCGACGACTACCTGGGCCTGACGGCGATGCTGCTCGGAACCGGCGCCCTCGTCCACTTCTGCTCGTACGAATACGCGCTGGCCGACTGGACGCTGAACGGCGCCACTCGCGCCGGGGCGTTCCCCTTTGCCAACTCGGCGGGTTTGGCCCTCGCCTGCCTGCTGGCCGCCGGATTCGCCGCCGCCATCCTGGCCAGGAGCCGCGAAGTTCGAACCGGCCTGCTGGTCGCGGGTTCGCTGGTCGTCGCCTATGCTCTGCCGTTCGAACTGTCGGGAACTGCGCTCGTGGCCGCCTGGTCGGCCGAGGTCGTGGCCCTGGTCGCGATCTGCGGCTTCCGCCCCAACGCGTACGTCGGCGTCGCCGCGGCCGTCGCCGGCGCGCTGGCCGTCGCCCATCTCGGCGCCTACGAATTCCCGTGGCTCCAATGGACGTTGCGCGGCGTCGCCGGTCCCGGACCCTTTGCGTTCGCCGATGCCGCGGGTCTGGCCCTTGCATGTGTGCTGCTCGCCGCCGTTCTGAGCGGCCTGCTATCACGCAACCACAGCGCTCGCTGCGGGCTGACTGCCGGCGGACTGCTGCTGGTCGCCTATTCGCTGCCGTTCGAACTCTCGGGCGTGGCACTCGTCGCCGGCTGGTCGGCCCTGCTGCCGGTCGCGATGGCGGCCGAAGGCCTCCTGGACATGCTGCCCGGAGTGCCTGCGTCGCGAGCGACCCTGCGCAAGGTGCCCATGCTGCTGATGAACCAGGTTCACTGGCCTGATTCGCCGCTCCTGGCCGCGATGGCTTCGGCCGTTCTTGCAGTGGCCCACATGGGCGCGTACGAGATGCCGATTTCGTCGACAAGCGCGATCGTGATCCCGGCAGTCCCGTTCGCGGATCTCGCGGCGGCGTCGGCGGCGATCGGCATCGCGTCCTTCCTGGCCGCGTCCCGGATTACCGCCCGGCCCGACCTTCGCGTCGGTGGGATCGTGGTTGCCGCCGCGCTGGCCGCCTACACGAGCTACTTCGAACTGGCCCTGCCGTTTGCGGTCGTGGCCTGGTGTGCGCTCGCGATCGCGATCGGCAGCCTGCCCTTCTGGATGAAGTACGCGTGGCAGACATACCCGCTGGCGGGTTCGATCTTCGTAGCTGCCTCGATCTTCGCCGTCATGGGGCAAATCGACCCGGTCGAACGACTCGGGGTTCGGGCCGGCGTGGCTCTGACCGGGACGTGGTTCGCCATCGACGCGGTCCTGGCGATCGGGGCGACCGCGCTGGCCGTCGCCGCGGCCGCGGCATACCTGCCCCTGCCCAAGGCCACCAGAGCCACTCTGGCGACCGCGGTCGGCGTGGCGCTGGTCTACCTGGCCTCGACTCTGCTGGTTGACTTCTTCCAGCGCCAGGTCGGCGGCCACGTCGCCCTCGAGGAACTGCAGAAGCAGGCTCAGGTCTCCGTCTCGATCCTGTGGGGGTTGATCGGGATGGGCGTCTTCCTGGCGGGGTTGATCGGCTGGCGCCAGGGCGTGCGCGAGGCCGGGCTCGGTTTGCTCGCGCTCGCCACGGGCAAGGTGTTCCTATTCGATTTGAGCTACCTGGATGTCGCCTACCGCGTTCTGTCGTTGATCGGCCTCGGACTGCTGCTCCTCGTCGGCGCCTTCGCCTATCAGTCGTTGAAGCCGCGACGCCCCACCCAGGCGGGTGAGGCGCCGGAGAAGCCGACCGGAGAAGTGCCGGCCCCATAGTCGAGGCGAATGGCGATCGATTGGCGCCGCCGCATATTCGGCCGTCGCGCATCAGGCCGTCGATCCACGTAGAGTTGGCTCCATGACTATCGATTCGACGGCTCGGATTTCCACGATCGCTTTCGACCTGGGCGGCGTGATGATCGACTGGAACCCGCGATACCTGTATCGGAAGCTCTTCGGCGCCGACGAAGCCGCCATGGAGCGGTTTCTGGCCGAAATTTGCACGCCGGAGTGGAACGGCCGTTTCGACGCCGGCCGCCCATTCGCCGAAGGAATCGCGGAGCTGGCGGCGGACCATCCGGACCAGGCTGAGTTGATCAATGCCTACTGGGATCGCTGGCCCGAGATGCTGGGCGGCACGCTCGAGGACACGGTTCAGATCATGCGTGAGCTGAAGGCGGCCGGCTATCGAACCTACGCCCTGAGCAATTGGTCGGCCGAGACATTCCGGACCACGCGCCGGATGTTCCCGTTCCTGGACGAGATGGACGGCGTCGTGATCTCGGGTGAAGTCGGCGTCGGCAAGCCCGACCCGAGGATGTTCCGCGAGCTGCTTTCGCGCTTCAGCCTGAAGGCCGAGGAGACGGCGTTCATCGACGACTGGGATCTGAACATCGCCGCCGCCGCATCGCTCGGCATCGTCGCCGTCCCGTTCGTCGATGCCGCCACTTTGCGTGGGGACCTGCGCCGGCTGGGGCTGCCGATCGCCGCGGCGTCCGAGTCCGAGTCCGAGTCGGTGGCGGCGGAGTAGCCCCGAGTGACCAACGCCGCGCGAACGCTCGCGAATCTCCCTGATCCTGAGGCGCTGCTTTTCGATCTCGACGGCACGCTCGTCGACACCGTCCCTGTCAGGGCGGAGGCGTGGCGACGGGCGTTCGCCGGGATCGGCCTGGCGATCGATCCGGCAATTCTGCCGCGGTACATGGGCTCGGACGGCCGCTGGCTGGCCGGCGAAATCGGCCGGGCCGCCGGGCGCGAGCTGGATTGGGCGGCGCGCGACGAACTCGACCGCTCATCCGGCGCGATCTTCGATGAACTCAACGCGTCGCCGGCGGTCCTTCCCGGCGCGACCGAACTGCTGACCCTGCTCGAGGCCGGCAGCCTGACGTTCGCGATCGCGACCGCGAGCCAGCCCGGCCAGGTGGCGGTTTCCGTGGCTGCGTTGCGGCTGCCCGCGCCGCCACGAATCATCGACGGCGGGCACGTCGAACACGCCAAACCTGCCCCGGACCTGCTGCTGGTCGCGGCCGAGCAGGTGGGCGTGGTGCCGGCAGGTTGTTGGTACGTCGGCGACTCGGCCTGGGACATGATGGCCGGCGCCGCGGCCGGGATGACCGCCGTCGGAGTCACGACCGGAGCCACGGACGCGGCCGGCTTGCGGGCGGCCGGTGCCGCGGTGGTTATGGCGGGACTACCGCCACTACTCGACGAACTCCGGCGGCGTGGGTTGGTCTAGCTCTTCGCCGATGGATCGTCGATGCGGCCCATGAAGAGAACGGCCCCGGTCGTGTTCTCCTGAATGAGATATAGGAACGGCTTGTCGATGTGGAANNCGAATCAGGAACAGGAAGGGATGGTCGGCGGTGAAGACAATGGGAGGCGGAGGGTTTCGCATGGGCGGCATGGCCGTGATCCCCATCACCACCGCCGTGGCCGCCGCGGCCTCGGTGCCGTTCTCGTCCACGTCGATGTTCGCTTCGTGGACCACCTTGTCGACCCACAGGCGCTCATCGGTGGTGATGCCCGAAAGGTCCGCCGTGGTCGGGTCGAAGGCGCTTGCCATGCCCATCTGCTGCAGGACGGACGCGAGTTCGAATCTCGAGTCGGCCGAGAACTTGGGCAGCGTCATATCCACTATGTAGACCGATTCCTTGGCGGTGATCGCCGCAAGCTTGGCCGCCGAAAGGCCGCTGATGAACGTCGCCATGTTGTCCGGAACGACGATCGTCATCGATGCCGATGCCAGGAACGGGATCTTGACGGCACGATAGCCCGTGTCGGCGCTGTACATGTACTCGGTGTTTTTCGCCATCGTGGGAACCGAGACCTTCGATCCGTCGGCCCGCGTGAACGCCAGGTTCGTGGTCGCGCTCACATCGAACTGTTCCTCCCAGATGGCCTTGAAGTAGATCGCGTTGGCCAGGGCAATGCGGGTAGTCGAGTCGACATCACCGGGCGACAGGATGTTCGGAATTCGGCCCTTGGTCCGGAGGTCGCCCCACTTGTTGATTGCCAGGCGGGCAGCCTCGGCGTTGTTCTGGTAGTCGACCAGCCCGACTCCCGCACCGAAACTGGAACTGAGCGAGTCGAGGTAGGCCGGCTGAAGGTGCATGCCCTGCTGTGAGAAGACGGCATTCGAGACGTCCAGCTCGACTACCGGCGTCTTGCCGGTGTGGTCGGGCGTCGCGGCCGGGTCGTTTGAGTCGAAGTCCGAGTCGTCGTAAAAGGTCGCCGACTGGAGGGCTTGGAGGAAGGCCACCGTTTCGGCGGCCTGGCCTGTCGAGCCGAAGCCGTGCAGGACCGCGTCCATCTGGGTCGCCGTCAACCCCTGCGCTCCCGGCCGGACCATCGCCAAAGCGAGCGCAATGCTGGTCGGGGAGGCGCACAGATTGCCCGTCGAATCGAGTCGCCGCAGCAGGTCGAAGGCGAAGTCGTTGATCTCGCCGCCGGCCTGGGTCCCGTTGTCGGCGGCCGGGGCGAGCATCGCGGCGTTGCCGAGGGCGACCGGATATCCCTCCGGCGCGGTAGACATGAGGGGCGATGGCCACGCGGTCGGCGCTGCCGTGGGCGATGCCGTGGGCGATGCCGGGCCGACGGGCGAACCCGTCGCGGTCGGACTGGCGGTTGCCGGCCCGCACGCCGCGGCAGCGATGGCCACGGCCAGTGCGGCGCCGGCGCCACGGACCCCGACTGTTATCGATCGCGCCTGCGCCCGCCCTCTATGCAGAGTGGATGATCTGGTGAACATCGCTCTCCTCCCGAATGCCGGCCTGACGGGCCGAGGCTACCACGTGGGTTGGTTGCTCCTACTACCCAATTTGGCAGTCGCTGCGTCAAACCGCCCGGTGATCAGCGCTCGGAGAAGTACCCCCGCATCGGTTCGAAGTAGTTGTCCTGCCAGCCGCCGTGCTCGTAGTCGAGCTGTCCGTCGGGGACGTGGCGGTGGTGGAGCGTCAGCCGCGTGCCGCCGTCGACCGGCTCGAGCAGGACCTCGATCTCCGAATCCGGATCCGCGTCCGAGAACTCGCTGGTGCGCCAGGTCTGGACGATCCGCCGCCCCGGCTCGAGGCAGTGGTTCGGCCGGTGATGTAGCCGTCGCCCGCCTCGTATTCGCCGCCGACGCGCGGGTCGATCGTGCATTCGGTCAGGGTCATCTCGCCGTGGCCTTCGCTGCTCATCCAGGCGTCATAGACCGCTTGCGGCGAGGCCGGCAGAACCGTCGAAAGTTCGAAGTCGTAGGCCATCGGACACCTCGGCTGATGCACGACTCGCGCGGACGCCACACGGCGCTCGCCCGCCCGACCCGCATTGTGAGCTACATCGGCCCGACGACGTGACCTTCCGGCATCCGACTATCTGAACCCCTACCACGGCGATGGTCTCCATGTATCCTCAGCCGGAACCGCTTGCGGAGCGGTTGCCTCGGCTTCCGGCGGCCGGATCGTCGCGTTCGGCCGTTGAGCGGCTGCCGCGAAAAGTGGCTTCGACAGTCTGGCGGTGGAAGGGGTAGATGATGGCTCGGCTCGGGTTCATTCGTGCGGTCGGCGCTGCCGCGCTCGTCGCCTGCTGTCTGGCGGGTTGCTCCTGGTACGTCAACGTGAACGCCGAACCGACGACGCGAGGCACGCGCCCGGTCGCGGCGTCTGGGTCATCGACCGGTCTGCACTTCCAATACACCGCCATTGGCAAGGACAACTTCATCAACCAGACGCTGGCGATATACAACGATCGCTCTGGATACACCGCTGTCCCTATCCTGAAGATCCAACCACTCGATAGCGGAAACCGGGTGTTGTCGGGCGTCTCGGTCGAGAGCTTGTTTGGGGTTCTTGCGGGCGAATTGCTCGTTCCTCCGTCCGGAGGCTACGACATCCTCCGATTCTCCGGAGATCGCGCAGGCGACGTACGCAACGTCAAGGTCGACGTGGTCAGTGTTCGGTGGATTCCGGACTCGCGGAAGGTGATCTACGAGCCCGCTCTCCAGTTCCTCGCGGCGGACGGCACTCAACTCACCAAGTTCGACGATTTCACGAGCGTCGTGGTCACGAACGCGAACGACTTCGCAGTCAAGGCAGCCATCCTCTACATCGTATGGACCGACCCGTCACTGCCCGGGCCGCAACAGGCACGGCTGACCGCCAAGTTCCCGGGACCAATCACGTTGCCGGCAAACGGAAGGCTCACCGTGGCCCTGGGCGACGACGTCCGTTCCGTCATGGCCGCGCGCGGCGACCAGGCCGCCGTTAGCGTCAAGATCTACCCGGTCCCCTGATTTCCTACGGCAGGGCGTGGCGCGGGCCGCTCGGTGGCGCGACAGATAGCCTCCCTATTGACCGACGGCTTGGCGTGTTCCTAACCTCAGTGTGACCGCCCCATTTCCGGGGCGACGGGGGAGGATGCCATGTCGCAGGCACAGCTGGACGCAATTGCGAAGGACCGAGATCTCGCGGACGAGATCGACCGGAAGACCGGCGGGCCGGCCCTCACGGGACGAGCGATCATCCGGCCACCCTTACCCGCCGGAGTCGTGCCGTCGGCGCCCCTGCCTCTGGGGATGCCGCCGACATCGGTCTTCAATTCGACCCACGCCCCGCAGACGGAAGCGATCATCCTGGCCTACGGCCGGCCCTCGCTCCTGATCCGCAACGACAGCTTCGAAGTGCCCAAGTCGGACATCTGGCGGGATCGCCTCTACCCGAACAAGGAGAAGTTGCGGGCGGCCATCCGATCCGTGGGCCGCGTGGAGGTGCCGGCGCTGTCGATCCCGTTCGTCGGCACGGGCTGGATGATCGCGCCGGGGGTGATGGTTACGAACCGCCACGTCGCCTCGGAGTTCGCACTCAAGTCCGTAACGGGCTTCACGATGCGTGTCACGCCCGACGGCCGGGCTTTCACAGCCGACCTCGACTTCCACGAAGAGGCGGGGAAGGCTGTGCCGTTCGAGGTGGATCTGGCGGGCATCCTCTACATCGCCGACGACGCGCAGGGCGTTCCCGACATTGCGTTCATCAAGGTGGCCGGCAGAGACGCGCGCCCGGTTCCACTACCGATCCCATTGAGCGCCGCGCCGCTCCAGGTGGATCAATACGTAGTCGCCATCGGCTATCCCGCGAGGGACGATCGAGACGATCAGGGCGTCGAGCGCAAGATCTTCGGCACCACTTTCAACGTGAAGCGGCTCGCTCCGGGCCAGATCAGCCACATCATTGACGAGGCCACGTTCGGCCACGACTGCAGCACTCTCGGCGGCAGCTCCGGATCGGCGATCGTGGACATAGATACGGGCACGGTCGTGGGCCTGCACTACGGCGGGTTCTACGGCGAGAGCAACTACGCCGTCTCCGCCTCGACGCTGCGAGACACGCTGGCCAGAGTCGGCGGTCCGGCCACGGTGGTCACAGGCAAGCCGGCGCCGAGTACGCCGGCCATGCAGGAGCGGGTCGTCCACAAGTCGGACATGGCCGGCCGCGCCGGCTACGACCCGGCATTCCTCGGGGCGACCAGCCGGGCGGACCTCCCGGTTCTGGCGGACACGCTGGCGTCCGACGCGCTGGTCGTCGACGCCGCGGCGGCTGGTTCGGCCCGTTTCGCGCTCCCGTACGAGCACTTCTCGATCATCTTCAACAAGACCCGCCGGATGGCGATCGTCACCGCCGTCAACATCGATGGCTCCACGGAGGTCCGGCTGAAGCGAACCTCGGACCCGTGGGCAAAGGATCCGCGCGTCCCGGCCCCCGAGCAGATCGGCAAGGAGCTGTATGCCGGTTCCGAGTTCGATCGAGGCCATCTGGTCCGGCGCCTGGACCCGTGCTGGGGCCCAACCTCCAAGCTCGCCGAGGCGGACACCTTCTTCTACACCAACAGCACGCCTCAGCAGAAGACGTTCAACGAGAGCCTGTGGGCGGACCTGGAGGACTACCTGCTCAACAACGCCCAGACGTCCGGCTTCAAGGCCAACGTCTTCACCGGCCCGGTCGCGGCCCCGGGCGATCCCAAGTTCCGCGGCGTCTCGATTCCACTGGCCTATTGGAAGGTTGCCGTGATGCTGCGGACCGAGGACCAGAAGCTCACCGCGACGGGCTACATCGTCAGCCAGTCGGATCTGCTGACCGGCCTGGAATTCGCGTTCGGCGAGTTCAAGACCTACCAGGTACCGATCGCCCGTATCGAGCACCTGACCGGCCTCGACTTCGGCGTCCTGAAGTCGGCCGACCCGCTCGCCGGCACCGAGGCCGCCGGCGCGGCCCGCGAGCTGCTGTCCGGAGACGACATCACGGTGTAGTGGCGGCGCAGGCCCTGGCGCCGAGCTACTTGGACGGGTCGTCCACGCGACCCAGGAAGAGCACCGCGCCCGAATCGTTGTCTCGGATCAGATAGAGGAACGGCTTGTCCACGTGGAATTGCACGTGCGGGGGAGGCGTCTGGTCGCCGGGCCCACCGGTGGCGGCCCCAAGGACGACCGTCACCGCCGCCGCTGTGGTTCCTTCCTCGACGACGTCGATGTTCGCCTGATGGATCACCTCGTCGATCTTGAGCCCATTGGGGTCGAGCGGACCCGCGGCAGCCATGCCTGACAGGTCGGCGCTATCGCTGAACACCGTGGGCATGCCCATATCGGCCAGGGCGGTCTTGAGGTTGAAGCGGGTGTCGATCGAGAAGCGCGGCAGCGTGAGGTCGACGTCATAGATCGATTCGGCCGAGAGGATGGCGGACAGCTTGGCCTGGCTCAGACCGGCCATGAAGTCCGCCATCTTGTCCGGCACGACGAGCGTCATAGACATGGTGTCGCCGCTGAATGACAACTCCAGTGCGCGGTAGCCCTGGCCGGCCGAATAGGCCAGATGCTGGTCCGTGGCCATGGTGGGTACGGAAACCTTCGATCCGCCGGCCGTCGTGAAGTCGCGTGACTTCGTGTTGGCCTTGTCGAACTTGCTGTCCCAGGCGGCCTTGAGGTAGATGGCGTTGGCCAGGGCGAAGCGAGTGCCGTCGTTGATGTCGTCCGGCTGAAGGATCGACGGGATTCGACCCTTGGTCTGGTCGCCGGCCCACTTGTTGATCGCCAGCCGCGCCGGCTCCGAAGCCTTTTGGAAGTCCAGGACGCCGACGCCCGCGTCGAAGCCTGCGCTGATCGAGTCGAGGTACTGCTGCTCGAAGGACAGGCCTTTCTGCAGGAATGCCTGGTTCGACACGTTGAGTTCGACGACCGGATCCGGATGGGCGGGATCGGGGGTTGCCGCTGGTTCCAGAGGAAAGCCGTCGGCGTCTACATAGGCGGTCTTCGCTCGAAGGGAGCCCAGCAGGGCCAGGATCTCGCTCTCTTGACCGGCTGAGCCGAACGAGTGCAGTACCTTCGCCATCTCGGCCGCGGTCTGGCCTTTGGCGCCGGGCTCGACCATCGCCAGAGCGAGGGCAATGCTCGTGGGCGAAGCGCACAGGTTGCCGCTCGCATCCATGTGGCGGAGCAGGTCGAACCCGAAGTCGTTCAGTTCCGCGGCCCCGGCGGCCCCTTGGTCCTCGGCGGGGCTCAGGTTGTGTGCCAGGCCCTTGATGACGGTGAAGTCGTCCAGCTGGAAGGATTGATACGGCCGGGCCGTTGCCGGCGCCGGCGGCGTCGAGTGGGCGCTTGGCGATGGCGTGGCGCCGCCGCCACTGCCACACGCCGCCGCGATCGCCACGATTGCCAGAACTCCGGCCGCTCGCGCCGTGAACCCAGTTCCTCTCATTCCGGACCCCCTTCCCGCTCTCGCCTCAATTGAGGCTCACCGCAATGATGACGCGGCGGCCCCCGCGGTTCCATATGGTCAGATCGACTACTGCGGGAGCGATCCCTTGGATCAGACGGGCGGCTCCGCCGGGGGTGGAGATGCGGTCCCCGAGGCCTCGACGGACGTGGCCGGCTCCGTGCCGCTGTGTATCCATGCGGGAAGCCCGAGCGAGCCATCGCCCGTCGCCAGAGCCGCCGCCTCGCTGCGGCGCAAGCGCACGAACAGCAGCAGGCCCAGCGCCAGCAGGAGCAGCAGCAGCACCACCGCGATGCGAACCAGGCCCTGAGTTGTCGAGCCGTTCACGGCGTCGATGACCTTCTGAGCCGAGGCGGTCGCCTCCGCCGGCTTGGCCTGGGTCAGGTCCGTCTTGGCCTGGGTCATGGGTGCCGCCAGGTCCGTGCCGATCAGGCCGATCGCCTGCAGCGGGTTGTGTGAACCGTCCTGCAGCTGCGCGGCCTGGTTCACTACCTTGGCGGCATCGGCCTCAGCCTGAGCGACCGTGAGGACAGCGTCCAGATCTGCTTGTGTCTCGGCCGCTTCGAACTGGGTCTCGAGAGCGGTCCCGTCCGGGTTGAATCCGGGCAGCGTCTTCGCGATCTGATCGCGCAGCGCCAGGATCTCGGTGGCCGTGCCCATCGACGTCTGAGCCGCTGAGAAGTTCCAGTCGCCCATTTCGCCGCTCACCGCAAGAGGCAGGCCCCAATGGCCGGCCGCGGCGAGGAGCGTGTGGTACGCGTCCCGAGCGTCCGACCGGCCGGCGAGGTCGGAAGTGCTCAAGATTCCATAGCTCACGAAGAGCTTCTGTGCCTGCTCGGGATCGGTCACGCCGGCCGGCACCATGCCCAGCTCATCGACGAGGTCGAGCAGTTTCTTGGCCGAGAGCGAGAACGGGACGGTCGCGGCTTGCGTCGTGGGATCGCCCCCAACGTAGGCCGGCTGGCCCTTGGATGCGGCCACGATGACCGCCTTGAAGCCGGCCGGACCCATCGTGTCGGCCAGCTTGGTCACTAGATAGCAGGACGCGGCGTAATCCCAGTCGGCGAGGGCCTCGTCGTCCGTGGTGGAGTTCAAGTCCAGGTATGTCCACGTCGAGAGGTTCGCCGACCCCGTGCCGGGGTACTTGCCCGCGTCGGTGCAGGGCGTGAATTTGCCCGGCCCCGCAACCTTCTCGCTGTATCCGGCCAACCCTTCGTACATCCACTCGGAGGCAAAGAGGGCTCGGTTGAACCAGATGTGCGAGAGCTCGTGCGCGACCGTGGAGTTGTCCGTGTCTTCGGTTACGGTCGCCGTCTTGGTGTCCGCGTTGTAGACACCGGCGTATTCGCCGAGTTCGTCGGTCGCAGCTTCCTTGATCGCGATCGTGCCACCAGGCATCTGCAGGCCCGTGAGGTCCTCCAGTTTCGGGACGTCTGCCGTGAGATCAGCCTGGATGGCGGTCGCCCAGCTGGCGTCTTCGGGCCAGGCCTGGACGTTGAACTGCTGATCCGCGGCGGTCACGCTGGAACTCGTCAGGGCCGACGGGTTGGAGCCTTCGACACAGCTGAAGAAGTTGTACGGGGCAGCGATTGTGCCGCTGCCGTAGGTCTGGACGCCCTTGGTGTCGCTCAACATGGACATGTTGGTGCCGCCGGCGAACGTGACGGTGAACCCGTCTGGGACTACGACGTTGACGGCGCCTGAGTCTTGGCCGTTGCCACTTGCACATAGCCCGGCGTACGCCTTGAGGGCGCGATATCCGCCGGCAGCACGCGGCCCGGCAGGGATTACGTAGGTTGCCGTCACAGTTCGAGTCTGGCCGTAGTAGAGCTTGGCGAACTTGAGCTCGAGCTCGCGGCCGTAGGCATTGCTCTTGTAGACCTTCTGCGAAACGCTGCCGGCGTTTGCCTTGGCCGTGACTTTCCCGGCCTGCGTCGGAACCCACATGTAGGTGTCGTAGAAGTAGTAATCCTCAGGCACCGAACAGATCATGCCGTAACCGCACGGGACGTCGACCCACTTCGGCGGCGTGTTGTTCTTGATCGTGAGCTTGACCGTTACGTCGATCTCCGACTTGGCCAGGTTGACGGTGTAGGTCGTCGCGCCGGTATCGGTGTATCCGGAGGCGGCCTGCGCGGCGGCCGGCGATGCCAGCAGCGCCGTTCCGGCGAGGATTACAGGAACCAGCCCAAGGGCAAGCCGACTACGCACGAAACAACCCCTTCAATCTCTGCCTGTCACCCAACGGTGCCCCGCGACGGTCACAGGACGCTGCGGCCCCGGGAGTTCACCTCGGCAGGCAGTGTAGGCCGATCCGGCTGCTGATTCGCGGCGTTCGCGCAGCCCGCCGGCCCTCCCGCCCGGCCCGTGAGAGAATCCGTGGATGAAGGCGAAGCTGGTTTCGTTCGGGCATCTCGAAATCGACGGCGAGATGTACCGCAAGGACGTCGTGGTGGACGGCGGTAAGATCCGCAAACGCGACAAAGCCCCGTCCAAGGCACTCCACCACAAATGGGGCCACACGCCGCTGACCGCGGCCGAGGAGATCCCGTGGGGCGGCAAGCGGCTGATCATCGGGACGGGGGCGCACGGCGAGCTGCCCATCGGGCCCGATGTCCGTGAGGAAGCGGCCCGGCGCGGGATCGAGATCGTGGCCCTACCGACCGAGGATGCCTGCGAGCTGGTAAGGGACCTGGACGCGGACGACGTCTACGCCATCTTCCACGTCACCTGCTGAGCTCGCACACGAGGCGGGAGGCTCCAAATGCGCTGGTTCTGCAGGCTTTGGGCATTGGCAGGGTTTGCCGTGCTGTGGTCCTGACGTGGCTCGCGGGGGTGGTCATCCTGATCGTGGTTTGGACGGCCATTCGGCGCAAGCGCCGGAAATCGCAACCGGAGAGCTAGGACCGTCGGCGTATCAGGCGGCTACTCTCAGATGGCCGAGAGCGTGATCGCGGGAAGCACTCGTTCCAGGTCGGCGATATCCAGCTCGCCCTGGCCGGGCCGAACCGCGTTTGCGCAGGCAGCAGCGGCGCCTTCGCGTGCCGCTTCGGCGATGGTCCGGCCGCGGGCCAGTGCTGCCGCAATGCCGGCCAGCATAGCGTCGCCGCTGCCGACCGGATAATCGCCCAGCTCCGGTGGCGGGCCGATGAGCCAGGCTGCTCCGGCATCGTCCACCAGCACCGCACCCAGGGTGCCGAGGGTCACCAGGGCGACAGTAGCGCCGCGTCTCCTCAGTTCGAGTGCGGCCTGGGCGCCGCCCTCCACGCCTCCTTCGGCCAGCCCCAGGGCTTCCGCGGCTTCGCGCGAGTTCACTTTGACCAGCCACGGACGGCCGGCAAGTGCGGCAAGCAGGTGCGGACCGCCGACGTCGACGGCCGCCTGGGCCCCCAGCTCGGCCGCGATTCGGCTCAATCGTCCATACCCATCCGCCGGAGCGCCGGGCGGCAGGCTACCGGCCACCACCACGAGCGCCTCTCCCTGGTCGGTGGTCAACTCGGTCCGCAGAGCCGTCTCGACGGCGGCCCAGCCTCCGGCGGAGAGTTCCAGGCCGGCTTCGTAGAACTCGGTCAGACCGCCATTTTCTCTGTCCAGGATCGAGAGGCAGGTTCTCGTTTCGCCCGGCACGCGGACCCCTCGCGTCCGGATGGCCCGAGCCGCGAGCTGCTCCTCCATCCAATCGCCGGCGTGGCCACCCAGAACGGCAATCACGCACGCGTTCAGACCCAAAGTTCGCGCAGCTCGGGCGACGTTGAGTGCTTTGCCGCCCGGGACCACCGAGAGCATTTCAGGCCGGTGAATGTCACCGGGAACGAGCCGCGGAACCGCCGCCGTCTTGTCGATCGCGGCGTTGACCGAGACGCAGACGAGCCGCGTGATACGGGGAGCTTCGCCGCTCACGGCAGGAGGCCCGCCGCCCGCGCCAGCGCCTCGGCCTCGTCCAGCGTCGGCTGGCCCGCCGTGCCGCCGATGCCTCGAGTCGACAAAGATCCGCAGGCCACCGCGATGGCCAGGCACTCCTCGATCGGCCGGCCGGCCAGCCAGGCCGTGATGAACCCTGCGTCGAAGGTGTCGCCCGCGCCGGTCGTGTCTACCGGCTCCACGTGGGGGGCGCGACAGCGAGCCAGTCGCCCGTCGGCGGCGATGGCGATCGCCCCGGCAGCACCGAGCTTGACCGCCACGACCCGCGCCCCCATAGCCACAAGCGCCCGGGCCGCGGCTTCGGGATCAGACTCGCGCGCGATCCTGGTCGCTTCCACCTCGTTCGGCAGGAAGACGTCGGTCTCGGGCAGGATCTGCCTGATCCCGCCCTGCCAGGTTTCGGTCGGATCCCAGTTGGTGTCGAACGACGTTGTCGCGCCGCCGGCTCTGGCCGTGCGGAACAGCGACGGCAGCTCCGGACGGAGGCCGTCCATCACGTACACAGCCCCTGCGTGGACGTGTCGAGCCCGCCTTACCAGCTCCGGGGGAACGTCATCCACGCGCATGAACGGCGTCGTGCCGGGCGCGGTCAGGATCGCTCGATCAACCGCTGATGCCAGAACTACGCTGGCGCCGGTCGGCATCTTGGGAACGAGACGGACCGCCGAGGTGTCCAGGCCGCGTTCGGCCATGGCAGCCAGCATGAACCGGCCCAGGGCGTCGTCACCCGCCAGACCGGCCATGGCCACCCGCAATCCCAGCGCGGCGGCGCCGCAGGCGAAGATCACCGACGAGCTGCCCATCACCAGGTCGACGCTGTCGACGTAGCGCTCCACCTGACCGAAGGTGGGGCGTGGGTCGGCGGCCCTGACGATCACGTCGGCGAGGATCTCGCCCACAACCAGGATGTCGAGGTTCTTCGCGGCCCCGGAGGTGGATCCGGGCAAAGAGTTCATGAAAGTCAATACCCTCGGTACCAGCCCTCGCCGGGCATCGGCGCCGATGTCAGCGTTCCGCGCGAGCGGGCGTGCCATGGTAGGCCTTCGGCGTCGACGAGATCCACCAGCCGCCGCAACCTGGCACGGCCTTCCGACTCCAGCCAGGCGTCGCGCTCTCGTGGCGCCAGTGTCGCCGCCGGAGCCCAGACCGATCGACCCGCGAGGACGCCGGACGCTCCCGCGCGACAGGCGACGCCCACCTGGCGCTCGAACGTCGAATCGTCCACGCCGCCCGAAAGCAGCACCCACGGAACGGGCGACACCGCGTCCAGCTCGGCGCACGCGTCGGCCCATGCCGACTCGTCGGTAACCGAGCCGTCGTACGGAAACTCGGCCTTGAGGACGTCACCGCCGCAGGCCATCAGACGCCGCGCGGTTTCGATGACGCAACGACGCCGAGCCTCGCCCGCGAGCTTGCCGCCACTCACCTGATCGAAGGAGAGTGGTTCGACGAACAGTGGCAGATCGTTCGACCGGCACTCGGCTGCGACACCGGCGAGCACGGCTTCCTGGTCACGGGCGTTGGTCGCGTCGGGGTGGTAGTAGATCAGGAGCTTGGCCGCCGACGCTCCGATCCGCTTGGCCTGCTCGACCGACCAGCCGGGCAACACCCGGCTGACGCGAGCGTTTGGCTCGCCCTCGAAGCCTGTGGACTCGATCGCGACGATCAGTCCGGCTCCGGCCGGCAGCGACCCGTCGGCGATGCACTGGGCCGCCCCGATTTCCGGATCGAGCAGCGTGCCGGTGGCCGTCTGAGAGACGGCGCGAACCACGGCCCGCTTGAAATCGACGATCTCCGCATAACTCGTCGCTCCCGGAGCGTCTGGGTGCAGCTCCCGGCGCAGGTTCTGGCGGTGGTCCAGAGCAAGGATGCCGAATGTCCCCCGTGGAGACGCGCAGGCATCGAGCCCGCGCCTGGTACCGAGCAGATACGGCATGAGACACCTCGTGCGGAATGGGCCGATCATACGTGCACGAACGGATCGCAACAACCACCTCGCTGCGCGTAACGCGCAGAATGAGGCTTGACAGCGCGCATTTAGCGTCACAGCATGCGCGCATGCCGCAGAGCGATCGCCTCCGAACCCTTGTTCTCCGCCTTCGTGAAGATGGCCAGGTCAGCGTTCCGGTCCTTGCCAGAGACCTGGGCGTGACCCAGTCGACGATCCGGCGCGACCTGTCCAGGCTCGCCATCGACGGCTCCGTCGTGCGGATCTACGGCGGCGCCGCCCTGCCCGGCGCGACGAACGCGAGGAGCGACGACGCGACTTCCAAGGCCAAGCGGGCGATTGCCGTGGCCGCGTCCGAGCTTGTCGAGGAGGGCCAGACGGTCGCCATCTCGAGCGGTTCCACCACCCTGGAGCTGGCGCGGCGGCTGGTCGACCGACACTTGACCGTGATCACCAACGCGCTCGACGTCGCCAACGTCCTGATCGACCGGGAAGGGATCGAACTGATCATCCTGGGCGGCGTGGTCCGGCCCCGAATGCATTCGATGCTCGGTCACCTGGCGGAGCTGGCGCTTGCCGAGTTGCGTGCCGACACGCTCTTCATGGGCATCGGTGCGATCGACCCGGAGCGTGGCCTGATGAACGACTCGGTGCCCGAGATCCTGACGGACCGGGCCCTCCGCGCCAGCTCACGGAACTGCGTCGTGCTGGCCGATTCCACAAAGTTCTGCCAGGTCGCCCCGGCCTTCGTGTTCGGCCTGGACCAGGTGAACACCGTCGTGACGGACGCCAGCGTCGAGCCCGCCGACGTCATGTCCCTGAAAGCCCACAACGTTCGGGTGATCGTCGCCCGCTAGGTATCGCGCACTGGGAGCCCTCGAACCGATGATCCAAGGCATCGTTCCCGCAGAGATCGCAGCCGAAGGGCAGGCCATCCGGGCCACGCTGGACGAGAGCCTCCTTTCCGCGCGAGCGGCCGCGGAAGCCCTGCGCGCCGGCGGCGTTCGGCGCATCTACGTTACGGGCAACGGCACCTCGTACCACTCCGCCCTGGCGGCCGCGACCGCCTACCGCCGCCTCGCAGCTGCCGATGACCCCACCGTCATCGCTCTGGGCGCCGGGGAGCTCCGTAACTATCTCCCGGCTCTCGACGCACGAGACGCCGTGGTCGGCATCTCCGCCTCAGGCGAGTTCCGCGACGTCATCGCCATCTTCGATGAGCTGCGCGGCCGCATTCCGACGGTCGGCGTCGTCCACGTACCGGGCAGCACGCTGGCCAGGGTCACCACGGACACGGTGCTGTCGGCCGGTGGGCCCAGCCACGTCCCCGTGATGACCAAGACGTTCGTGTCCACGCTCGCCGCCACTCACCTGCTCCTGGGCGAGCTGCTCGGCGGGGCTCGCGCGGCGTCGGTCCGAGAGGCGCTCGCTCGCGCCGCCGACGACGTGGACGCGGCCGTGGCGGCTGCCTTGCCGCTCGTGGAGCAGCTCGCCGACGAACTCGTCGGCTTTGAGCATATGTTCGTCGTCGGCAGCGGCAACGCCACGGCAGCCGCGCTCGAGGCCGCCCTCAAGCTCAAGGAGATGGCCCTGGTTCATGCCGAGGGCGCCGAATCGTGGGAGATGGCCACCGGGGCGGCAACCATCGTTGGGCCGGGCACAGTGGTTGTCGCGCTCGCGCCCTTGGGGACCGGTTGCGCCGCCACGCTCGATGTCGCGAGACACGCGGTGAGCTGGGGTGCTCGCGTCGTGGAGGTAGGACCGGGCACCGGGTCCGGCCCGGAGATCGAAGCCGCGGCCTGGCTGCCGATGCCTGCGACCTCCGCCGAGGACTACGCCCCCCTGACCGTCGTAGCCCCCGTTGCGATGCTCGCCTTCGTCCTCGCGCGCCGCCGAGGTCACGACCCGGACCACCCGGACTGGGTCGAGCGCTACCACAGCCAGGGCCTGCGCCACATCGTCGGCGTCCAGAACAGTGGGGAGGTGGACTGAATTGCCGCGGATCGTTCTCGTAGGGGCAGGGAGCGTGGAGTTCACACGCAACCTGCTCGGAGACTTCTTCTCGTTCCCGGAATTGCGTGATGCGGAGATCGTCCTGCACGACATCGACGACGATCGCCTGGCGACGGCGGTGCGAATGGCCCGCTGGACCGCGGGTGCCCTCGACGCGACCCCGACAATCACGGCCAGCCTGAACCGGCGCGAAGCTCTCGCCGGGGCCGACTTCGTGATCAACGTGATTCAGGTCGGCGGCAGCCGGGCAACCTCGATCGACTTCGAGCTCCCGGCGCGCCACGGGCTCCACTACGCGATCAACGACACGATCAACGTGGGCGGCGTGTTCCGTGGCCTCCGGTCCATCCCGGTGGTGCTGGCCATCGCCTCGGACATGGCCGATGTCTGCCCGGGGGCCCTGTTCCTCAACTACGCCAACCCGTTGGCGATACTCGTCAAGGCGGTCGAGCAGGGCGTGGGGCTGCCGACGGTGGGGTTGTGCCACTCGGTCTACTGGACGGTGCACACCCTGGCCGGTTATCTGGGCATCCCCGTCACCGAGGTCGACGCCATCTCGGCCGGCGTCAATCACCTGGCCTGGATCCTGCAACTCGAGCACCGGGGCAAGGACTTGTATCCGGCACTGCGGTCCTTCGTCGAGTCGGGCGGTGTCCCGCAGGACGATCTCGTGCGGGCCGAGATCTTCCGGCGGTTCGGGCTTTACCCCACCGAATCCTCCGAGCACCACTCGGAGTACAACCCCTGGTTCATCCCGAAAGGGAAGGTGGACGAGTTCCACATCCCGGTCGGCGAGTACCTCGCGAGGGTCGCGCACAACCAGGCCGAGTTCGAGGAGACCAAGCGGCTCCTCGATGCCGGCGCTCCCTTCGAGATCGAGCAGAGCGGGGAGTACGCGCCCGTGATCGTGCATGCCATGACGACGGGCGGGCCGGCCCGGATCGTGGCCAACGTGATGAACGGCTCCGGCGGCGGCCCGCTCATCGCCAACCTCGCGCTGGACGCCTGCGTGGAAGTGCCGGCCATGGTTGATCGCCTGGGCGTCCACCCGATGGGCACAGCCCCGTTGCCGCCTCAGTGCGCCGCTTACACCCACCCCGCAGTGGACTGCCAGCTGTTGATCGTCGCGGCCGCGCTCGAACGGAGCCGCGACCTCGTCTATCACGCCGTACTCACCGACCCGCAGGTCCAGGCCAAGCTCAGCCTGGACGAGGCCTGGCAACTGACCGATGAGCTCATCTCGGCCGAAGCCGAATGGCTGCCTGCCTGGCTGGGCGGCGCAGCCCCCGATTGGAGAGCCTGACAATAGGAGGAGGTTCGGGAATGTTCCGAGTTTCTCGCGTAAAGCGGGCAATGTCGCTGGCGGCGATCGCAACGGTCTTCGCGGCCGGCTGTGGCTCGACCGCTGTCACACCCAGTCCAAGTCCCACGCCGGTCCTGACCGCACCCGCAACCGGCGCGAGCCAGGTCGCGGCGGCGTCCCCGACTCTCAATCCCGCGGCCTCGTGCGGCCATTACACCGGCCCGGCGGCAACAATCAGCTACGCCATCTGGGGCGACACCACTGAGCTGGCGAACCAGCAGAAGATCGTCGACGCGTTCATGTCGATGAACCCCACGATCAAGGTCAACGTGACCGTCGCGGACTGGGACACCTACTGGGATAAGCTCCAGACCTCCCTGGCCGGGGGCAACGCCCCGGACGTGTTTCTGATGGACGGCCCCCTATACCCGGACTACCAGACCCGAAACCAGCTCCTCGACCTGACCCCTCTCATCACCCGTGACGGCTTCGATACGAGCCAGCTCGCCAATCTGGGGGTCCAGGACTTCACCGCATCGGACGGCCACCTCTACGGTCTGCCCCGCGACCTGAGCACGATCGCTCTCTTCTACAACAAGAAGATGTTCGACGCGGCGGGCATCTCTTACCCGGACGCCACCTGGAACTGGGACAAGCTCGCCCAGGTTGCGGGGCAGCTGACCAAGCAGGTCAACGGCCAGACGCAGTGGGGCTTCTACACCGAGACGACCGACATGGAGAACTACTGGTCGGAGCTCGTCTGGCAGGCCGGCGGTGACATCGTCGGGGCCGACAAGAAGACGCTCTTGATCGACTCCGACAAGGCCGCCCAGGGCATCCAGTTCCTGCAGGACCTGATCTACAAGGACAAGGTCATGGCCCAGCCGACGCCGGGCGGCACCGGCGACCTCTTCGAGAACGGCCAGGCCGCGATGGAGGCCGACGGCTCCTGGCTCGTCCCGAGTCACATTGCCGCCGGCATCGACTTCGGCGTAGCGCCGCTCCCGTCCGGGCCGGCCGGTCAGGCCACGTCCGTCAATCCCAGCGGCGTCGTCGTCTACAAGGGCACCAAGTCGCCCGACGCGGCCTGGGAGTTCGTGAAGTGCTACACCGGGCCGCAGATGCAGCAGATGGTCGCCAACCTCAAGGCGTCAATGCCGGTCAACAAGGACGTCCTGGCGAACGTGTATGCCAAGTCGTTCGACGGCGCTCAGACCTTCGCCGATGCTCTGGCCTACGCCCATCTGAAGCCCTCGTTCCGCGGCTATAACGAGTTCACCACCGCCCTCCAGGACGAGCTCGATTCGAACGTCTTCAACGACAACAGCAAGACCGCCAAGGCGGCCCTGGACGAGGTCGCGCCGCAGCTCACAAAGCTCCTTGGCCAGTAGCTCGGGGCGACGAGTGTCCATCTTCTCGCTCGCACGCACCGGATCGGTTCTGCGTCGAGCACGCGGGGGCGCGTCTGCCTCGGCGCTGGAGCGGACCGGCAGGCACCGCGGACCGCGTGACGGCGAGTGGCGATGGGCGCTGCTGTTCCTGGCGCCGACGTTGATTGGTCTGGCGGTTCTCTCCGCCGGACCGATCATCGCCACGCTCGGGCTGAGCCTCACGAGCTGGGACATGCTGGAGCCGCCCACGTTCGTAGGGATCGACAACTACACGAACCTGTTAGGCGACGCCAGGTTCCTGACGGCGCTGCGCAATACCTTCTTCTACACAGCGGTATCGGTGCCGCTGGGTTTGATCCTGGCTCTCGGCCTGGCAATGGCGGTCAACCAGCGGATCCGGGGCATCTCGTGGATCAGAACGATGTACTTCCTGCCGCTGGTGACCTCGTCGACGGCCATCGCCATCGTCTGGCTCTGGATGTACAGCCCGACGGGACTCTTCAATAACCTGGGATCCGTTTTCGGGATGTCGCCCCAGCGCTGGATCGCCAACCCCACCCTGGCTCTGCCGTCGATCATCGTGATGAGTACGTGGCAGGGGCTGCCGGCCAACGTGATCATCTTCCTGGCCGGTCTGCAGGGGATCCCTTCCGAGTACTACGACGCCGTCAGCGTGGACGGAGCCGGCCGGTTCGCCCGGTTCCGCTACGTGACGGTGCCCCTCCTGACGCC
Organism: Chloroflexota bacterium; assembly: GCA_003171035.1. GTDB lineage: Bacteria > Chloroflexota > Limnocylindria > Limnocylindrales > CSP1-4 > Fen-1039. Next base: position 50,320 of record PMXR01000072.1, read on the forward strand.
CTCGATCTTCTTCACGGGGATCCTGGCGCTCATCGGGGCATTCCAGGTCTTCGACCAGATCTATGTCATGGCCAACCCGGGCAAGCCCGGCGGGGCGACGATCACGCTTGTCTACTTCATCTACGAGACAGGCTTCCGCAACTTCCACATGGGCCTCGCCAGCGCGGCCTCGTGGATCCTGTTCCTGATCGTCGCCGTGTTCACGATCATCTACTTCCGGACACAGAATCGATGGGTCCACTACCAGTGAGGCGCGAACAATGACCGTGGCCCCCATGCCGGCCAGTTCGCCTGAAGCTTCCCACTACCGGACTTCGGCTCGCCGACGGACATCGATAGTCGTACGGCGGCTGGCCCTGTACACGGGGCTGACAGCCGGCGGACTGGCGATGATGATCCCGTTCCTGTGGATGGTCCAGACGTCGCTCAAGACCCGCAGCGAGGTCTTCGCGAGCGCCCCGTTCTCGTTCCCGACGGGGCTCCACTGGGAGAACTACACCAACATGTGGAACGCCCTGCCGGGCGTCACCTTCGGTACGTTCTTCCAAAACTCCCTATTCATCGCCACGATGGCGACGATAGGCCAGCTCATCACCTGCTCCATGGCGGCCTATGCCTTCGCCGTTCTCAAGTTCCGGGGGAAGTCGATCCTCTTCGCCCTGATCCTGGCGACGCTGATCATCCCCTTCCAGGTGGTCCTGGTCCCCAACTTCATTCTCTACCGGTATCTGCCGTGGCCGTATAGCGACAGCGGCAACTGGATCGGCACGAATCTGCCGCTCTGGGTCTGGGCTTTCTTCGGCGGGGCTTTCGGAACGTTCCTGATCAGGCAGTTCTTTCTGACGATACCGAGCGACCTTGCCGACGCGGCGCGCGTCGACGGCGCGAACCCGTGGCAGATCTTCGTGCGGATCTATGTGCCTCTCGCGACACCGGTCCTCGCGACCCTGGCCATCTTCCAGTTCATGTGGAGCTGGAACGATCTGCTAGATCCGCTGATCTATCTGCGCGACCTGCCGAGCTACACGACGACAGTTGGTCTTGCGTTCTTCCAGGGCCAGTACATAGGCAACTGGCCGGCGATGATGGCCGGGGCCCTCGTGAGCCTCCTGCCGATGATCATCCTGTTCCTCCTCGCTCAGAGGTACTTCGTGCGCGGCATCACGATCTCCGGGCTCAAAGGCTGACGGCTCTGTGGCCGATATGCGGCTGGTCGACTACCGGCCACGGTCGCAACTGAGGGTCCGCTGGGACGGCGCGCCGACCCGGCCGGCATTCGTCGCGATCGATGCCCACAACCATCTTGGGCCCAGCCCGTTTGCGGGCGAGTGGGCGAACCGGAATGCGGCCGCTCTGCGACTGGCGATGGAACTCTCGGATATCGCCGCCATCGTGGACCTGGACGGCGGCCAGGGTGTGGCGCTCGAACGCGAGATCGAGAGGTGGCGGCCGCTCGGCGCCAGAGTGGCGGTCTTTGCCGGCCTGGATTACGACATGTGGGCCGAGCGCCCCGACTTCGGCGACGAGGAGGCCCGGCGCCTGGCCGTCTCCGCCGCCGCCGGTGCCCGGGGGCTCAAGGTTTGGAAGACGCTGGGTCTCCGGGCACGAGATGCGCAAGGCCGGCTGGTGGCCATAGACGACCAGCGCCTCGATCCGCTCTGGGCCGCGGCCGGAGAGCTTGGCCTGCCGGTGACGATCCACGTCGCGGACCCGATCGCGTTCTTCGAGCCTTGCGACGGCAGCAATGAGCGCTGGGAGGAGCTCCGCGAACACCCGGACTGGCATTTCTGGCCGCTACGACCGCCCGGCCATCCGGAGGCAGACGGCTTCCCGAGCTTCGATGAACTGATCGATGGCCTGGAGGCGATGGTCGAGCGCCACCCGGAGACGACGTTCATTGGAGCCCACGTCGGCTGCGCCCCTGAGGACCTCGCCCGCGTGGCACGAATGCTGGCCGCGTACCCGAACTGGAACGTGGATCTGGCGGCTCGGATCGGCGAACTCGGGCGGCAGCCGTATGCCGCGCGCGACTTCATCTGCCGCTGGCCGGATCGCGTGCTGTTCGGCACGGACGCCCCGCCGGACCCCGCTGCATGGTCGGTGAACTTCAGGTTCCTCGAGACGCGCGACGAGCACTTCCCTTACGACCCCGAGGCCGGCCCCGGCAGCCAGGGTCGGTGGGCGATCTACGGGCTTGGGCTGCCGGTCGACGTGCTCCGCCTCGTCTACTCGGACAACGCCCGCCGGTTGATCTTTTGCGACCTGCCCGGGGCCGAATAGGACCACCGGCAGAGCTCTGCGGGTGGATGGGCATGGGTGACGCCGATGGCGCCAGGGCAGGGGGCTCGGCCGCCGGCTACTCGGCCGTAGGGGGGTTCGGGGCGCCGTCCTCGGCGAGCAGGCGGTAGAGCGCGCGGCGAGCCTCGATCAGGATCGCCCGAGCCTGTTCGATCGCTTCCGGGCTGCCTACCTGCGAAACCTGGGCCACGGCGATGCCGAGCGGCTGGAAGAGGCCGAAGAGGTTGGTCGCCTCGGTCGAGCCGGGCATGTCCCACGGCCGCGGACCCTTGCCAGCTTGTTCGGCGGCGGTCTTGCCGCTGTCGGTCAGTGAATACACCGTCCGACCTTCGGTCTCCTCGCCCTTGACGAGACCTTCGTCCTCGAGCTGCTGCAGGGTGGGGTAGACCGAACCCGCGCTGGGCCGCCACATGCCGCCGCTGCGCTCGCCGAGCTGCCCGATGATCTGGTAGCCGTGCATCGGCTCTTCGGTGAGGAGGGCCAGAATGGCGGTCCTCACGTCGCCCCGGCGAACCTGCGGTCCGCGTCCCGGCCCAAAAGGCCCGCCGCGGCCGATCCAGCCCGCGCCGCCGAACCCGCGCCCCGGGCCGAAGCCATGACCGCCGCGTCCGACTCGCGGCCCGCGGCCGAACCGCTCGTCGCCGTCCTCGCCGCCTCGATAGTGGCGGCCTCCATGCGCTTCCGCCTCTGCGGCGCCGTGCTGCCGGCCGTGCCGGCCTTCGGGTCGTCCTCGACCCATTTCGTTGTGAAACACCTGTGTGTTCTCCTTGAATGCTATCGCGCTATGTGCGCGTGGCATCACGATATATCGCGATGTGATGAGTGTCAACTCGGGGGAGGTGCTTGCGCGATACGAGTTGGTGACCTTGACCCACAGCCTCGCGGCAGCCACACTCCAGTGGGTCCGGTGAGCCGCTCGAGGCAGCCGGCAGGGGGATGACGAGATGAACCACCAGAGCACTATCGGCCCGAACCCCGCCCGATCTACCGCGGGGGGCACCGGCAATCCGGGGCATGGATCCATCGCCCTGCGATGGGCGAGACACTGGCCGTATGCCACCGCCTCCCTGATCGGTCTCGCGGTCTGGTTGGCGACAGCCGCCATCCTGGCCGAGATGGCCCCGGCGGCTTCGCCAGCGATCGGATGGGCTGGCCTCCTCGTGGGCGTGGCTATCGGCACCCCGCTGGCCGGCCTGAAGGGGAGCCGTGGTTGGGTCGTCGTCCCGGTGACCATCCTGGCCCTCGGGTCTATCGTCGGAGGGATCCTCCACGTCTCCGGTGTGCGCCTACCCTGAACTCTGGAGTGATTCCGTCGTGCGCCACAGCCGGTTGGTAAGGTGCGTCGCCGGGGCATTGCTGAGTGAGGGTCAAGCGGATGAGGAGGATCATCATCGTTCTGGCGGCCCTCCTGGTCGCTGCCGGGTGTGCGCCAACACCCACAACCGCTCGTTGGTATGCCGTGAATGGGGGAGCACACGTAGGCATCGTGCGGCTCGTTGGCACGTCTGGAAGTGCGGATCTCCGCGTCCCGCCGCACACCGCCGTGCGCCTCGTAGCGCCGTCATCGATCGGGATGGTCCGGGTCTTCTTCGTGATGAACCCGGACTGCACGCAGAAAAGCGGTGGCACGGGCTTCGACTTGACGCCCTTTGATGTCGGCGGCGTTCTCGACTTCGGTGACGAGGATGGATACGGCGCAAGCGGCGAGTGGACCCACAGCGGTCCGCCACCCACATCAAGTGCTCAGACAACCACCCAGTGTCAGGATTCGCCAACTCCTGGCGGCACCTTTTGGGACAGTTGGGCGAGCGACCCTACGTCCGCCGGCTAACAGACAGTGAGGGGCGCTCCTGATGACTACGGGCAAGAGGCTGCAACCAAGGTTGGTGTTGCTGTGCGGCCTGCCTGCGTCGGGCAAGACAACGCTTGCACGCCAACTTGCGGAGTCCTACGGCGCGGTTCGGCTCAGCCTCGACGAATGGGAGCTGGCCCTGGGCATTGACCCCTTTGACGAGGAGTTCCAGCTCAAGCTCGAAGCGGAGTTCTCGGCACTCACCCAGCGGCTCATTGCGCTGGGAACGTCGGTGATCCTGGAATGGGGTTTCTGGGCGCGGTCGGAACGCGACGAGAAGCGGGAGCTCGGGCGATCGCTCGGCGCTGCGGTCGAACTCCGTTTCCTCGATGTGCCCTACGACGAACTGGTGCGGCGGGTCGTGGATCGTCACGCCAAGGGGGGCCTCGCGATCACCGAGAGCCACATGGAACGGTATCGACGTATCTTCCAGCCGCCAACGGATGACGAGCTGGCTTTGTATGACCCGCCGCCGGATCCCGACTGACCTATTGACAGCCGAGCGAAAGCCATCGAAAATCGATAGATGAAGATGCTCGCAAGTCGGCGTCTCCGCGTCGCTCTTGTCGTCCTCCTGCTCGGATCCGTGCTCGCACAGGTACTCATGCCCGTGTTCGCGTCCGAGGAAGGGGTGATCTTCCCCGAACTCACGTACCTCGCCGTCCCGTACTCGGTGGCCTACATCCTCGCCATCGCATGCGGTCAGGTGGCGCTGCTCGTCGTCTGGCGGTTGCTGTCCATGGTCAACGGCGGGGTCATCTTCACCCGCCGCGCCGTGCGCTGGGTGGACGTCATCACGGCCTGCGCGGCGGTCGGCACGGTTCTGAGCGCAGGCCCCATGATCCACCTGCTCTTCTTCGTCAGCGCCAACGCTCCGATCATCCTCCCGCTGGCCGCCTGTCTCGCCGGCGGGCTGGCGTTCGTGCTCCTCATGGTCGTCATGCGAGGCCTGCTCGAGTCGGCGATCGCCGACCGCACCGAGCTCGACGAGGTGATCTGATGGCCGTCGTCGTCGAGCTCGACGTCATGCTCGCCCGTCGCAAGATGTCCGTTGGCGACTTCGCC